>RPRK01000024.1 GCA_003818495.1 Burkholderiales bacterium
ACGATCAGGAAGATCATCAGCGCCGCCAGCACATCGTGCCGGCCGAGCACGGGAGGCGGCGGCGGTGCCGGCAGGGCCACGATTCGGGCGCGGATCGCCTCCAGCTCCGCCGGGGAGACCCGTCCCGCCGCCCTCACCGTCCCGCCGCCACCGCCGCCGGGTCCCAGCCGCCGCCCAGCGCCCGATACAGCTGGATCACCGACCCGTAGGTCGCCGCCGTCGCCTGCGCCAGCTGCAGCTCCGCGTCGAACAGCACGCGCTGCGAGTCGAGCACCTCGAAATAGCTCGAGATCCCGTTCAGGTAGCGCAGGTCGACCAGCCGCAGCCGCTCCTGGCTCGACGCGACGATCCGCTCGAGCGCCTCGCGCTGCTCGCGCCGCCGCTGGAAGCCGGCGAGCGCGTCCTCGACGTCGCGCAGCGCGCCCTGCACCGTGCGGCCGTAGTCCTCGATCGCGATCCGCTGCCGGGCGGCCGTCGCGTCGAGGTTGGACTCGAGGCGCCCGCCGGTGAAGATCGGCAGCGTCACCCCCGGCGTGACCGACCAGGCCGCGCGGTCGGCACCCAGCAGCTGCGAGAGCTGCGGGCTCACGACGCCGAGGAAGCCGCTCAGGGAGATCGAGGGCAGGAAGGCCTTGCGGGCGGCGTCGACGTCGGCCTCGGTGGCGGCCATCGAGCGTTCGGCGGCGATGATGTCGGGCCGGCGGCGCAGCAGGTCCGACGGCAGCCCGGCGGGCAGCACGGTGGGCACCGGCATCTCGCGCAGCCCCTGGGTGCGCGCGATCGGGCCGGGGTTGCGGCCGAGCAGCAGGGACAGCGCGCTCTCGCCGAGGCTGCGCCGGCGCTCGAGGTCGGCGATCGCCTGGTCGGCCTGCGCGAGCGAGGTCTCGGCCTGCGTGACGTCGACCATCGAGACCACGCCGGCCTGGAAGCGCAGCCGGATGAGCCGCAGCGAGTCGCGGCGCGAATCGCGCGTGCGGCGCGAGACGGCGAGCTGCTGGTCGATCTCGAGCAGCTCGAGCCAGCTGCCGGCCACCGACGCGACGAGGCTGACCTCGGCCGCGCGGCGCTGCGCTTCGGTCGCCTCGACATTGAGGCGGGCGGCATCGACCTGCGAGCGGATCCGGCCCCAGAGGTCGATCTCCCAGGTCGGCATCGCGAGACCGGCCGAGTAGCTCTCGCCGCTGCGGTTGCGGTTCGGGTCGAGCGGCGTCGGGCCGCGCTGCGCGGTCGCGCTCGCGTCGGCGGCGATCGTCGGCACCAGCGCCGAGCGCGCCAGGCCGTACTGCGCGCGGGCGAGCTCGATGCGCTCGGCGGCGATCCGCAGGTCGCGGTTCGCGCGCAGCGCCTCGTCGATCAGCGCCGGCAGGTCGCCGTAGGCGAAGAAGGTCCGCCACGACTGGTCGGCGAGGCTCGAGCCGGACGCGCTCGGCGACTGCCAGGCGGGCGGCGTCGCGGGGGCGCGGTCGGCGGGCGCGGCGGGGGCTGCGGGCGGGCTCAGCATCGAGCAGGCCGACGCGAGCGCAGCGGCGGCCAGCGCCGCCGCGAGGCACGGTCGGGTGGGCGCGCGCCTCGGGCGGGCGGGCGCGATCCTCGGTGCGTTCATCGGTGCGTTCATCGACGCATCCAGGGGCGCGTTCATGCGTGCCCCCCGCCGTGCGGCGCGGCCGGCACGGTCGCGGCCGCCCCGTCCCCGGGCGGCTTCGCGACCGGCGGCGGCCGCTTGCCGCCCATCCAGGTCGTGACCAGGAAGTAGAACAGCGGCGTGAAGAACACGCCGATCAGCGTCGCGGCCAGCATGCCGCCCAGGATGCCGGTGCCCACCGAGTGCTGGGTCGCGGCGCCCGCGCCGTCGGCCTTCACCAGCGGCAGCACGCCGAGGATGAAGGCCAGCGAGGTCATCACGATCGGGCGCAGCCGCTGGCGGCCGGCGTCGATCGCCGCGTCGAGCGCGCTCATGCCGGCCTCGTACTGCTGCTTGGCGAACTCGACGATCAGGATGCCGTTCTTGCCCGCCAGGCCCACCAGCGTGATCAGCGACACCTGGAAGAACACGTCGTTCGGGCTCGCACGCAGCAGCAGCGCGATCAGCGCGCCGAGGATGGCGATCGGCACGATCAGGAACACCGCCACCGGCAGGCTGAAGCTCTCGTACAGCGCCGCGAGGAACAGGAACACGAAGATCAGCGACAGCACGAAGATGCCCGTCGCCTGGCCGCCGGCCACGCGCTCCTGCAGCGACTGGCCCGACCACTCGAAGGTCGTGCCCTCGGGCAGCTTCTCGGCGGAGATCGCCTCCATCGCGAGCAGCGCCTCGCCGGAGGCGCGGCCCGGCGCCGGCGCGCCGTTGAGCTGCACCGACGGATAGCCGTTGTAGCGGGTCAGCGCGATCGGCGCCGAGCGCCACTCGGTCTTCATCAGCGCGGCCAGCGGCACCAGGTTGCCCTCGGCGTTGCGGATCTGGAAGCGCTGCAGCGCCGCCGGATCGGCGCGGAACGCCTGCTCGGCCTGCAGCTTGACCTTCAGGCTGGTGCCGAACGCGGTGAACTGGTTGACGAAGGACGAGCCGAGCAGGCTGCCGAGCGTCGCGTACAGGTCCGAGAGCGGCACGCCGAGCGCCTTGGCCTTGTTGCGGTCGACGTCGAGGAACAGGGTCTGCACGTTGGGCGCCGCGACGCTGCGCACCGCGAAGAGCGCCGGGTCCTGCTGCGCGGCACCCACGATCTCGGCGACCGTCGCGTCGAGCTTGGCGCGGTCGCCGTCGGTCGACAGCAGCCGGTAGTCGAAGCCCGCCACCGAGCCCATGCCCGAGATCGGCGGCTCGTTGAGCGCGAAGACCCGCGCCTCCGGGATCGCGAGCAGCTGGCGGTTGAGCCGCTGCAGCACCTTCGAGACGTGCTGGTCCTCGCCCTTGCGTTCGTCCCAGGGCTTGAGCGTGGCGAACACGAAGGCCTGGTTCGCGTAGCGATAGAAGATCGAGAAGCCGACGATCGCGATCGACTCCTGGACCGTCTCCTCCTTCGCGAGGATCGCCTCCGCCTTCTTGAGCGCCTCGCGGGTGCGCTCCACCGAGGCGCCCGCGGGGGCGTCGACCACCACGTAGATCGTGCCCTTGTCCTCCTCGGGCACGAAGCCGCCGGGGATGGCGCTGAAGAGGTACACGACGCCGGCGATCATCGCGCCGTAGACGATCAGGAACACCAGCTTGTGCGACAGGATGCCGCCCACCGCGCTCGCGTAGCCGTCGGTGACCCGGTTGAAGATCCGGTCGAAGACCTGGATCGGGCGGAGCTTCGTCATCCCCGGCTTGAGGATCAGCGCGCACAGCGCGGGCGTGAGCGTGAGCGCCGTGATCGCCGACAGCAGCGTCGAGATGGTGATGGTGATCGCGAACTGCTTGTAGAGCGTGCCGGTCACGCCGCCGAGGAAGGCGATCGGCACGAACACCGCGCAGATCACCGCGGTGACGCCCACGATCGCGCCGCCGATGCCCTGCATCGCCTTGCGGGCCGCGACGCGCGCGTCGCAGTGCTCGTCGTGCATGATCTTCTCGACCGCCTCGACCACCACGATCGCGTCGTCGACCACGATGCCGATGGCCAGCACCATGCCGAACAGCGTGAGCATGTTGATCGAGAAGCCGGCGACCAGCAGGCCCGCGAGCGTGCCGACGATGGACACCGGGATCGCGATCAGCGGGATGATCGTCGCGCGCAGGCTGCCGAGGAACAGGTAGACCACCACCAGCACGAGCAGGAAGGCCTCGACGAAGGTGTGCAGCACCAGCTCGATCGAGGCGTTCACGAACTTGGTGGTGTCGTACGACACCTGCCAGCGGATCTCGGGCGGGAAGCCCGCGGCGAGCGCGTCCATCTTCGTGCGCAGCGCCTTCGCGAGCTCGAGCGCGTTGGCGCCCGGGCGCAGGTACACGCCCATCGCGACCGCCGGCTTGCCGTCCAGGCGCGACTCGAACTGGTAGTCGTCGGCGCCCAGCTCCACGCGCGCGACGTCGCGCACCCGCACCACCGAGCCGTCGGCCAGCGAGCGGATGACGATGTCGGCGAACTGCTCCACCTCGACCAGGCTGCCCGCGGTCTGCACCGGGAAGGTCAGCGTCTGGCCGCGGTCGGCCGGCGCCTGGCCGATCTCGCCGACCGGGAAGTTCTGGTTCTGCTCGCGGACCGCGTTGATCACGTCGTTGACGCTCAGCCGGTACTTGGCGAGCCGGTCCGGGTCCACCCACAGCCGCATCGCGTAGGGCGCGGCGAACAGCGTGACGTCGCCGGCGCCGGGCAGGCGCTTGAGCTCGTTGACGATCTGGCTGTTGGCGAGGTTGGCGATGTAGGTCGCGTCGAAGCGCGGGTCCTCGGACTGCAGCACCACCACCTGCAGGATCTGCGGGTTGGTCTTGTCGACGCGCAGGCCCTGGCGCAGCACTTCCTGCGGCAGCAGCGGCTCGACCCGCTTGGAGCGGTTGCTGACCTCGACCGCCGCGAGGTTCAGGTCGGTGCCGGGCTCGAAGTAGACCTGCAGCTGCATCAGCCCGCTGGCCGACGAGGTGGACTGCATGTAGAGCAGCCCGGGGATGCCGTTCATCTCGCGCTCGAGGGGCGCGGCGACCGTGGTCTCGAGCGTCTCGGGGCTCGCGCCCGGGTAGACGGCGGTGATCTGCACCTGCGGCGGCGCGACGCTCGGATACTGCTCGACGGCGAGCTGGGTGCCGCCCAGCACGCCCAGCAGCGAGATGATGATCGCGATGACGGTCGCGAAGACCGGACGGTCGACGAAGAAACCCATGGCGCGGCCCCCGCGTCAGGGCTTGGCGGACGGGGCGGCGGCCGGCGGCGCGACCGCGGCCGGCGGTGCCAGGGCGGCCGGCGGCGCGGCTGCACCCGCCGGCGCCGCGGCGGGCGGGGCGGCCGGGACGCCGGGAGCGCCCGGCGACACGGCCTTGACGGCTCCGGCCCCGGCTCCGGCCCCGGCCCCGGCTCCCGCACCGGGAGTCGGCGTCCACGGCACCGCCTTGACCGGCGCGCCCGGCTGCAGCTTCTGGTAGCCGTCGACCACCACCGCCTCGCCGGCCCCGAGACCCTTCTCGATGATCCAGTCCTCGCGCAGCCACTGGCCGACGACGAGGTCGCGCCGCGTCGCACGGCCCTCCTTGTCGATCACCCAGGCGATGTGCCCGGTCGGCGTCTTGATGACCGCCTGCTGCGGCACCAGGATGGTGTCCGGGCGTTTCGCCGAGATGAACTCCACGCGCACGAACATGCCGGGCAGCAGGTTCTGGCCGGGGTTGGGCATCACCGCGCGCAGGCTGATCGTGCCGGTGTTCGGGTCGACCCGCGAATCGGTGAAGTCGAGCTTGCCGAGTTCGGCGTACTCGGTGCCGTCGGGCAGGAACACGCGGGCCCGCGAGCCGCCGTCGGCCTCGCGGATCTCGCCGCTCGACATCGCGCGCTTGAACACCAGCGCGTCGCGGTCGGCCATGGTGAAGTTGACGTAGACCGGCTCGAGCCGGTCGATCGTCGTCAGGTGGGTGGCCTCGCCCTTGCCGACCAGCCGGCCCTCGGGCACCAGGGTCGCGCCGATGCGGCCGCTCTCGTTCGCCACCACGCGGGTGTAGCCGAGGTTGATCTGGGCGCGCTCGACCGCGCCGCGCGCGCTCGCCAGCAGCGCCTCGTTCTGCTTCACCGCCGTGACCGCGTCGTCGTAGTCCTGGCGGCTGATCGCGTTCTCCTTGACCAGCGGCGCGTAGCGCTGCTCGCGCGAGCGGGTGTTCGCGAGGTTGGCCTCGGCACGGGCGACCTCCGCGCGGGCATCGTTGAGCACCGTCTGGTAGGGCGTCGGGTCGATCGTGTAGAGCAGCTGGCCGCGCTTGACCTCGGTGCCCTCGGTGAAATGCCGCTTCTCGAGGATCCCCTCGACCCGGGCCCTCACCTCGACCGAGCGGAACGCGGCCACGCGGCCGACATGCTCCTGGATGACCGGCACGGTCTCCGATCTGGACGGGATCACGCGGACCACGGCGGGCGGCCGGGCCGCGGGCTTGGGCGGCTCGGGCTTGCTGCAGGCGGCGAGCCCGGCCAGCAGGGCGCCGGCGCAGACAACGGTGAGGAAGCGGGCGGGAGCGACGCGGATCGGCTGCATGGTGTCGGGCGGGGCGCGTGCCGCGCAGGTCTTTCGACCGGCGGCGCGCGGCGTCCCGCGACGGGCGGAGGTCGCCGATCATACCGCCGCGCTGCCCACCTCGGCTGCGGGCGGCCGCGGACGGTCCCGACCCCTGTGCGCGCCCCCGACGCGCCCGACGGGGCGTCTCCCGATCCGATGGCGGGCTCCGGCCGGTAGCCCCGGCCGTTCGTCCCGGTACCCCGGGTGCACCGTCGCCGTCGCGATACCATCGACGGACCGAATCGAAGATCAGACCCTCCCGGACATGCCCGACCTCTCGAACGCCCCGGATCAGACCGCCTCCGTCGAGGCCCGCCTGCGCGCGCTGCTCGCCCGCCGCATCCTGGTGCTGGACGGCGCGATGGGCACGATGATCCAGCGCTACCGCCTGGGCGAGGCCGACTACCGCGGCCCGCGGTTCGCCGGGTTCCCGCACGACGTGAAGGGCAACAACGAGCTGCTGTCGCTGACGCGGCCCGACGTGATCGCCGAGATCCACGCCCAGTACCTCGAGGCGGGCGCGGACCTGATCGAGACCAACACCTTCGGTGCGACCACGATCGCCCAGTCCGACTACCGGATGGCCGACCTGGCCAGCGAGATGAACCTCGCCTCGGCGAAGCTCGCCCGCGAGCAGGCCGACCGGTTCTCGACGCCGGAGCGCCCGCGCTTCGTCGCCGGCGCGCTCGGGCCCCAGCCCAAGACCGCGTCGATCTCGCCCGATGTCAACGATCCGGGCGCGCGCAACGTGACCTTCGAGGAGCTGCGCGCGGCCTACCTCGAGCAGGTCGAGGCACTGGTCGAGGGCGGCGTGGACGTGCTGCTCGTCGAGACGATCTTCGACACGCTCAATGCCAAGGCCGCGCTGTTCGCGATCGACGAGTACTTCGAGGCCAGCGGCCGGCGCCTGCCGATCATGATCTCGGGCACGGTCACCGACGCCTCCGGGCGCATCCTGTCGGGCCAGACGGTCGAGGCGTTCTGGAACTCGGTGCGCCACGCGCGCCCGCTCACCATCGGCCTGAACTGCGCGCTCGGCGCGGCGCTGATGCGCCCCTACGTCGAGGAGCTCTCGAAGAAGGCCGACACCTTCGTCTGCGTGTACCCGAACGCGGGCCTGCCCAATCCGATGTCGGACACCGGCTTCGACGAGACGCCCGACGTCACGTCGGCCCTGCTGCGCGAGTTCGCCGACGCCGGCTTCGTGAACATCGCCGGCGGCTGCTGCGGCACCACGCCCGAGCACATCGCCGCGATCGCCCGCGCCATCGAGGGCGTGGCGCCGCGCGCCGTGCCCGAGCGCCCGCGCGAGCTGCGCCTGGCCGGCCTCGAGGCGTTCAACGTCGGCGAGGACGCGCTGTTCGTCAACGTCGGCGAGCGCACGAACGTGACCGGCAGCAAGGCGTTCGCGCGGATGATCCTCAACGAGCAGTACGACGAGGCGCTCGCGGTCGCGCGCCAGCAGGTCGAGAACGGCGCGCAGGTCATCGACGTCAACATGGACGAGGCGATGCTCGACTCGGCCGCGGCCATGGCGCGCTTCCTCAACCTGATCGCCTCCGAGCCCGACATCGCGCGCGTGCCGATCATGATCGACTCCTCCAAGTGGAGCGTCATCGAGGCGGGGCTGCGCTGCGTGCAGGGCAAGGCGATCGTCAACAGCATCTCGATGAAGGAGGGCGAGGCCGAGTTCCTGCGCCAGGCGACGCTGTGCCGGCGCTACGGCGCGGCCGTCATCGTCATGGCCTTCGACGAGCAGGGCCAGGCCGACACCTTCGAGCGCAAGACGCAGATCTGCGAACGCGCCTACCGGCTGCTGGTCGACCGGGTCGGCTTCCCGCCCGAGGACATCGTCTTCGATCCGAACATCTTCGCGATCGCCACCGGCATCCCCGAGCACGACAACTACGGCGTCGACTTCATCGAGGCGACCCGCTGGATCCGCGCGAACCTGCCGTACGCGAAGGTCTCCGGCGGCGTGTCCAACGTGTCGTTCTCGTTCCGCGGCAACGACCCCGCGCGCGAGGCGATCCACACCGTGTTCCTGTACCACGCGGTACGCGCCGGCATGAGCATGGGCATCGTCAACGCCGGCATGCTCGGCGTCTACGAGCAGATCCCGCAGGGGCTGCGCGACCTGGTCGAGGACATCGTGCTGAACCGGCCGGCCACGCTGCCGGCCGACCTGCCGGCCGATTCGCCCGAGCGCGACAAGACCCCGACCGAGCGGCTGATCGAGGTCGCGGGCACGCTCAAGGCGGGCGGCGCCAAGCGCGAGGAGGACCTCGCCTGGCGCGCCAAGCCGGTGGGCGAGCGGCTCGCGCACGCGCTGGTGCAGGGCATCACCACCTTCGTCGTCGAGGACACCGAGACCGCGCGCCAGGAGGTGCTCGCCCGCGGCGGCCGTCCGATCGAGGTCATCGAGGGCCCGCTGATGGACGGCATGAACGTCGTCGGCGACCTGTTCGGCGCCGGCAAGATGTTCCTGCCGCAGGTGGTGAAGTCGGCGCGCGTGATGAAGCAGGCGGTCGCGCACCTGGTGCCGTTCATCGAGGCCGAGAAGGCCGCCGCGGGAGACACCCGCGCGCGCGGCAAGATCGTCATCGCGACGGTCAAGGGCGACGTGCACGACATCGGCAAGAACATCGTCACCGTCGTCCTCCAGTGCAACAACTTCGAGGTCGTGAACATGGGCGTGATGGTCCCGTGCAACGAGATCCTGGCGCGGGCCAAGGTCGAGGGCGCGGACATCGTCGGCCTGTCGGGGCTGATCACGCCCTCGCTCGAGGAGATGGCCTTCGTCGCCGCCGAGATGGAGCGCGACGAGTGGTTCCGCGTGCGCAAGATCCCGCTGCTGATCGGTGGCGCGACCACCTCGCGCGTGCACACCGCCGTCAAGATCTCGCCGCACTACTCGGGGCCGGTGATCCACGTCGCCGACGCGTCGCGCTCGGTGCCGGTGGCGCAGAACCTGATGTCCGACGACACGCGCATCGCCTACCTCGAGCAGCTGCGCACCGACTACGAGCGGGTGCGCGAGAACCACGCGTCGAAGAAGGGCCCGCAGCTGGTGTCGCTCGAGGAGGCCCGCGCGAACAAGCCCGTCCTGCCCTGGGCGATGCCTGCCGACGACCACCCCGGCACCGCGCCCCACCCGGTCGCGCACTACCACCCGCCGAAGCCCAAGTTCGTCGGGCGGCGGGTGTTCCGCAACTTCGACCTCGCCGAGATCGCGAAGTACATCGACTGGCAGCCGTTCTTCCAGACCTGGGACCTGCACGGCGGGTACCCCGCGATCCTCAACGACGAGGTGGTCGGCGAGTCGGCGCGGCGGGTGTTCTCGGACGGCCAGTCGATGCTCAAGCGCGTGATCGACGGGCGCTGGATCACCGCGAACGCGGTCGTCGCGTTCCTGCCGGCCAACTCGGTCCACGACGACGACATCGAGGTCTACACCGACGCGAGCCGCGCCGAGGTGGCCTTCACCTGGCGCAACCTGCGCCAGCAGGTGGCCAAGCGCGACGGCGTCGACAACAAGTGCCTCGCCGACTTCGTCGCGCCCAAGGTCATCGACGGCGCGCCGTCCGGCATCGAGGACTGGGTCGGCGTGTTCGCCGTCACCGCGGGCATCGGCGTCGAGAAGAAGGAGGCCGAGTTCGCGGCGCTGCTCGACGACTACTCGTCGATCATGCTCAAGGCGATCGCCGACCGCATGGCCGAGGCCTTCGCCGAGTGCATGCACGAGCGCGTGCGCCGCGACCTCTGGGGCTATGCGCCGGACGAGCGGCTGACCAACGAGCAGCTGGTCGCCGAGCGCTATCGCGGCATCCGTCCGGCGCCCGGCTACCCGGCGTGCCCCGAGCACACCGTCAAGGCTGCGATGTTCGAGGTGCTGCGCGCCGACGAGATCGGCATGGCCCTGACCGAGTCGCTGGCGATGACGCCGGCGGCGAGCGTCTCGGGCTTCTACCTGTCGCACCCGCAGGCGCAGTACTTCAGCGTCGGGCGCATCGGCGACGACCAGGTGCGCGACATCGCCCACCGGTCGGGCCGCGACGAGGCCGAGCTGCGTCGCGCGCTCGCCTCGAGCCTGGCCTGATCGGACGCCGGGGGCACGGGACCATGGCGCAGGCGCCTGCCGAGGACCGGTCCGTGCCCGAGGGCTTCGTGCCGCTCGCGTTCGGCGACAACCCCTTCGTCGACTCGGTCGGCCCGCTGCTGGGCCACGCGGCCGAAGGACGCGACGGGCGGCTGGTGATGGGGCTGCGCGTCGAGCGCAGGCACTGCAGCCCCTCGGGCTTCTGCCACGGCGGCATGCTGATGTCGCTGGCCGACATGCTGGTGGTGGTCGGCTCGAACCTGCAGACCGGTCAGGACCGCTTCATGAGCACCGTCAGCCTGTCGGCCGACTTCCTCGCGCCGGTGCCCGAGGGGGCGTGGATCGAGGGACGGCTCGAAGTGCTGCGCGCCACCCGCAACCTGGTGTTCTCCCAGGGGCTGTTCCGCGTCGAGGGCGCGCCGGTGCTGCGCGTCGACGGCATCGCCAAGCCGATCGGCGACGCGTCGCCCGCCCACTCCGCGAAGCGCTACTTCGGCTAGACGCCCCAGGTCACCGGCTGCTTCGCGGCGTGCGCGGTGCGCAGCATGTCGATCAGCGGCCAGGCCCGCTGCTTGAGGGACACCGAGCGGGCCGCCTCGCGCGCGCGGTCGTCGGTCTCCTCCTGCCCCGCTCCGCCCTCGTCGCGCTCGCGGTCGATCGCGGCCTGCAGCGCGGCGATCGCGTCGGGCATCTGCTCGACGGTGAAGACGCCTTTGGCGGCCGGCTCGCGGCCGACGATGCCGAGCAGGCGTTCGGCGACCGGGCCGGTCATCACCACGTTGCCGGTGGCCTTGGACTTGAACTCGTACAGCATCTCGCGCTCCCGGCGCCGGCCGCCCGCGCGGCATCGCGAGGATACGGTCGGCGGCATTGTTACCATTATGCGATGGATGCAACGAGGAGACCCGCGCGCGCCTCGCGCCGCGCGGTGGTGGGAGTGCTGGGGGCGGCGCCGCTGGCCTGGCTCGCGGGCTGCTCGCCCGATCACGACTGGCGGGAGATCCGCGCCGAGGAGGTCGGCGTGCTGGTGATGCTGCCCGCCAAGCCCGCCCGCATGGCGCGCACGATCAATCTCGAGGGCCTGTCGCTCGAGATGACGATGCTCGGTGCGCAGGCGCGCGAGGTCGCCTACACCGTCGGCACCGTGACGCTGCCCGAGGACTCCGACGCGATGCGTGCGCGCGCGCTGGCGTCGATGCGCGCCGCGATGGTCCGCAACATCGGCGGGACGGTGAGCGCCGAACGCCCGGTCCAGATCGTGCGGGTCGACCTGGGCGGTCAGCGGACCGGCACGGACGCCGCGGTCGAGATCGAGGCCACCGGACGGATGCGCGACCGCGAGGCGACCCTGATCGCCCGGTTCGTGGCGGTCGGCACCCAGGCCTGGCAGGCGGTGGTGCTCGGCACCCGCCCCGATCGCGAGGCCGCGGCCCTCTTCCTCGAATCGCTGAAGCTGATGCGATGAGCGCGGCTCCCGCGCCCCGCGAGGCCCGGGGCGCCCTCGCGCTGCGGATCTTCGGCTGCTTCGCGGCCGGCTACTTCATGTCGTACGGGCTGCGCTCGGTGAACGCGGTGCTCGCGCCCGAACTCACGGCCGAGCTCGGCCTGACGCACGCACAGCTCGGCGCGATGTCGGCGGCGTACTTCCTCGCGTTCGCGGCGATGCAGGTGCCGCTCGGCGTGTGGCTCGACCGTTTCGGTCCGCGCCGGGTCGATGCGGCGCTGCTCGGCGTGGCCGCGTCGGGATGCATCGTGTTCGCGCTCGCCACGTCGGCCGCGATGCTGTGGGTCGGGCGGGCGCTGATCGGCGCCGGCGTCGCGGGTGCGCTGATGGCCTCGCTGACGGCCTATCGGCAGTGGTTCCCGGCGTCCCGCCAGACGCAGCTCGCGGCGTGGATGCTGATGTCGGGCACCGTCGGCGTGCTGGTCACCACGGTGCCGGTGCACTGGGCGTTGCCCGTGCTCGGCTGGCGCGGCGTGTTCTGGCTCGCGGCGGCGCTGCTCGCCGCGATCGGCGTCGCGATGTGGACGCTGCTGCCGCGCGACCACGAGCGTGCGCGCGAGCCCGGAGTGCCCGCCGCCTCGTTCCTCGCATCGCTGGGCGGCTACCGCGAGGTCTTCGCCAGCGGCTACTTCTGGCGCATGACGATGACCGCCGGCGTCGTGCAGGGCGGCTTCGTGTCGATGCAGAGCCTGTGGGTGGGACCGTGGTTCGCCACCGTCCTCGGCGTGCAGGGCGCCGCGCGCGCGGACCTGCTGTTCGCGTTCAATTTCGGGCTGATGCTGTGCTTCTTCGCGCTCGGCTGGATCGCGCCGCGCGTCGGCACCGACGGCGACGCGCTCGCCCGGATCGTCGCCCGGGGCACTGCCGCGGTCGTGGCGCTCGAGCTCGCGATCGCCTGGGCCCACGGACCGTCGGCCTGGTGGCTGTGGGTCGCCTACGCGGCGGCCGCCACCGTCTACACCCTGGTGCAGCCGCGCGTGGGCCTGGCCTTCCCGTCGCGGCTCGCCGGTCGCGCGCTCACCGGATTCAACCTGGTGATCTTCTCGTGGATGTTCGCCAGCCAGTGGGGCTTCGGCGTCGCGATCGACGCATTCCGTGCGGGCGGCCTCGACGAGGTGGCCGCGTTCCGCGCGGCGATGGTCGGATTCGCGGCGGTGCACGCCGCCTGTCTGGTGTTGTTCGTGGCGTGGCCGCGGCGCTGGGGCGGTCGCTGACGAAGGCGCCGTCGGTTCCGGGGCCGATGCGGCCGCGCCGTCAGTCCGGAGCGTGCTGGAACGTCCGCACGCCGATCACCACGCCGAGCACCAGCAGCGCGATGCCGGCCGCAGCGCCGGCTCCGGGCGGTTCGCCGCGCCACAGGAAGCCGTAGGCCAGCGCCGACAGCGTCTCGAACACGATCAGCTGCCCGACCAGCGAGGTCGGCAGCAGCCGCGACGCCTGGTTCCAGAGCAGCGTGCCCAGCCATGACGCGGCGAGCCCGATCGCGGCCATCAGGCCGATGAAGGCCCAGGGCTGGCTGCCCAGCGGGAAGTCGAACGCGCCGCCGCCGTCGCCGGCCTGCAGCGGCCGCAAGGCGTGCCAGACAGCCACCACGGCCCAGCCCGCGAGGGCGAGCGGCAGCGTGGTGAGCCCCTGTGCGGTCGCCCAGGTGGCGGGGCTGAAGCCCGGATTCGCCCGCATCCAGCGTGCGTTGCGGATCGGATACCAGGTCCAGCAGACGACCGCGCCGAGCGCGAGCACGGTGCCCATCAGCAGGCGCGGTCCGGCGTCGGACGACGCCGTGCGCAGGCGCTCGTACTCGGCATGGTTGACCAGCGCGATGCCGGCGGCGATCACCGCGAGCGAGGGCGCGAGCCGGGTCCAGGGCAGCGCGCGATCGGTGAGGTTCGAGACCACCGCGATCACCAGCGGCAGCGTGCCGATCAGCATCGTCGGCAGCGGCACGCCCGCCGTCTGGATCGCGGCGGCGAGGCAGGCGTAGTAGAGCAGGTTGCCGACCAGCGACAGCCGCGCCGCTTCCGCCCAGTCCGCGCGGGTGAGGCGCCCCAGCGGTTCGCGGGCCGACCAGGCGAGCGCGAGGGCGATCAGTCCGAAGGCCGCGTACCGGCCGACCGACAGCACCGCCGCCGGATAGCCGGGCAGCATGACCGGCGCGACGAAGACCAGGCCCCAGGCCAGGCCGGCGCCGAGCGCGCAGGCCAGGCCCGCGCCGAGATCACCGGCGCGCGTCGGCACGTGCGAGGGTCTGGGGCGCGGGGGCGATGCGGACGCTGCGGGCGTGCACCGGTCAGCGCGCGAACCCGATCGTCCGATCGGGCTGCGGGAACGGGTCGTCGCGGTACAGCGAGTTGGCCCGGTTGTGCGGGTGCGCGGCCGCCTCGAGGAGATCGAGCACCGGCGACAGGCAGGCGTCGGTCGGCTCGGCCGCCGCTGCCCACTCGTCGCGCGTGCGCTGCGCGAAGCGCTCCGCGAACGTGCGCGCGGTGTCCGGCCAGGTGCTGCGGTCGTTCTGCTTCTTCGGGTCGAGCGTGCCCGCCAGGCCGGTGACCTGCAGCAGCTGGGCGTAGAACTTCGGCTCGATCGCGCCGACCGCGACGAACTTCGCGTCGGAGGTCCGGTAGACCCGGTAGTACGGGGCGCCGCCGTCCAGCAGGTTCGCCGCGCGCGGCAGCGTCCACATGCCCGCGGCGAGCAGACCGTAGAAGATCGGCGACAGTCCCACCGAGCCGGCGAGGATGCTCGACTCGACGACACCGCCGCGCCCGTCGACGCCCCGTCGCACGAGCTGCGCGAGCACGCCGACCGCGAGGTGCATCGCGCCGCCGCCGTAGTCGCCGACGACGTTGAGCGGCGGCACCGGCGTCTCGGCGGTGCCGATGGCGTTCAGCAGCCCGGCCATCGCCAGGTAGTTGATGTCGTGGCCCGCGCGATCGGCGAGCGCGCCGCGCGCACCCCAGCCGGACAGGCGCCCGATGACCAGCCGCGGATTGCTCGCCAGCAGCTGCGCCGGCGCGAGACCGAGGCGCTCGATCACGCCCGGGCGGAAGCCCTCGAGCAGCACGTCGGCCGCATCGATCAGCGTGCGGGCCTGCACCAGGCCGTCGGCCGACTTCAGGTCGATCGCGACCGGGCGCTTGCCGGCGTTCGACACGTCGAAGCGGGGATTCGTCGAGACGCCCAGCCCGGGGTCCGCGGGCGGCGAGATCCGCTGCACGTCGGCACCGAGGCTGCGCAGCAGCTGGCCCGCGAAGGGCACCGGCCCGATCGCGTGGAGCTCGACGATCTTGATGCCGGCGAGCGGCAGGGCGGCGGGATCGTGCGGTGTCGCGGACATGGTGCGGACTCGGTGGACGGGTCCGGCGATTCTAGCCCGCGGCCCGAGCCCGGGCCGGCCGGCACGGCACGCCTCGCGATGCGCCCGGGGGGCGCGCGTGCCATTTCAGCCGCGGTGCGCGGACCCGTCGGGCCAGAGGCGGCCGGGTCCGCCGCGACGCCGTGCCGCAGCGCTGCACCGCACCCCGCGGGCGGTGCGGGCGGCGCGGCCGTATCAGGCCTGCGCGCGGGCCTGGGCCGCGGCCTCGAGCAGCGCGTCCGGGCCGGCGGCGCCCGAGACGCCGACCCGGCCGTCGAACACGAAGAACGGCACGCCGCCGATGCCCATCTCGCGGGCCCGGCGATCGGCCGCGGCGATCTGCTCGCTGCCCTCCTCGGAGTCCAGCATCGCGGCCGCCGACGCGGCGTCGAAGCCGGCCTCGCCCGCGATCCGCGCCAGCTCGGCCCGGTCGCCGATGAAGCGGCCCTCGACGAAGTAGGCGCGGAACAGCGCCTCGACCAGCGGCTCGGCATCGCGCCCGTCATGAGCCTGCGCCCACGCGATGAGCCGATGCGCGTCGAGCGTGTTCGGCTGCTTCTCGATGCGGTCGAACTCGAGCGTCAGCCCGGCGCCGCGGCCGGCCGCGCGCACGCGCTCGTAGATCTGCGCGGCGCGCTCGGGGCCGCCGAACTTCTGCTCGAGGTAGCTGCGCCGCGCGATGCCTTCCGCGGGCAGGTCCGGGTTCAGCTGGAACGGGTGCCAGCGCACGACGGGGCGCTCGGCCTCGGGCATCCGCTCGATCGCGGCCTCGAGCTGGCGCTTGCCGATGTAGCACCACGGGCAGACGACGTCCGAGACGACGTCCAGGGTCGGGGGGAGGGAGGTGTCCATCCTGGAACTGTACCTGCAGGCGTCGCGAACCGCCCGGCCCGGCCGCCTATACTGGCCCACGGTCCGGCTCGTGGTCCGGGCCGCCCGCGGCGGTCCGCGTGCCGGCGTGCCGGTCGTGGTCCCGGTCGTAGTCCCGGTCGTAGTCCAGGTCGTCGTCCATGCGGTCGGCGCGCATGGCGAACCCTCTGAAAGGCTTGGGCATGGCACGACGTCGCATCGCGGTGGTCGGACTCGGGATGGCGGTGGCGCCGCATGCGGAGAGCGCGATCGCGCTCGCCGACCGCGTCGAGCTCGCCTGGGTGTGCTCGCCGTCGCCCGCGCGCAGGCAGGCGTTCGCGGCGCGCTGGCCCGCGCTCGCCGGCGTGCCGCAGACCGGCTCTCTCGACGAGGTGCTCGCCGATCGAAGCGTCGAGGCGGTGGTGCTGCTGACGCCGCCGGCGACCCATCTGCCCCTCGTCGAGCGCTGCGCCGCGGCGGGCCGGCACGTGCTGCTCGAGAAGCCGCTCGAGGTGTCGACCGCACGCGCCGAGCGCCTCGTGGCCGCCTGTCGCGATGCCGGCGTGACGCTCGGCGTCGTCCTGCAGCACCGCTTCAGGCCGGCCGCGCTCGAGCTCGCCGCGCGGCTGCGTGCCGGGGCCCTCGGACGCATCGTGTCGGCGTCGGCCGGCATCCGGCTCTGGCGGCCGCAGTCGTACTACGACCAGCCCGGCCGCGGCACGATCGAACGCGACGGCGGCGGCGTGCTGCTCACGCAGGGCATCCACACCCTCGACCTGCTGCTGCACCTGGCCGGCCCGATCGCCGAGGTGGCCGCGTTCGCGACGACGACGCCGGTGCACCGCATGGAGACCGAGGACCTGGTGTGCGCGGCGGTCCGCTACCGCAGCGGCGCGCACGGCACGATCGAGGCCAGCACCGCCGCCTTCCCCGGCTACCCCGAGCGCATCGAGCTGACCGGCGAAGCCGGCACCGCGACGCTCTCCGGCAGCGCGCTCCGGCTGCGGCTGCACGACGGCACCGCCGTCGACCTCGAGCCCGCGGCCGGCCCGGGCGGCACCGGCGCCGACCCGATGGCCTTTCCGTCCGACTGGCACCGCGCGCTCTGGAGCGACTTCCTCGATGCGCTGGACACCGGTCGCCCGGCCGCGATCGATGGTGGGCAGGCGCTGGACGTGCACCGGCTGATCGACGCGCTGCTCGCGAGCGGTGCGGCGGGCGGACAGCCGCGGCCGGTGGCCCCCTGAGCCGCAGGGCTCAGCCCCAGCGCCGATACCCGATCGCCTCGGCCACGTGCGCCGGGGCCAGCCCCGTCGCCCCGGCGAGGTCGGCGATCGTCCGGGCGAGCTTGAGCAGCCGCGGCAGCGCGCGCGCGGACAGGTTCAGCCGCTCGATCGCGGTGGCGAGCAGCGCGCGGCCGGCCGCGTCGACCGCGCAGTGCGCATCGACCTCCGGCCCCACGAGCGCGGCATTCGACTTGCCCTGGCGCGCGAGCGCGATCTCGCGCGCGCCTGCCGCCCGCGCCCGCACGGTCGCGGTGGACTCGCCGGCGGGTTGCGCGAGCAGCTCGCCCTGCGGCACGGCCGGCACCTCGACGTGCATGTCGATGCGGTCCAGCAGCGGGCCCGACAGCCGGCCGCGATAGCGCGCGACGTCGGCCGGCGCGCAGCGGCAGCGCCCGCGCGCGTGGCCGAACCATCCGCAGGGGCAGGGGTTGGTCGCCGCCACCAGCTGGAACGCGGCCGGGAACTCGGCCTGCCGCCCGGCGCGCGAGATCGAGACGCGGCCGGTCTCGAGCGGCTCGCGCAGCGTCTCGAGGACGCCGCGATGGAACTCGGCCAGCTCGTCGAGGAACAGCACGCCGCGATGGGCCAGCGAGATCTCGCCGGGCCGCGGCATGCCGCCGCCGCCCACCAGCGCTGCACCCGACGCCGAATGGTGCGGTGCGCGGAACGGCCGCCGCCCCCAGGCCCGCGGCTGCCAGCCGGTGCCGGCGAGCGAGAGCACGGCTGCCGACTCCAGCGCCTCGTCCTCGGTCATCGGCGGCAGCAGCCCGGGCAGCCGCTGCGCGAGCATCGACTTGCCGCTGCCCGGCGGTCCGACGAGCAGCATGCCGTGGCCGCCGGCCGCGGCGATCTCCAGCGCGCGTCGCGCGCCGGCCTGGCCGCGCACGTCGGCGAGGTCGACGACGGGCGCGGCGGGCGCTCCGGGATCGGACGCCGGGTCCGACGGCGGCGCCGCGAGGGGCCCGCCCTCGGCGAGCGCGGCCCACACCTCGCGCAGCGACGACGCCGCGCGGGTGCCGGCGTGACCGGCGGGCACCGCTTCCGCCGCGCTCGCGGCCGGCAGCACCAGCAGCCGCCCGGGCGCGTGGCGGCGGACGGCCAGCGCCAGCACCAGTGCGCCGCGGACCGGTCGCAGCGCGCCCGTCAGCGACAGCTCGCCCATCAGCTCCCAGGACTCGAGGGTCTTCGCCGGCGTGCCGGCGGCGGCCGCGAGGATGCCGATCGCGATGGGCAGGTCGAAGCGGCCCGATCCCTTGGGCAGGTCGGCCGGAGCGAGGTTCACCGTGATCCGGCGATTGGGAAAGTCGAAGCCGCTGTGCAGCAGTGCCGCCCGGACCCGCTCGCGGCTCTCGCGCACCTCCGCATCGGGCAGGCCGACCACGTGGAACGCCGGCAGGCCGTTGGCGAGGTGGACCTCGACGCTGACCGAGGGCGCCTCGACCCCGACCAGCCCGCGACTGTGGACGACCGCAAGCGACATCGCGAGGCTCCTCGACAGGACGAGACGAGACCCGCCCGGACCGCAGGGGGCGGGGCGGAACGGAACTGGACGGAAGGGAACCGGAGGGGCGGGATCGGGCCGGGGGCCCGCGCCGACGAACTCAGGGTGCGGGGTCGGTCCTGGCCGCGGCCGCGGCCCGCGCCTCGAGCGCCTCGACCCGCTGCCTCAGTCGGGCGACGGTCTCGACCTGGATCTCGAATTCCTCGCGCGTGACGAGGTCCATCCGCTGGAAGGTCTGGGCGAGCATCGCCTTGACGTTGCGTTCCAGGTCGGCGGCCGGACTGGATCGGAACAGCTCGGCGATCCGCTGCTGGACGTCCTGCAGAAATGCTTGATTTTCCATGCGCCGACACACTCCGGATGACGATCGAGTCTAGCACCGGGGGCGGCGGCGCCCGCCCGCGGGCCTCGGCAGCAAAGCCTACGTCCGACGGCCG
The DNA here is from genome assembly GCA_003818495.1 of Burkholderiales bacterium. GTDB lineage: Bacteria > Pseudomonadota > Gammaproteobacteria > Burkholderiales > Burkholderiaceae_E > UBA4615. The sequence goes on from RPRK01000024.1 coordinate 19,197, forward strand.
ATTCAGGCCTGTCGGCACCGCCAGCGGGCGACCGGGCACCGAACTGGTGCACCATGGGGACGGCATCCAACCCGCCCGACCCGTGCCGCGACCCCTTGTCCGTACCACCGTGGTGCGGGTGCGAGTGGCACGGGAAATGCTCAGGTGATGCCACCCGACGCCAACCGATCGATCGATCGAACCCGAAAGTACCCCGGAGCCTCTTGATGAAAAAAACCCTGATCGCCCTCGCAGCCGTCGCCTCGGTGGTGCCCTCGTTCGCGAGCGCCCAGGCCGCGACCAGCCCGTTCACCGGCAACATGACCCTCACGTCGGACTACCGGTTCCGGGGTCTCTCGCAGAGCTACAAGCTGCCCGCCCTCCAAGGCGGCATCGACTGGGCGCACGAGAGCGGCCTGTACCTCGGCAACTGGAACTCGAGCATCTCGGGCAACCAGTACCCGAACGGCGCCAGCCTCGAGATGGACTTCTACGGCGGCTACAAGTTCCCGATCGGCAAGGACGTGATGCTCGACGTCGGTGCCCTGTACTACTACTACCCCGGCGCGTACTACAACGGCTTCAGCGGCAAGCCCAAGTTCGACAACTTCGAGCTGTACTTCGGCGGCGCGATGGGCCCCTTCAGCGCCAAGATCTTCTACGCGATCAGCGACTTCTTCGGTCTCGACGAGACGGTCGGCGGCAAGTCGTCGAGCGGGTCGTACTACATCGACCTGAACTACTCGACCGAGATCATGCCGAAGCTGACGCTGGGCGCGCACCTCGGCTACCAGAGCGTCAAGAACTACTCGAACCTCAGCTACACCGACTACAAGATCGGCGTGACCTACGACTGGACCGGCTGGCTCCTGGGCGCCGCCTTCGTCGGCACGAACGCCGAGAAGGCGCCGTACACGGCGGTCGACGCGCAGGGCTCGAAGTTCGTCGGCAACAACACCCTCGTGCTGTCGATCGGCAAGACCTTCTGATGTGACACGGGCGCGGGGCAGGTCTGCCCCGCGCGGCTCTGAGCGCAGGAACCCCCATGAAACTGATCACCGCCATCATCAAGCCGTTCAAGCTCGACGAAGTCCGGGAAGCACTCTCGGGCATCGGCGTGCAAGGCATCACCGTGACCGAGGTCAAGGGATTCGGCCGGCAGAAAGGGCACACCGAGCTCTATCGCGGCGCCGAGTACGTCGTCGACTTCCTGCCCAAGGTGAAGATCGAGGCCGCCGTGGCCTCCGAACTGGTCGAGCGCGCGATCGAGGCGATCGAAGGCGCCGCCCGGACCGGAAAGATCGGTGACGGGAAGATCTTCGTCTACGACCTCGAGCAGGTCATCCGGATTCGCACCGGCGAGACCGGCGGCGACGCGCTCTGACCGAACCCAAGCACGCTACTGAGGACTCCAGAATGAACCGCATCGCACGAACGCTGGCGCTGGTCGCAGCGCTGTGCCTCGCCCCGTGGGCCGGCGCCATCGCCGCCGACGCCGGGGTGACCGTTGCCAAGGCCGCTCCGGTCGTCCTGCTCGCGCAGGCCGACGCGAAGAAGGACGAGGCGCCCGCCAAGGCCGAAGCCGCTCCGGCCGCGGCAGAAGCCCCGAAGGCCGAGGCGCCGGCGGCCGCTGCGCCGCCCGTCCCGAACAAGGGCGACACCGCCTGGATGATCGTGGCGACGGTCCTCGTCATCCTGATGACGATCCCGGGCCTGGCGCTGTTCTACGGCGGCCTCGTCCGCACGAAGAACATGCTGTCGATCCTGATGCAGGTGATGATGGTTTTCTCCGTCATCACGGTGCTGTGGGTGACCTACGGCTACACGCTCGCGTTCGGCGGAGCCGGCAGCTTCTTCGGGAGCTTCGACAAGCTGTTCCTGAAGGGCGTCACCCCGGACTCGGTGGCCGCGACCTTCTCCAAGGGCGTCTACATCCCCGAGTACATCTTCATCGCGTTCCAGTGCACGTTCGCGGCGATCACGCCGGCGCTGATCATCGGTGCCTTCGCCGAGCGCATCAAGTTCTCGGCGGTGCTGCTGTTCTGCGTGATCTGGTTCACCTTCTCGTACCTGCCGATCGCGCACATGGTCTGGTACTGGGACGGTCCCGACGCGATCACCGACGCCAAGACCCTCGAGGCGGTCACCGCCAACGCGGGCTGGCTGTGGGCCAAGGGCGCACTCGACTTCGCGGGCGGCACGGTGGTGCACATCAACGCGGGCATCGCCGGCCTGGTGGGTGCGTTCATGCTCGGCAAGCGCGTCGGCTACGGCCGCGAGTCGATGGCGCCGCACTCCCTCGCGTTCACGATGGTCGGTGCGTCGCTGCTGTGGGTGGGCTGGTTCGGCTTCAACGTCGGCTCCAACCTGGAAGCCAACGGCGTGGCCGCGCTCGCCTTCGTCAGCGCCTTCGTCGTGACCGCCGCGGCCACGGTGGCCTGGACCTTCGCCGAGTGGATGAGCAAGGGCAAGCCCTCGATGCTGGGTGCGGCCTCGGGTGCGGTGGCCGGCCTGGTCGCCATCACCCCGGCCTGCGGCTTCGTCGGACCGATGGGCGCCATCGTGATCGGCCTGGTCTCCGGCATCGTCTGCCTGTGGGGCGTCAACGGCCTCAAGCGGATGCTCGGTGCGGACGACTCGCTGGACGTGTTCGGTGTCCACGGCGTGGGCGGCATCGTCGGTGCGCTGCTGACCGGCGTGTTCGCCGCGCCGTCCCTCGGCGGCACGGGCGTGTTCGACTACGTCACCAACGCGGCCAACCCCGACTTCTCGATCGCGAGCCAGGTCTGGATCCAGCTGCAGGGCGTGCTCGTCACGATCGTCTGGTCCGCCGTGGTCTCGTTCGTCGCCTACAAGCTCGTCGACATGATCGTCGGCCTGCGGGTGGCCGAGGACGAGGAACGCGAAGGCCTCGACATCACCGCCCACGGCGAGTCGGCCTACCACTCCTGATCCGCGGGTTCTCGCGAACCCGGTCTCTCCTCTCTCCTCTCGTTTCTGGATCGATTCGCGCCGGGTTCGCCCGGCGCGTTTTTTTTTCGCGTCCCCGCCCGGGCAGGACGGCGCCGCGACCCGCCGTCCCGGCCCGCCGCGGCACGGGCCCCGCGACGCCGGCGGTCCTCGCACCCCCGCTACACTCGGACGCATGACCGATCCCGCCCCTCCGGCCGGCCGGAACCCGTCGATGCCGCGGGTCGCCGCGCTCGCGTTCGGGGTGCTCGCGGCCACGCTGGCGGTCCGGCACGTCGCGATCGAGCCCGCCGCCATCGCGCACGCGTGCGATCCGGCGCCGTGGTCCGGTGCGTGCGCGCTGCGCAGTGCGGTGATCCTGGGCTTCGTCAACCAGGAGGTGGGCTGGTTCGCGCTGGCCGCGGGCGTGCTCGCCATGCTGCTCCGAGGCGGGCGGCTCGCGGTGCTGGCGGTCTGCGCCGGCCTGGCGGGGCTGGTGCTCTACAGCTACGAGCCTTCGGCGATCGGCCTGCTGCTCGGGGTGCTGGTGCTCGCCCGCAGCAGGGCGCCGCCCGCGAGCACGGCCATCAGTCCGCCGTAGCCCAGCGCCTGCGCGTTGGCGGGGCCCTCGGAGACCCCCATCACCACCGCGCCGGCGAGCAGCGTCCAGGCGAGCCAGCGTTCCTCGACGGCGCCTTCCGAGCGGGACACGCCTGCGGCCCACAGCAGCGCGACGGCGACCGCGGCCGGCGCGAACAGCGCCCAGTCGAAGCCGCGGTACCGGGCGTCGAAGGCGTGCAGCACGACGGTCAGCGTGGCCGCGAACAGCACTCCGGCGTGCAGCAGGGCCACCCAGCCGGCGAGCGGCGGATCGCGCCCGGTCCGCAGCCAGGCCGACAGCGTGGCGGCGGCGGTCGGCAGGGCGACCTGCCCGTCGTCGTCGCCGGTCAGCCGCCGCGCGATCAGCGCGGCCGAGGCGATGCAGGCCGCGCCGACGACCAGCGTGGCCACCGAAGTCGCCAGCCATTCGAGCGGCGTGCGGTTCCAGACGACCATGTAGCGCGCCTGCTCGGCGAGCATCACGCCCAGCCCGGGGCCGGCGAGCGCGCCGAACAGGGCGCCCGTCCTGGCCGACGCGGCCCGCGCGGGCTTCGCTCGCCCGTGCCCGTGCCCGCGCCTGTGCCCGCGCGCGGCGAGCCCGACCGCCAGCGCACCCAGCAGCGCACCGATGCCCGCCGCGGTCCGCCAGGCCGTCCAGTCGTCGCGCGGCGCGACCGGGCCGTGCCAGTCGAACTTCGGACGGCCTTCGCTGTCGAGCAGGCCCCAGGCACCCCCCATCGCACCTTCGAGCTGTCGCTTCCACGGCTGGTCGAAGGCCTCGATCAGGTTGTATCGGATGCCGTGCTCGGCCGCCGCGCGGCTGAACTGGCGGACGAACCGAGCCTGCTCGACGCGCCCGGGCACCGCGTCGCGACGCGCCCGACCCTCGCTCGGCCAGCCGGTCTCGCCGACCAGGATGTCGCGGCCGGGCAGGGCGGTGCGCATCGCGCGCCAGACCTCGACCACGTGCGTGATCGCCGCGTCGATGCCGACCGGCTCGTCCTCCCAGTACGGCAGGATGTGGATCGTCACGAACGTGACGGCCGGCGCGAGGCTCGGATGCTTCAGCCAGAACTCCCACACGTCGGCATAGGTGACGGGCACGGGGACCTCGCGGCGCACCCGCTCGATGTAGGCGACCAGCTCGGCCTCGGGCAGCTCGCGCCGCAGCATCACCTCGTTGCCGACCACCACCGCGCGCACGGTGGCCGCATGCTCGCGGGCGACTCCGATCGCGGCGGCGAGCTCGGCCTCGTTCTCGGTCCGATCGCGGCCGAGCCATGCGCCGAGCAGCACGGTCATGCCGAGCCGCTGCGCGACGCGCGGCACCGCATCGAGCCCCTGCGACACCGAGTAGGTCCGCACGCAGCCGCTGCGTGGCGCGATCAGCCGCAGGTCGGCTTCGATGCGGGCCTCGTCGACGAACGCCGCCGGGTCGAACGGCGTCTCGCCGGGCCGCCGGAACGGTGCGTAGGAGACGCACTCGAGGCGCTCGGCGCCGGGCTCGGCGATCGCTTCGGGGACACCCGTGCGCCAGCCGTGCCAGAGCGCAACCAGCGTGGCCATGAGCACGGCGGCGAGCAGCGCCGCACGAGGCGCACCGGCGGCCTGCGGCCTAGCCGCGGTGCGCATCCGGTCCGCTCGACCCGGGTCGATGTCCTACGGGGTGGGGGCTGTTCATCACGCTATCCTCGCCAGCGCCCGATGCGGCGGCAGGTACACGACTTGCCGGTGTCGTGCGTTCATCAGGGTACGGACCGGCTCGTCACGCAGCGATCGTAGCGCGAGCGAACCGGGCCCCGCCCCGACCCGTCCTCCGGTCACACCCGATGCGCCCTCGGAGCACGTCGCGTGACCGCCTCCCGGACGGGCATCCGACACGAAGAGACCCGTCGCGGCCGCGGTCCGGCCGCAGGACTCCTTGGGGTCGTGCGCGTTCGCGCGCGGCCCCGTGCCCGAACCGACATGCAACGACAGACATCGATCGGCCGCATCGCCGGCCTGCTGCTCGCCGCGAGCCTCGCGGTCGGCAACCTCTTCGCCTGGCACGGCTGGCACCAGCCGGAGGCGGCGCCCGCCGCCCAGGGCCCGGTCGCCGGCCTCGCCTACAACGCCTTCCAGCGCTGGGACAGCCCCATCGAGCGGAAGTATCCGGGCAACGACTCGATCTCGGCGGACCTCGGCATGCTGTCGGGCCTGACCCGCCGCATCCGCACGTACAGCTCGAGCGAATTCCCCGACCTGCCGTCGCTCGCCGCGCAGCACGGCATCAAGGTCACCGCGGGGGTCTGGCTCGACGGCCGCGAGCTCGAGGATCGCAAGGAGATCGAGGCGGTCAAGGAAGCGGTCCGGCTGAACCGGAACATCGAGCGGGTGATCGTCGGCAACGAGACGCTGCTGCACGGCTCGCTGGGCATCGACGAGCTCGTCGCGCACCTCAAGGAGCTGCGCCGTGCCCTGCGCGTGCCGGTCTCCACGGCCGAGCCCTGGCACATCTGGATGCGCTACCCGGAGCTCGCGAAGAACGTCGACTACATCGCGGTCCACCTGCTGCCCTACTGGGAGGGCGTGCCGTCCGACGTCGCCGTCGAGTACGCGATGGACCGCTACGAGCAGATCAAGGCGCGGTTCCCGAACAAGCACGTCGTGATCGGCGAGATCGGCTGGCCGAGCCGCGGCGACCGGCTGACCCGCAACGGCAGCACCGCCACGGCCTCGCCGCTCGAGCAGGCCCGCTTCACCCGCGAGTTCCTCGCGCGGGTCAAGGGCAAGCCGGTCGACTACTTCGTGATGGAAGCGATCGACCAGCCCTGGAAGGCCAACAACGAAGGCCGGGTCGGCGCGTACTGGGGGCTCTTCCATGCGGACCGCACGCCCAAGTTCGAGCTCGACGGGCCGGTCGCGCCCGACCGCTACTGGGAGATCAAGGCAGCGCTCGCGTCGCTGCTCGGCTTCGTCGCGATGGCCTGGTTCGCCACGCGCTTCGGACGGCTCAGGCTCGCGAGCCGGGCGGTCTACTGCGTCGCGCTGCAGGGCGTGGCCTCGTTCGCGGTCTGGCTGCTGGCGGTGCCGTTCGACCACTACCTGCGGCCCGCCGACTGGATGGCGCTCGCGGTGCTGGTGCCCACGCTCGGCCTGATGGTGTCGATCGTCCTGGCGAACGGCTTCGAGTTCGTCGAGATGTTCTGGCGGGGCAACCTGCGACGTCAGTTCCATCCGAAGCCGCTGCGGGCGGGCGCGCCCGAGCCCAAGGTGTCCCTGCACCTGGCCTGCTGCAACGAGCCGCCGGAGATGGTGATCGCGACGCTGCGCAGCCTCGCGCGCCTGGACTGGACGCACTACGAGGTGGTGGTCGTCGACAACAACACGAAGGATCCGGCGCTCTGGGAACCGGTGCGCGACTGGGTCGATCGGCTGGGCGATCCGCGCTTCCGCTTCTTCCATCTGCCGAAATGGCCGGGCTTCAAGGCCGGCGCGCTGAACTTCGCCCTCGAGCAGACCGCGGCGGACGCGGACATCGTGGGCGTGGTCGACGCCGACTACATCGTGCGCCCGGACTGGCTGCGCTCGAACGTCGCGCACTTCGAGGACGCGCAGGTCGCGGTGGTGCAGTCGCCGCAGGCCCATCGCGCCTGGGAGCGCCATCCGTTCCGCCGGATGATGAACTTCGAATACGACGGCTTCTTCCGCATCGGCATGCACCACCGCAACGAGCGGGACGCGATCATCCAGCACGGCACGATGACGCTGATCCGGGCGCGCGCGCTGCGCAGCCTGGGCCGGTGGTCGGAGTGGACGATCTGCGAGGACGCCGAGCTCGGGCTGCGGCTGATGAAGGCCGGGCTGCGCACGGTCTACGTCGACCGCGTGATGGGCGAGGGCCTGACGCCCGACGACTTCGCGCAGTTCCGCAAGCAGCGCCGCCGCTGGGCGCAGGGCGCGATGCAGATCATGAAGGCGCACGCCGGTGCGCTGCTCGGCGGCGGCTCGCTCACGCCCGCGCAGCGCTATCACTTCGTCTCGGGCTGGCTGCCCTGGATCGGCGACGCGCTGCACCTGGTGTTCACCTTCGGCGCGATGGCCTGGACGATCGCGCTGCTCGCCGCGCCCGTGCAGTTCACCTACCCGATCACGTTGTACATGGTGCCGCTGGTGGCGTTCTTCGGCGTGCGCGCGCTGCTCGGACCGCTGCTGTACGCGCGGCGCGTGCGCTGTTCGCCGCTCGAGACGCTGGGGGCCGCGCTGGCCGGCATGGGCCTGTCGCATGCGATCGGCCTGGGCGTGTTCGCCGGGCTCGCGCAGCGCGAGGGCGTCTTCGAGATCACCGCGAAGGGGGCGAAGGCGGGCGCGGCACGGCCGGCGGGTTCGAGCTTCGGCGGCGTGCGCGAGGAGGCGCTGCTGTTCGCGGGGCTCGCCTCGTGCGCGGCGGGCGTCCTGCTCACCCGTCAGCCCGGACACCTGGAGTCGGCGCTGTGGCTGGTGGTGCTCGGCCTGCAGGCCTTCCCGTACGCGGCGGCGCTCGTCTGCGCCGCGCTGGCGCGGCTGCCGGAGTCGCCGCTGACGGCCGCCGAGCCGGTGCGCGTGCCCGAGCGGACGGGCGCGCGGACGGTGGCCGCGCCGCGCCGCGCAGCCGGTGCGGCCGGTGCGGCGGGCGCGGCGGGCGAAGGGTGGGGCGGCGCGGTGATGCAGCGCGCCGTGCTGCCGCCGTCCGGCCCGGGCCGCTGACACGCCCGCGCGCGGCGCCGCCGCGTGCAGGCCCGGCAACGCCGACGCGCGCCCGCGCGGCGTCGCCGGGTGGGGCCGGGGCCCACGCCCCGGCCGGCCGTACGGACGCTCGCGCCCGCGGCATCGAGGCTCGGCCATAATCCGCCGATGCTCTCCGAACGCCACTACACGCTGACCATCGACTGCCCCGACCGCGTGGGCATCGTCGCCGAGGTCTCCCGGTTCATCGCCGAGCGCGGCGGCTGGATCCTCGAAGCCAACCACCATGCCGACCGCGAGCGCGGGCGCTTCTTCATGCGCAACGCGATCCTCGCGTCCTCGCTGCCCGAGGGACGCGACCGCTTCGCGGCCGGCTTCGCCCCGATCGCCGACCGCTATGACATGACCTGGCGGCTCTCCGACTCGGCGGTGCCGCGCCGCGTGGCGCTGCTGGTCAGCAAGCTCGACCATTGCCTCATCGACCTGCTCTACCGCTGGCGTGCGGGCGAGCTGCGCTGCGAGATCCCGTGCGTGATCGCCAATCACGACGACCTGCGCCGGGACGTCGAGGTCCACGGCATTCCGTTCCACCACGTTCCGGTCACGCCCGAGACCAAGCCGGCGGCGTTCGCGGAGATCGAGCGGCTGCTGCAGGGTCACGAGGTCGACACGCTCGTGCTCGCGCGCTACATGCAGATCCTGCCGCCCGACACCTGCGCACGCTACCCGGGCCGCGTGATCAACATCCACCACAGCTTCCTGCCCTCGTTCATCGGCGCGAAGCCGTATCACCGTGCGTTCGAGCGGGGCGTGAAGCTGATCGGCGCCACCAGCCACTACGTGACGGCGGATCTCGACGAGGGGCCGATCATCGAGCAGGACGTGGTCCGCGTGGAGCACGGCGACACCGTCGACGACCTGATCCGCTACGGTCGGGACGTCGAGCGGGCGGTGCTGGCGCGCGCGCTGCGGTATCACCTGGAGGACCGGGTGATGCTCAACGGGCACAGGACGGTCGTGTTTCGGTGAGACCGGCGGACGCCGGAGGGGCCGAGCGGGCTTGCGCGGTCCGAGGCTACAATGGCCGCCCGAGGACGCCCCCACGCTCATGGTCCCCCATTTCGTCACATCGCTGACCGGCCCGCTGCTGGAGCTCGAGCACAAGTTCCTCGACGCCACGCCGCGCATCGAACGCTGGTTCCGCATGGAATGGCAGGAGCACACGCCGCCGTTCTACTGCTCGGTGGATCTGCGCAACGCCGGCTTCAAGCTCGCGCCCGTCGACACCAACCTGTATCCGGGCGGCTTCAACAACCTCTCCGCCGAGGCGCTGCCGCTGGCGGTGCAGGCGGCGACCGTCGCGATCGAGAAGTACTGCCCCGACGCGAAGAACCTGCTGCTGATCCCCGAGAACCACACCCGCAACACGTACTACCTGACGAACGTGGTGCGGATCGCGGCGCTGCTGCGCCAGACCGGACTCACGGTCAGGCTGGGCACGCTCAATGCCGAGATCACCGCGCCGACGCGGGTCGAGCTGCCCGACGGGCAGGCCCTGACGATCGAGCCGCTGGTGCGCGCCAACGGACGCGTCGGACTCGACGGCTTCGACCCCTGCGCGATCCTGCTGAACAACGACCTGTCGGCCGGCATCCCCGACATCCTGCGCGACCTGCAGGGCCAGATCCTGCTGCCGCCGCTGCACGCCGGCTGGGCGGTGCGCCGCAAGTCGCATCACTTCTCGGCGTACAACGACGTCGCCCGGCAGTTCGGCAAGCTGCTCGACGTCGACCCGTGGCTGGTCAACCCGTACTTCTCCACCTGCGGCAAGGTCGACTTCCAGGCGCGCGAGGGCGAGGAATGCCTCGCCCACAACGTCGACGCGACCCTCAAGCTCATCCGCGCGAAGTACAAGGAATACGGGATCGACCAGACGCCCTTCGTCATCGTGAAGGCCGACGCCGGCACCTACGGCATGGGCATCATGTCGGTGAAGGACGCCTCCGAGGTGCAGAACCTCAACCGCAAGCAGCGCAACAAGATGGCGGTGGTCAAGGAGGGGCTGGAGGTCAGCGAGGTGATCATCCAGGAAGGCGTGCCGACGATCGAGACGGTCGACAACGGCGTCGCCGAACCGGTCGTCTACATGGTCGACAAGTACGTCGTGGGCGGCTTCTACCGCGTGCACGGCGAGCGCGGCCGCGACGAGAACCTGAACGCGCCGGGCTCGCGCTTCGTGCCGCTGCCCTTCGCCGCCCCGTGCAACATGCCGGACGCCGAGGGCACGCCCGAGTGCGCGCCGAACCGCTTCTACGCGTACGGCGTGGTCGCGCGCCTGGCGCTGCTGGCCGCGTCGCTCGAGCTCGAGCGGACCGATCCCGACCCCACCCGCTTCGGCTGAAGCGGCGACCCTCTCCCGAGCCGCCGCGCCGAGGACCCCGATGCGCATCCTGATCGTCGCCGACCCGATCGAGACCTTCAAGACCTACAAGGACTCGACCTACGCGATCATGGTCGCGGCCGCGGCCCGCGGCCACACGCTCGCCCTGTGCGAGCAGGGCCAGCTCTGGCTCGAGGGCGGGCATGCCTGGGCCGATGCGTCGACCCTCGAGCTGTCGGGCCCGCAGCTCGGCGAGCCGGGCCACGATCCGCACGGCTGGTGGGTCCGCGGCGAGCCGCGGGCCGAGCGCATCTCGGCGTTCGACGCGGTGCTGATGCGCAAGGACCCGCCGTTCGACCTCGAGTACGTCTACAGCACCTACCTGCTCGAGCATGCGGTGCGCGAGGGCGCACGCGTCTTCAACGACCCGGCCGCGATCCGCGACCACAGCGAGAAGTACGCGATCGCCGAGTTCCCGGAGTTCACCGCCGACACGATGGTCACGCGCGATCCGGCGCGGCTGCGCGGCTTCGTGCAGCGCCACGGCGAGGCGGTCTTCAAGCTGCTCGACGGCATGGGCGGCGCGTCGATCTTCCGCGCGCGCGCCGACGACATGAACCTGTCGGTGATCATCGAGACCATGAACCAGTTCGGCGCGCGCAGCGTGATGGCGCAGCGCTACCTGCCGGCGATCGCCGAGGGCGACAAGCGCGTGCTGCTGATCGGCGGCGAGGTCGTGCCGTTCGCGCTCGCCCGGATCCCCAAGCTCGGCGAGTCGCGCGGCAACCTCGCCGCCGGCGGCACCGGGCGCGCGCAGCCGCTGTCGGCGGACGATCGCCGGATCGCCGAGTCGCTCGCGCCGCGGCTGTTCGCGCGCGGCCTGTTCCTGGTCGGCCTCGACGTGATCGGCGACTGCCTGACCGAGGTGAACGTGACCAGCCCCACGTGCTTCCGCGAGATCGCCGAGCAGACCGGCTTCGACGTCGCGGCGCTGTACGTGCAATGCCTCGAGCGCGAGGTCGCGCGCCCGCGATGATCGGCATCCTCGTCGTCTCGCACGAGCCGCTCGGCACCGCGCTGATCCACTGCACGCGGCACATCTTCGGGCGCATGCCGCCGCAGCTCGCGGCGCTCGACGTGATTCCCGACGAGGACCCGGAGCTCGCGCTGCAGTCCGCCCGCGAGCTGCTCGCGCGGATCAACGACGGCTCGGGCGTCATCGTGCTCACCGACCTGTTCGGCGCGACGCCCGCGCGCATCGCCGCGCGGCTCGCCGAGCCGAGCCGCATCGTGGTGATCGCCGGCGTGAACCTGCCGCTGCTGGTCAAGGCACTGACCCATCGGCGCGGACCGCTGGACGAGGTCGCGGTCAAGCTGCTCGACGGCGTGCGCGAGACGATCCTGCCGATCGAGGCGCGCGCCGACGGAGACGAAGCGTGAAGCAGACCCAGGTGACCATCGTCAACAAGCTCGGGCTGCATGCGCGGCCTTCGGCGGCGCTCACTCAGACCGCGACGCGCTTCAAGTCCGACGTCTGGCTGTCGAAGGGAACGCGTCGGGTGAACGGCAAGAGCATCATGGGCGTGATGATGCTGGCGGCCGCGCGCGGCGCGACGCTGACGATCGAGGCCGACGGCCCCGACGAGGACGCGGCGCTGGCGGCGCTCGCGGAGCTGGTGGGGTCCGGGTTCGGCGAAGGGACCTTCACCCCCGATCCCTCCGATCCGCCGAATCGCTGAGGCCGGGCGCGCCATGCTGACCCTGCACGGTACCGGCATCGGCGGTGGCGTCGTGGTCGGCCGCGCGGTGGTGCTCGAGACGCGGCTGATCGACGTGCCGCGCTACCGCGTGGAGTTCGCGCAGCGCGCGGGCGAGGCGGCGCGTCTCGCGCGCGCGGTGACGACCGTGCGGGCCGAGCTCGAGGCGCTGGGCACGCACCTGCCGGCCGATGCGCCGGTCGAGGCGCAGGCGCTGCTGCAGGTCCACGCGATGATCCTCGACGACCCGTCGCTCGCGCCTCAGGCGACCGTCGCCATCGAGTCGCACGGTCAGAACGCCGAGTGGGCGTTCGCCTCGCAGGCGGAGCATCTGGCCGCGCAGTTCGAGCAGTTCGACGATCCCTACCTGCGCGAGCGCGGGCGCGACGTCACGCAGGTCGCCGACCGCGTGCTGCGGGTGCTGTCGGGCTCGGGCCGTGCGCTGCGGGCCCGCGCGTTGCCGGGCGACGTGCCGCTGATCTTCGTGGCGCACGACATCTCGCCGGCCGACATGCTGCAGCTCAAGCACGCCGGCGGCTTCGCGATCGACCTCGGCGGCACCGCGTCGCACACCGCCATCCTCGCGCGCAGCATGAACGTGCCGGCCGTCGTCGGCCTGGACCGCGCGAGCCAGATGGTGCGCGACGACGACTGGCTGGTCATCGACGGCGACACCGGCGTGCTGGTGGTCGCGCCCGATCCCGCGGTCCTCGACGAGTACCGTCACCGGATGGTGCTCGGCCTGCTCGAGAGGAAGCAGCTCGAGCGGCTGGTGCACGTGCCGTCGGCGACGCTCGACGGCGAGCCGATCGAGCTGCTCGCGAACATCGAGCTGCCCGCCGAGGCCGCGCAGGCGCGTGACGCGGGGGCCTCGGGCGTCGGCCTGTTCCGCACCGAGTTCCTGTTCATGAACCGGCGCGAGCTGCCCGGCGAGGACGAGCAGTACGAGGCCTACCGCGAAGCGGTGCTCGGCATGGCCGGCGGTCCGGTCACCATCCGCACCATCGACATCGGCGCCGACAAGGCCCTCGACGGCGACGACGACGTGCACGAGCCGGCCGCCTCGCCCAACCCGGCGCTCGGGCAGCGCGCGATCCGCTACAGCCTCGCCGAGCCCGACGTGTTCCTCGAGCAGCTGCGGGCGATCCTGCGCGCCGCCGAGCACGGCCCGGTGCGGCTGCTGATCCCGATGATCGCCCACGGCCACGAGGTCGACCAGACGCTGCGCCTGATCGCGCAGGCGCGCACGCAGCTCGCCGATCGCCTGCGTCGCCAGATGCCGCCGGTGCCGGTCGGCGGCATGATCGAGGTGCCCGCCGCGGCGCTCACGTCACCGTTCTTCGCGCGCCGGCTCGATTTCCTGTCGATCGGCACCAACGACCTGGTGCAGTACACGCTCGCGATCGACCGGGCCGACCACGCGGTCTCGTCGCTGTACGACCCGTTCCACCCCGCCGTGCTGCAGCTCGTCGCGCAGACCATCCGCGCCGGCGAGCGCGCGGGCAAGCCGGTCTCGGTCTGCGGCGAGATGGCCGGCGACCTCGACGCGACGCGGCTGCTGATCGGCATGGGCCTGCGCGCCTTCTCGATGCATCCGGCGAGCCTGCTGCGCATCAAGCGCGAGATCCTGCGCTGCGACGCCGGCCGGCTGCGCACGCGGGTGGCGCGGCTGCTCGCCGCCGACGACCCGATGCGCGTGCAGTCGGGGCTGGAGCGTCTGCGGGAGGCCTGAGTGGCGTCGTGAGTGGCGTCGTGCCCGCCGTCGTGCCCGCCGCCGCGGGTCACTTGCCCGAGCAATGCCCGGCGCCCGAGGCGCGCTCGTTGCCGAGCGCGAGCGGCGGCGGTTCGGCGAACCGGTCGCGCGGCGCGGAGCGGGTCGCATCCAGCACCACGAATCCGGCGAGGGCGGCCCAGAAGGCGAGGGCGAGTCCGATGCGTCTCATGGCCTCACCCCTTCATGCCCAGCCGCTCGCGCAGCCGGATGCCGAGCGTCGAGCCCGCGAAGGCCGCGGCGAACCAGACCCATCCGTGCAGACTGCCGGACGAGATGCCCGAGAAGAACGCGCCGACGTTGCAGCCGAACGCCAGCCGTGAGCTGTAGCCGAGCACGAGGCCGGCGACGATCGCGGCGAGCCACTGGCGCATCGGCACCGGACCCAGGTCCGGGCACGCGGTGCCGCGCCGTGCCGCCACCAGCAGCGAGCCCGCGAGCAGGCCGAGGTTGGTGATGGTGGTGACGTCGTCGAGCACCGGTGCGGCGACCTGCGCCATCCGGGCCTCGGTGCCCCAGAAGGCGTTGCCCGACAGGTCCGCACCCAGCCAGGTGACGATCTTCGCGCCCCACAGCCCCGGGCCGTAGACGATGCCCCAGGGCTGGCCGGCGATGACGAGGTTGGCCACCCCGAGCACCGCGAGCAGGATCGCGCCGATCCAGACGCCGCGCCCGACCCAGCGGGTGCCGGTGGCGCGGCGCGCGCGCCAGGCGAGCGCGCCGAGCACGACGAGCGCGGCACCCTGCGCGGCGATCGTGCCTCCCGCGCCGAGCGTCTCGACGAGCGACACGCCGGGCAGGCTGCCCCACGACAGCCACCAGTCCTGATGGGCGGCGCCCAGGAAGCTGCCGATCACCAGTCCCGGGAAGGCGGCGATGCTCGCCGGATGTCCGAGGCCGGCCTTGTAGAGCGTGCCCGAACCGCAGCCGTCGGCGACCTGCATCGCCGCGCCGAACACGAACGCGCCGAGCACCAGGCTCCACGACAGCGGCGCCACCGCACCCGAGAGCTCCGGGTGCGTGGCGAGCAGCGGCACGGTGCCGAGCATCGCCAGTCCGATCGCGAGGAACTGGGCCAGCAGGCCGGTCGGGTCGCGCTGCCTGAGCCACACGCGCCAGCCGGTGGTGAATCCGAACGCGGTGGCGGCCAGGACCGCGCCGAACCCGAGCCCTACCAGCACCAGCAGCCCCTGGCGCACGCCGGCCACCCAGGTGACCGCGAACCAGGCGAGCGGCACCACCGCCCACGGCGCGAGCCGGGGCACCGCGCCCACCGCCGGATGCGGTCGTGCGACGCTGCTCATCGGGGCCTCAGCTCCCCGACAGCTTCAGGTCGATCAGCAGCTGGCGCATGCGGTTCGGCACGTTCGACATCGGCAGCCCCGCGCGCGACCACTCCACCATCGACTCCGGGTACAGCTTCACGTCCTTCTCGCCGAGCATCTCGGACATCACGAACCAGTTGGTCGCCGCCCAGTGGCCGGTGTTGCAGAACGAGACCGCATCGGTGCCCGAGCCGGGCTCGATGCCGTTGGACTGCGCCACGCGCTTGACGTCGGCGGCGGCGAGCAGCGCGCCGCTGCCCTTGTTGAACCACACCGCCGAGTCGACGTTGCTCGCGCCGGCGATGGTGCCCGGCGCCTTGGCGGCGACGTGGCGGGTCTCGCCCTCGAAGAAGGCCTTCGGGCGCGCGTCGATCAGCTTGGCCTTCTGCGCCGACTGGGCCTGCACGACGTCGTCGCGGGTCGCGATCAGCCGCGTGTCGATCTGCGCGACGTAGCCCGACGGGCGCACCTGGACGGCGTCGGTCGGCAGCGGCCGGCCGGCCGCGCGCCACGCGCTCACGCCACCGTTGAGGATCGACAGCTTCGACAGCCCGGCGGTCTTGAGCGTCCAGTACACCCGGGCGGCCGCGCCGAAGTCGGTCGCGTCCTTGCCTTCGTGGGCCACCACCACCTCGGTGTCGCGATCGATGCCCAGCCGCTGCAGCAGCGCGGTGAGCGCCTGCGCATCGAGCGGCTTGCCGGGGTTGTCCTTGGGGCCGCGCCACAGCGAGTAGGGCGCCGACACCGCACCCGGCAGGTGTCCGGTCTCGTACGGCGTGCGGCCGGCGGGATCCTTGCCGTCGCGGATGTCGAGGATCCGCAGCTGCGGCGCGTCGAGCTTCGCGGCCAGTTCGGCCTGCTCGACGATCGGTGCGGCCTGCACAGCCGGCGCGGCGAAGCTCAGCGCGGCGGCGAACAGCGCGGCCGACAGGAGGCGGTGGGAGGGGCGCATCGAGGTCATCCGGGGAACCGTGAGGGGACGCGATGGTGCGTCACCCTGGCCGCGGGCGTGAACCCCCGTTCGGTGCATGAGCTCATTCCCGCGGGTTGACACCCGCCGGCCCGGCCGCTACCGTCACCGCTCGCGCCGATTTGACCCAGCTTGCGGGCGCGTTACAAATGCGGCTAAAGCGGCGCACCGCGACCCCGCCCGTGCCCGACCGCCGCAGCCAAGCCGGTCGGGTTGTTTCATTCCAGGCCGTCCGCGGCCGACGATGACCACACGGGATACGGGACACGATTCGATGACCGATTCGGTCGGAGCCACCACCCCGCAGCGGCTGCGCTTCGAGGCCCCGCTCGCGCTCGCCAGCGGCGCCTCGATCGCCGGCTACGAGCTCGTCTACGAGACCTACGGCACGCTCTCGCCGGCGCGCGACAACGCGGTCCTGGTCTGTCATGCGCTGAACGCGTCGCATCACGTCGCGGGCACCTCGGCCGCCGACCCGTCCGACCTCGGCTGGTGGGACAACATGGTCGGTCCCGGCAAGCCGCTCGACACCGACCGGTTCTTCGTCGTCGGCGTCAACAACCTCGGCTCGTGCTTCGGCTCGACCGGGCCGATGTCGATCAATCCGGCGACCGGCCGGCCCTACGGCCCCGACTTCCCCGTCGTCACCGTCGAGGACTGGGTGCGCACGCAGGCCCGGCTCGCCGACGCCCTCGGCATCGAGCGCTTCGCGGCGGTCATGGGCGGCTCGCTCGGCGGCATGCAGGCGCTCGCCTGGAGCACGCTGTTCCCCGATCGGCTCGGCCACTGCATCGCGATCGCGACCGCACCGAAGCTCTCGGCGCAGAACATCGCCTTCAACGAGGTCGCGCGCCGCGCGATCGTCACCGACCCCGGCTTCCACGGCGGGCGCTTCTACGATCACGGCACCGTGCCCGCGCACGGGCTGAGCGTGGCGCGGATGATCGGCCACATCACCTACCTGTCGGGCGACACGATGGCCGAGCGCTTCGGACGCACGCTGCGCCGGCACGCCTCGGACACCGCGCTGCGCGACGGCTACCGATTCACCTTCGACGTCGAGTTCGAGATCGAGTCGTACCTGCGCTACCAGGGCGAGAAGTTCTCGAAGTACTTCGACGCGAACACCTACCTGCTGATCACGCGCGCGCTCGACTACTTCGACCCGGCGGGAGCCCACGGCGGCGACCTCGCGGCCGCGATGGCGCCGGCGCGCTGCGACTTCCTGGTCGCCTCGTTCACCACCGACTGGCGGTTCGCGCCCGAGCGCAGCCGCGAGATCGTCGCGGCGCTGCTCGCCAACCGCCGCCGCGTGACCTACGCCGAGATCGACGCGCCGCACGGCCACGACGCCTTCCTCCTCGACGACGTCCGCTACCACGCGCTGGTGCGTGCGTACTTCGACCGGATCGCCGCGGCACTGCCCGGCGCCCCCGTCCGCAGTGCCGCGCCGGCCCGCGACCACGCGGTGCTCGCATCATGAGCACCCTCGCACCCGGCGCAACGGGGCGCGGCACGGCGCCCGTGATGGCCTCGCAGCGCCCCGACGCCAACGGCCTGCGGCCCGATCTCGCGGTGATCGCCGACTGGATCGCACCCGGCTCGCACGTCCTCGACCTCGGCTGCGGCGACGGCGCGCTGCTCGATCACCTGCAGCGCGCCAAGCGCTGCACCGGGTACGGCGCCGAGATCGACGACGCCCAGGTGCTCGCCTGCGCGCGGCGCGGCGTCGACGTCATCCAGCAGGACATCGAGGCCGGCCTCGACGTGTTCGCGGGCAGCCGCTTCGACGTCGTCGTGCTGTCGATGGCGATCCAGGCGACCCACCAGACCGAGCGCGTGCTGCGCGAGATGAGCCGGCTCGGCGCCGAGGGCATCGTGTCGTTCCCGAACTTCGGTCACTGGTCGCACGCCTGGTCGATCCTGCGCGGCCGCATGCCGATCTCGCGCGAGATGCCCTACCGCTGGTACGACACGCCGAACCTGCACCTGTCGACGCCCAAGGACTTCGAGGACTTCCTCGACGGACTCGGACTCGCGATCACGCGGCGCGGCTTCCTCGCGGACGGCCGGCCGGTCGGCGTGCTGCCCGGCCTGCGCGCGACCCAGGCGATCTACCGCTTCCGGGTGCGCCCGGTCCGGGGCGCCGCGTGACGGACGCCCCCGACAACTACATCCTGCGGCTGATCCGGGGCGAGGCGCCCCAGCATCCGATCGGCGAGACCCTGGGCGCCCGCATCCTCGAACTCGACCTCGCGGCCGGCCGCCTGGAGATGGAGTTCGTCGGCACCGACGCGTTCCGCAACCCGGCGGGCACCGTGCAGGGCGGCATGCTCGCGGCGATGCTCGACGACGTGACCGCGTCGCTCGCCACCGCGACCGCCACGCAGGACGAGCGCTGCGCGACCCTCGATCTGCACACCTCGTTCCTGCGGCCGGCGAAGGTCGGCCCCATCCGCGCGAGCGCCCGCGTCGTGCGTCGTGGCCGCGAGATCGTGCACGTCGCCGGCGAGCTGTCGCAGGACGGCCGGCCCGTGGCCACGGCCACGGCGACCTGCATGCTGGTCGCACCGCGCCCCGGCGGCTGAGCGCTGGCGACACGAGACAGGCGGGTCCGGCCACCGGGCAGCCCGGGTCGGACCGATGCAATTCCGGGGGATTGCCGCGGCCCCGGCTCGCGCCGGGCTACGCTGCGCGGATGTCCCAGCTCCCTCTCCTCGCGGGCGAGACCGGCTTCGAGCCGACGCCCGAGGCCGCACGCGCGCGCCTCGAGGCCGTCGACCCCGGCGCCTACGCCCGCACCCGCAACGCCCTCGACGGCGCGGTCACGCGGCTCTCGCCGTACCTCACGCACGGCCTGCTCGACGTGCCGGAGGCGCTCGCCGCGATCCGCACCCGGCACCACGTGCCGGTCTCGCACAAGCTCGCCTTCGAGTTCGGCTGGCGCGAGTACTTCCGCCATGCGTGGCGGCATCTCGGCGAGGGCGTGCTCGCCGACGTGCGTCCGCCGCCGTGGTCGGGCCGGTACGCGTCGGCGATGCCGGCCGACATCCTCGAGGCGCGCACCGGCGTGCCCGCCATCGACCATGCGGTGCGCGAACTGCATGCGACCGGCTGGCTGCACAACCACGCGCGCATGTGGGTGGCGTCCTACGTCGTGCACCTGCGCAAGGTGCACTGGCGCGCGGGGGCCGACTGGATGCATGCGCACCTGCTCGACGGCGACCTCGGCGCGAACCACCTGAGCTGGCAGTGGGTGGCCGCGACCTTCTCGGCCAAGCCCTACGTCTTCGATGCGGGCAACGTCGCGCGCTATGCGCCGCGCGCGTGGCAGTGCGGCGGCACGGTGGTGGACCGCTCCTACGAGGCGCTCGACGCGCTCGCCCGCGGCGCGCCCGACGTCGGTCCGGAACCCGCCGACCCGCGTGGTCGGTCCGGCCCGCGTCCCGCCACCGAGCCGCCGGCGGTCCACGCCTCGCCGCCCGCCGATGCGCTGGCCGGACTGCGCACGGCCGACGAGCCCGCCTGGCTCGCGGAGATCGTGGCGGCCTGCGCGGCGTCCGGAGACGCGCGGGTGCGCATCGTCCATCCGTGGTCGCTCGGGGCGCCGCGCGAGGGTGGGCCCGCGACCCGCGTCGGTCTGCTGCATGCGCCGTATCATTCGCGGTTCCCGTGGTCGTCCCGACGCTGGGCGTTCGTGCTCGGCGCGATGCGCACGCACGTCGAGGGGGTCCACCTCGGCGACGCGCGCCGCGCGCTCGATGCACTGCTGGACGCGGGCCTCGTGCCCGTCCTGCGCGACGCGCTGGTGCCGGGCTGGCGTGAGGCCATCGAGGCCGCGGCCCGACGCGGTGCGGTCGTCGAGCCGGTGCCGCGCGAGTGGGACGACCCCGACCGGCTGTGCGGGTCCTTCACCCGGTTCTGGAACATCGTCTCCCGCTGACCCGCTGACCCGCTGACCCGCTGACCCGCTGACCTGCCGACCTGCCGACCCATGACCGATTCGCGCGACATCCCCGCCACCCAGCGCTTCGCCTGGATCCTCGGCCTGGCCGGGCTCCTGCCCTTCGCCTCGCATGCGCTGTTCTCGTGGCTGTCGCCGCCGTCCGAGCTGGGCGGCGTGCTGCGCTCGCAGGCGCACTACGCGGCCGCCATCCTGACCTTCCTCGGCGCGCTGCACTGGGGGGTGACGCTGGCCTCGCCGTCGATCGTCGACTTCCGCGCGGTCACGCGCATGTTGTGGGGCGTGACCCCGTCGGTGTTCTGCTGGGTGGTCACGCTGTATCCGACCGACACCTCGCTGCCGCTGCTCTTCGGCGGGCTGCTGGTGGCCCTGGCCGTCGACTGGCTGCTCTACCGCGACACGCCGGTGCCGCGCTGGTTCCTCACCCTGCGCACCGTGCTCACCGGCGGCGCGCTGCTGGCGGTCGGCGCGAGCTGGCTGGCCCTGGCCACGCGGCT
>RPRK01000025.1 GCA_003818495.1 Burkholderiales bacterium
GACCCCGGAGCTTCGCGTCGACGGCGGTCCGGACCGTCTTCACCTCGACCCGACTGGCCCGCAGCAGGTCGTTCGCGGTGTCCAGGAAGCCCCAGACCTCGACCACGCTGCCGACGGTCAGCGCCGCGGATTCTTCGTCGGTGCCCCAGACGGTGGCGTCGCAGTAGCTGACCGCGACCGACAGCACGCTGAATCGCATCGCCGCGGCGTCGATCGCGTCGACCCGGCCCATCGCCTTGCTGACGATGCGGATCGAATGCGCCGTGCCCATGCCGGCGGCCTCGTCGATCGTGCCGACGATCTCGACGAACATGCCGAGGCCGAGTTCGGCCAGCTCGCGGGCCTTGCCGAGGTCGTCGGCGACGCGCGCGTGGGAGTCGTCGAACTTGATCCCGTTGACGATCACCGAGCCGAAGCCGGAGATCGGGCCGCTGGAGAAGGCGATCTGTCCGGTACCGCCCGTTCCGACGCCGGCGATCTCGGTGTCGCTGCCGCAGCCGGATGCCAGCGTGCCGAGCATGCCACCGGCGGCGAGCAGCAGCCTGCGTCGACCCGGGGACGGCTGCGGATCGCGGCGCGGCGCGGGCGCCACGCCGGGGGCGCGAGTGGTTCGGATCCGGGTCACTTCGCGGCGTCCTCGTCGGGCGACGACGGCGCCGGCGCGGGCGCGACCGGTTCGGCATAGCAGTACAGGCCGATCCGGACCCGGTGGTCGCCCGCACGGCCGGCGGCACGGTCCGCATCCTCCAGGCGCTGCAGCTCGGGTGCGATGGACTTCAGCACACGCGTCCACAGGGCGCGCGCACGGTCGCCCGCGATCGCGGCCGATTCCGCGGACAGCTCGTCGGCGAACACCGACTGCTCGACGAACGGAGGTTTCGCACCCGTCTCGCCCGCGGCGATGCGGTGGCCCGCGACCAGATTGTCCCGGACGGCCGACAGGTGATCGCCCACGCTGGCACCGGCGAAGGCCAGCAGCGACTCGATCCGGCCCACGGGCACCAGCGAGTCGCCGCGCAACCGGACCTGGTCGGTGCCGGCGTCGATCTCGGCGAGCCCGAGCCGCAGCAGCTCGTCGAGCAGGGTCCGCGGATGCACGTCGGTGGTCACGGAGCGGGCCAGGGCCTCGAAGCTCGGCGCGCCGCCCTCGATCTGGCGTCGCGGCAGCGCCCGGGGCCGGCCGTCGTCGTCGAGCCACTCCTGGACCGTCGCCCAGGTCGCGAACACCTCGGTGGCCGGCGTCTGCTCCGACCGGACCGCCGAGAGATCCGGCGTCTCGACCAGTCGCTTGACCTCCTTGCGGTGGATGCCGGAGATCACGCTCAGACGGCTGATCGGCGCCGAGCCGGCCCCGACCTCTTCCCGGACCGCCTGCATGGCGGCCTCCACCATCGCGCGCTTGGTCAGTTCCTCGAGCTGGTTGAACTGGACGCCGTGGTCGATCGCCATCCGCGCGAGCGGCCGCAACACCGCGAGCAGCGCGTCGATCGCTGCTGAAGCGGCGCCACCGGCGGCGACCGGTACGGGCGGGGAGGGCGAATCCATGTCCGCATCATGTTAACGATCGGAGACATAAAGGGAGGAACGATTTCCGGTTTTTTTCAAGAACCGGTCTTCCGGCGACACATGCCTTCCATCCGAAATTCCCGATACCCCCCGCCGGCCCCCGAATCGAGACTCAGTCGCTCCTAAGCGGTCGGCATCAGGTAATTCAAGGCCAGTCGTCCGCCGTCGGGGTAGACCGTCTGCCCGGTCAGGTAGGACGCGTCGTCGCTGGCGAGGAACAGGGCGACCTTCGCGACCTCCTCCGGCTCCCCCAGGCGTCCGAGCGGCGTGCGCGACAGCAGCGTGCGTTCGGCGCCCGGCGAGCTGAGCACCGCGGCCCGTGCGAGCTCGGTCGCGATGGTGCCCGGGCCGATCGCGTTGACCCGGATGCCCCGCGGCGCGAGCGAGATCGCCATCACCCGGGTGAGCTGGGCGACTCCGCCCTTGGACACGCAGTAGGGCACCTGGTTGGGGATCGCCAGGATGGCGTTGACGCTCGACATGTTGACGATCGCGCCGGGGCGGCCGGCCTGGACCATCCATCGGGCGACGGCCTGGCCGAACAGGAAGTAGGACTTCAGGTTGATGCCGAGCACGCGGTCGAAGTCGGCCTCGGCCAGGTCCAAGAAGTCCGAGCCGTGGGTGATGCCGGCATTGTTCAGGAGGACGTCGACCGCACCGAAGCGTTCCAGGGTCGCGGCCAGCGCGGCGGCGGCCGTCCCCGAGGCGGCGACGTCGCCGGCCACGAACAGGGCGCGCTCGGCACCGATCGCCTCGACCGCCCGGGCGCCCCCCGCGGCATCGACATCGACGATCACCACCTTGGCGCCTTCGTCGGCGAATCGCGTCGCGCACGCCAGGCCGATGCCCTGCGCCCCTCCCGTCACCATCGCCACCTTGCCCTGCAGCTTCATCGTCATCCTCCCGGGTCGTTTCGTCGGTCCGTCCGGCGGAGGCCGGTCGGCGTGAGATCATCGGATTATGGAGCCTCGCCACCGACGACCCGCCCCGCGCCGAGGGCGCGTGAGGGCTTGGATCGCGGCCGCCGTGTGGTGCGTCGCGCTGCCGGTGGCCGCGCAGCCGCTGCCCGGGCCGGTGGCGGACGCGGTCCGCGCCGCGGCGATCGGACCGGGGGAGCTCGGCATCGCGGTGGTGCCGCTCGACGGGCAGCCGCCGATGCTCCTGCACAACGCCGGCCAGCCGTTCAACCCGGCCTCGACGATGAAGCTGGTCACCACCTATGCGGCGCTGTCGCTGCTGGGGCCCGACTACCGCTGGACCACGGCGCTCGCGATGCGCGGCCGGATCGACGGCGACACGCTGCACGGCGATCTGGTGCTGCGCGGCGGCGGCGACCCGAAGCTGGTCATCGAGGACATGACCGAGCTCGTCGGGCGGCTGCGCGCCACCGGCCTGCGGGAACTCCGCGGCAACCTGGTCATCGACGACTCGCTCTACGAGGTCGGCGAGGCCTCGTACGAGAAGTTCGACGGCGACCCGGCGCAGCCCTACAACGTGCGTCCCTACGCCGCGCTGATGAACTTCAAGGCGACCCGGGTGGTGGTGCGGCCGGACGGTGCCGGGGTCTCGGTCACGCTCGATCCGCCGCTGGCCGGCGTGCCCCTGGTGAACGAGGTCAAGCTGGTGCGGGGCACCTGCCGCTTCGGCGCCCCCGGTCTCGCGATCCGCGACGCCGGCCCCGAGGACCGGCCGTCCATCAAGGTCGGCGGCGCCTATTCGGCCGGCTGCGGGGAGCAGTCCACCATGGCGGCCGTGCTGAACCACCGCCAGTTCATCCAGGGCTTCTTCCTCGGCGCCTGGCAGGCTGCCGGCGGGACGTGGACCGGCCGCGCCACGCTGGAGCGGCGGACCGACCCCGATCTGCCGGTGCTGGCGCAGTGGATCTCGCCGCGCACGCTCGCCGACGTGGTGGGCGACATCAACAAGTTCAGCAACAACGTGATGGCTCGGCAGGTGATGCTCCAGACGTCCTCGGAACTCGCTCCCCGCCAGCCCGCCACGCTGGAACGCGCGCGCCGTGCCGTCACCGGCTGGCTGGAGCGCCGCGGACTGCGTTCCCCGGAGCTGGTGATCGACAACGGCTCGGGCCTGTCCCGCCAGGAACGCATCTCCCCGGCGTCGATGGCCCGGCTGCTCGCCGACGCCGCCCGCAGCGACCAGGCGGACGTGTTCCGCGCGTCGCTGCCAGTGGTCGGCGTCGACGGCACGATGAAGACGCGCCTGCGCGGCGAACCGATCGCGGGCCGGGCCTGGATCAAGACGGGCAGCCTCAACGACGTCCGCAGCATCGCGGGCTATGTCGATGCGGCCTCCGGCCGGCGCTACGCGGTCGTGATGCTCGTCAACGGCCCGCGGGCCGCTGGAAGTGCGGCTGCGCAGGATGCGCTGCTGCGCTGGGTGCACGCGGGCGGCTGATCACAGACCGAGCTCGCCCCACATCGCATCCACGCGCTGCTTGACCTGCGGCGACATGGCGATCGTCCGGCCCCATTCGCGGTCGGTCTCGCCCGGCCACTTGTTGGTGGCGTCGATGCCCATCTTCGAGCCGAGCCCCGACACCGGCGAGGCGAAGTCGAGGTAGTCGATCGGGGTGCGGTCGACCAGCGTCGTGTCGCGGATCGGGTCCACCCGCGTGGTGATCGCCCAGATCACGTCCTTCCAGTCGCGTGGGTTCACGTCGTCGTCGACCACGACGATGAACTTCGTGTACATGAACTGTCGCAGGAAGCTCCAGATCCCGAACATCACGCGCTTGGCGTGGCCGGGGTACTGCTTCTTCATCGACACCACCGCCATCCGGTACGAGCAGCCCTCCGGCGGCAGGTAGAAGTCGACGATCTCCGGGAACTGCTTGCGCAGGATCGGCACGAACACCTCGTTGAGCGCGACCCCCAGGATCGCCGGCTCGTCGGGTGGCTTGCCGGTGTAGGTGGAGTGGTAGATCGCGTTCGGGCGCAGCGTGATCCGGTCGATCGCGAAGACCGGGAACCAGTCCTGCTCGTTGTAGTAGCCGGTGTGGTCCCCGTACGGCCCCTCGAGCGCCATCTCCCAGCCGTTGAGGGCGGCGGCCGGCGGCTCGCCCGTCCAGCCGAGGCGTCGGCCGTGCTCGCGCGTCGCGCGCCCGTCCGGATCGGGGCGGATCGACCCCTCCAGCACGATCTCCGCGGTCGCGGGTACGCGCAGCTCGCTGCCGAGGCACTTCACCAGCTCGGTCTTCGCTCCCCGCAGCAGCCCGGCGAACTGGTACTCGGACAGCGTGTCGGGCACCGGCGTGACGGCGCCCAGGATGGTCGCCGGGTCGCAGCCCAGCACGACCGCGATGGGGAACGGCACGCCCGGGTTCGCCGCCGCGTGCTCGCGGAAGTCGAGCGCGCCGCCCCGGTGCGCGAGCCAGCGCATGATCGTCCGGTCGCGGCCGATCACCTGCTGGCGGTAGATGCCGAGGTTCTGCCGGGTCTTGGCGGGCCCGCGGGTGACCACGAGCCCCCAGGTGATCAGCGGCGCGACGTCGCCCGGCCAGCAGGTCTGCACCGGCAGCCGGCCGAGGTCGAGGTCCGAACCCTCCCAGACCTGCTGCTGGCACGGGGCGCGCGACACCTCGCGAGGGGCCATGTTCAGCACCTGCCGCAGCACCGGCAGCTTGTCCCACGCGTCCTTCAGGCCCTTCGGCGGCTCGGGCTCCTTCAGGTAGGCGAGCAGGTGGCCGATCTCGCGGAGCGCCTCGACCGAGTCCTCGCCCATGCCGAACGCGACCCGTTCCGGGGTGCCGAAGAGGTTGGCCAGCACCGGATGCGCCGACGCACGACCGTCCTCGACGGGGCGCTCGAACAGCAGCGCGGGGCCCTGGGCCCGGAGCACCCGGTCGGCGATCTCGGTCATCTCGAACCGGGGCGACACAGGGGTCGCGATCCGGCGCAACTCGCCTCGCGACTCGAGCTGGGAGACGAAGTCGCGCAGGTCTGCGTAACGCATGGGCACTGAACAGGCCGTCCATCGATGGGATAAGCGGGGGATCTTCGCACAGCCCTTCGGTTGACCCGGCTCGCTCGGCTGATACAATCCGGCCATCTCACCGGCCCTTGGACTCATGGGCCACCCGGGCGGACAGGATCCGCCTAGTGTCAACGGATCGCTCCTCCAGAGGGCGACCACCCGCGCAGTGAAAGGACTGTGCATCGGCGCACAACGCGCCACGCCGAGCGTCAGGCCCACGGGGCACGCTCGAAAAAAGACGGCCGCAGGCCGTCGCGGGACCAGGCAGCGGAATGCTGCCGATGTGATCGATCCAACCTGCCGGGTTCGGCGGGTCATGCAGCGCCATGCTGCCGGGAGTACTGATGTCGGAACAACGCAGGATCGACCTGCTGTTCGCCGCGACGGTCAGGGTGCTCGCGTTCGTGCGTATCGCGCGACGCTCCGCCCCCGCCCTCGCGATGGGTCTTGTCGTCGTCGTCGCGGTGCACGGAACGCTGGGCGGGATCGACGTCTCGTCGGTGCCGCGGCTCGCGATGGACGTGCCCGAAGGCTACCTGTCGGCGGCGCAGCGCACCGCCGCCGCGGCACCGCCGCCGCCGGCGACGGCCCGCTCGGCCGAGACCACGGCGGACGAGCCGGTGCGTGCCGCGCCGCCGCTCGACCGCGAGCAGCAGAACATCGCTCGGTTCATCGCGACGCGGTACCGCGTCGGCGTCGACGCGACCAGCGAGTTCGTCTATCACGCCTATCGTGCCGCCCGGGACATCAAGGTCGACCCGATGCTCGTGCTCGCGATCATGTCGGTCGAGTCGAGCTTCAACCCCAAGGCGCAGAGCCACGCCGGTGCCCAGGGCCTGATGCAGGTGCTGACCCGCGTGCACGCCGAGAAGTTCATGCCCTTCGGCGGCATTCCGGCGGCGTTCGACCCGGTGGCGAACATCCGGGTCGGCAGCGCGATCCTCAAGGAATACATCAATCGCGAAGGCACGGTCGAAGGGGCGCTGAAGTCGTACGTGGGCGCCGCGCTCGCCGAGCACGACGGCGGCTACGGCGCGAAGGTACTGAATGCCCGCGAGCGGATCGCAGCCGCAGCCGCCGGCCGCCCGATCCCGTCCGAAGTCGTCGCCGCGCCGGTGCGCGCCGAGCCCGCGCCCGTGATGCAGCCGGTCTCGGTCATCGTCGAGACGCGCACGCCGATTCCGCCGGACGAGTTCAAGCCCGCCGCGACCGAGCCGACGCCCGTCGTGCCCGACCATCATGTCCGCAACGGCCTGACGCCCCCGTCGGGCAGTCCGGCCGGCGAGATCTGAGCCCGCGACCGCGGGTGACGCACGGACACGAGGCCGCCTCCGGGCGGCCTCGTCGCATCCGGGGCGGTCAGACCGCCAGGCAGCGTCCGATCCGCCGGACCGCCTCCTCGAGCTTCGCCCGCTCGGTCGCGTACGACAGGCGTATCCAGCGGCCGGGGTCGTTGGCACCGAAGTCGTGCCCGGGGACCAGCGACACCGAGGCCTCTTCCAGCAGCCGCGAGGCGAGCGCGCCGCTGTCGCCGAAGCGCGAGCAGTCGAGCCACGCGTAGAACGCGCCGTCGGGCATCACCGGCACCCCGAAGCCGAGCGCGCGCATCGCCGGCACGATGTAGTCGCGGCGCTCGCGGAACGCCTCGCGCCGCCGCTCGAACTCGGCGAGCGCATCGGGCTCGAAGCAGCCGAGCGCGGCGTGCTGGGCGAGCGTCGACGCGCAGATGTACAGGTTCTGGGACAGCTTCTCGAAGGTCGCCGCCGTGGACGGCGGGACCACCAGCCAGCCCAGGCGCCAGCCCGTCATGTGGAAGTACTTCGAGAAGCTGTTGACCACCACCACGTCGTCGCCGAGCTCGAGCGCGGTGCGCGCCCGTCCCTCGTAGGACAGCCCGAGGTAGATCTCGTCGACGATGGTGAAGCCGCCGCGGGCGCGCGCGGCGGCGACGATGCGCCCGAGCTCGTCGAACGGGATCGAGGTGCCGGTCGGGTTGGCGGGCGAGGCGAGCAGCGCGCCGCGCACCTTCGGCCCCCAGTGGGCGGCGAGCAGCGCCTCGGTCATCTGGAAGCGGGTGTCGGCACCGACCGGCACCGTGCGCGCGACGCCATCGAACGCGGCCACGAAGTGGCGGTTGCACGGATAGCTCGGATCGGTGACCAGCACCTCGTCGCCGACGTCCACCAGCGCGCAGCAGGCGAGCGACAGTGCGGCCGAGGCGCCGGCCGTCACGACGATGCGTGCCGGGTCGACATCGACGCCGTACCGCTCCCGGTAGTCGCGCGAGATGGCCTCGCGCAGCGCGGGCAGGCCGGTCGCCGAGGTGTACTGCGTGCGGCCTGCGCGCGCGGCCCGCTCGAGCGCCGCGACCACCGGCTCGGGCGCGGTGAAGTCGGGCTCGCCGATCGACAGGTGGATCACCGGGCGACCCTGCTGCTCGAGCAGCACGGCGCGCTTGACCAGCTCCATGACCTGGAACGGAGCGATCCTCTCGGTGCGGGCCGCGAGACGGAGGTCGGACATGACGTGGGCCCGCGCCGGGGGCGGGCGGGCAGGGCGGTGGTCGGGCCGCGATTCTAGCGCCCGGGGCGCCGCGCCCTCGGGATCAGGACTGGACCCAGGGCAGGCCGGCCTTGCGCCAGCCGCCGCGCGAGCCGCGCTGTCCGGCCTCGTCCAGATCGCCCTCGAAGCCTTCGAGCACGTTCATCGCGACGGTCCAGCCGGAGCGGGTGGCCAGCTCGGCCGCGGCATGCGACCGGACCCCGCTGCGGCACAGCATCATCACCGGCACGTCGCGCGGCACCCGTTCGCCGAGCGTCTCGATGAAGCGGGGATTCGGCTGCTGCTCGCCGTGGGCCCGCCATTCGACCCGCAGCGAACCCTCGACGCGACCGACGTAGGTCCACTCGGGCTCGGTGCGCACGTCGACCAGCCGCGCGGCGCCTGTCGCATGCAGGGCCCAGGCCTCGGCGGGGGTCAGCGCGCCGTGGTAGGGCAGGTTCTTTGCGCGGCCGCGCTCGGCGGCGAGCGCGAGCAGCGCATCCGTCGGGGCGGCGGCGTCGGCCTCCCGCGAGGAGGCCTGCGGCGCGGACGACGGTGCGTGCTGCGGTGAGGTCTGGGACATCGCGAGGGGACGGCGGCCGTGTCGGGTGCCGCAGTGTGCACGATCCGCTCCGCAGCGGCCATCACGGCGGTCGGCGTCCGCAGGCCGCACGGTCGGGTGTCCGGTCGCGCCCGGCTGGTGCGTGTCGCCCCGCCACGAAGCGTCCACCCCGCGCCGGCCTCGCACGGCCGGTATCCGCCGGTTCGGCGGGCCGCTGCCCCGCACCGCCGCGGCGCACGGCAGCGCTGGCACGCTCGTTGCATCGTCTTGCACGCTTACTTGTATACATGATGGCGTCCAAGACGATCCCTGCCTCCGGCGACTCCCCCGTCGATGCCCCGTCCGCGGCCCTGGGCCCGCACGACCGCATCGGTGCCTGGCTCGATGCCGCCCGTGCCGCCGCCGATCCGCTGGCGCACGTCGCGGCGCTGCTGCGCGCCGAGGTCCGCGCCGACCGAGGTCCGAACCCGGTCTGGATAGCGAAGGCCGACGAGGCGGCGCTCGACGCGCAGCTCGACCACCTGCGTCGACGGCTCGCCGAAGTGGGCGGCGACGCCGCGGCGCTGCCGCTCTTCGGCGTGCCGTTCGCGGTCAAGGACAACATCGACGTCGCGGGCTTCGACACCACCGCGGGATGCCCCGCGTTCGCCTATCGGCCGTCCGTGGACGCGGGCGCCGTCGAGCGCCTGCGCGACGCCGGCGCCATCGTCCTCGGCAAGACGAATCTCGATCAGTTCGCCACCGGCCTGAACGGCACCCGCTCGCCGTACGGCGCGGTGGCCAACGCGCTGGATGCGCGCTACGTGTCCGGCGGCTCGAGCAGCGGCTCGGCGGTCGCGGTCGCGCGCGGCGACGTGCTGTTCTCGCTCGGCACCGACACGGCCGGGTCGGGCCGCGTGCCGGCGACACTCAATGCGCTCGTCGGCGTCAAGCCGACCCGCGGCCTGCTGTCCACGCGCGGCGTGGTGCCCGCCTGCCGCTCCCTCGACTGCGTGTCGGTCTTCGCGCACGACCTGGTGGGCGCCCGGCGCGTGCTGGAGGCGGCGCGCGGCTTCGACGCTGCCGATCCGTACTCGCGCGACGCCGCGCGCGAGGCGCTCGGCGACGCGGGCTGGCGTGCGCCGCAGGGCCGGCTCTCCGTGCCCGCGCGCCCCGAGTTCTTCGGCGACGAGGTCCAGCGCGCCGCCTGGGAGGCGGCGCTCGCGCGGCTGCGCGCGGCCGGGGTCGAGCTGGTCGAGGTCGACATCGCGCCGCTCGGCGAGATCGCCGCGATGCTCTACGGCGGCCCCTGGGTGGCGGAGCGCGACGCGGCCGTCGGCGACTTCGCGCGCGCCCACCCCGAGGCGGTCCATCCGGTGGTGCGGGCGATCGTCACCGGCCGCTCGGGCTCCGCCCGCGATGCATTCGAGTCGGTCTACCGGATGGCGACGCTGCGGCGCGAGGTCGAGTCGTATTGGCGCGAGCACGCGGCGCTGCTGCTGCCCGGCGTGCCGACGCTCTACACGATCGAGCAGATGCTGGCCGATCCGGTCGAGCTCAACAGCCGCCTCGGCATCTACACCAACTTCGCCAACCTGCTCGATCTGGCGGCGCTGAACGTGCCGGCCGGCCGGCGCGCCGACGGGCTGCCGTTCGGCGTGTCGCTGATCGGTGCCGGCTTCTCCGACGATCGCCTGCTCGGCCTGGCCGCCCGGCTCGCGGCGGCGCTCGAGCCCGGCGCGCCCGCCGGCCCGGATCCGAAGCCGCTCGCCGACGCGCACAGCGTGCCGATCGCCGTGGTCGGCGCGCACCTGTCGGGGCTGCCCCTCAACGGTCAGCTCACCTCGCGCGGCGCGCGGCTCGTGTCGCGCACGCGAACCGCCGCCACCTACCGTCTCTACGCGCTGCCCGGTACCACGCCCGCGCGGCCCGGCATGGTCCGCGACCCGCAGGGCACGGCACTGGAGATCGAGGTCTGGGCGCTGCCGCGTGCGGGCTGGGCCTCGTTCATGGAAGGCATTCCCGCACCGCTGGCGATCGGCTCGATCGAGACCGAGGCCGGTGACTGGGTCAAGGGGTTCGTCTGCGAGCCGCACGCGCTCGCGGGAGCCCGGGAGGTCACCGAGTTCGGTGGCTGGCGCGCCTACATCGCCTCGTTGGCACCACACTGAAGGAGTCCCGCCGTGGATCGTCGTCGTTTCGTCAAGGGTTCGGCCGCACTGGCCGGTCTGTCCGCGTCCGTCCCGAACGCGATCGCGCAGACCGATCGCCGCAAGGAGCTGCTGGTCGTCGCCAACGAGTTCGGGCCGAACTCGCTCGACGTGCACACCGTGGGCGCCAACCGGCCGAGCTACGGCGTGTCCTGGATCTGCTACGACCGGCTGATGACCTTCGGCAGGAAGACGCTGCCCAACGGACAGGTCACCTACGACTACGCGAAGCTCGAACCCGAGCTGGCCGAGTCGTGGACGATCGCGCCCGACAATTCGCATGTCACCTTCAGGCTCAGGAAGAACGCCAAGTTCCACGACGGCACGCCGGTGACGGCGAAGGACGTGAAGTGGTCGTTCGACCGGGCGGTGTCGGTCGGCGGCTTCCCGACGTTCCAGATGGCGGCCGGCTCGCTCGAGAAGCCCGAGCAGTTCGTGGTCGTCGACGACCACACCTTCCGCGTGAACTTCCTGCGGCCGGACAAGATGACGATGATGGACATGGCGGTGCCCGTGCCCAGCATCTTCAACGCCGAGCTGGTGAAGAAGAACGCGACGAAGGAGGACCCCTGGGGCCTGCAGTACACGAAGAACAACGTGGCGGGCGGCGGTGCGTACAAGCTCGAGTCCTGGCGACCCGGCCAGGAGATCGTCTTCGTGCGCAACGACGACTGGAAGAGCGGCCCGATGCCGAAGATCCGCCGCGTGATCCAGCGCGACGTGCCGAACGCCGGCACGCGGCGTGCGCTGCTGGTCAAGGGCGACATCGACATGACCTACGAGATGCCGCCCAAGGACTTCGCCGAGATGGCGAAGGAGCCGACGCTCAAGGTCGTCTCGACGCCGATCGAGAACGCGATCTGGTACATCGGCATGAACGTCAAGAACAAGCCGTTCTCGGACGTTCGGGTGCGTCAGGCGATCGCGCTCGCGGTGCCCTACGACAAGATGAACGAGGTCGCCGTCTACGGCCGCGCGATCAAGATGTACGGCGGCTCGAACGACCCGAAGACCACGGCCTGGCCCCAGCCGCACGGCTGGAACACCGACCTCGCGAAGGCCAAGGCCCTGCTCAAGGACGCCGGCTATCCGGACGGCTTCGAGACCACGCTGTCGTTCGACCTCGGCTCGGCCACCACCAACGAGCCGATGGCGGTGCTGCTGCAGGAGTCGCTCGCGCAGCTCGGCATCAAGGCGCAGATCGCCAAGGTGCCGGGCGCCAACTGGCGGGCCGCGCTGCTCAAGAAGGACATGCCGATCATCATCAACCGCTTCGGCGGCTGGCTGAACTACCCCGAGTACTTCTTCTTCTGGTGCTACCACGGTCAGAACGCGGTGTTCAACACCATGTCCTACCAGAACCCGAAGCTCGACAAGATGGTCGAGAACGCGCGCTTCCCGGAGAACAAGTTCGTCTACGACTCCGAGGTGCGCGCGATGATCAGGCTCGTCAACGAGGAGGTGCCGCGGGTGCCGCTGTTCCAGCCGCTGATGGACGTGGCGATGCGCAAGGACATCAACGGCTACATGTACTGGTTCCACCTGCAGCCGGACTACCGGAACCTCTCGAAGGCCTGACGGGGAGGGCGCGACCATGGAACGCGAAGCGATCGTGGCCTGGGTACGGGCCGGAGCGGCGGTGCTCGGGCTGCCGGCGGCGACGGCGACGGCCCACGAGGCCGAGGTGGTCGCGAACCTCGAGCGGCTCGCCGCCATCGCCGAGACGCTCGAGGCGGTGGAGGTCGATCCGTCGGTCGAGCCGCTGACGGTGTTCGTGCGATGAGCCCCTCGTCCGACGCGGCCCCGAGCGCGGTCGAGTCGATCCGTGCCTGCCTCGAGCGGATCGGGCGTCTCGATCCGCAGGTCAACGCGTTCACCGCGGTGCTGGCCGAGCGGGCGCTGAACCGGGCCGCGGCGGTCGACGCGGCACGCGCCGCGGGCGAGGCGAGCGTCGGCCCGCTGGCCGGCGTGCCGTTCGCGGTGAAGAACCTGTTCGACGTCGCGGGCCTGGTGACGCTGGCCGGCTCGCGCGTCGAGCGCGAGCGGCCCGGCGCCGCGCCGGCCGCCGTCGACGCGACCGCCATCACGCGGCTCGAGGCGGCCGGTGCGATCCTGGTCGGCGCGCTGAACATGGACGAGTACGCCTACGGCTTCACGACCGAGAACACGCACTACGGCCCGACCCGCAACCCGCACGACCTGACGCGCATCGCCGGCGGCTCGTCGGGCGGCTCGGGCGCGGCGGTCGCGGCCGGCTTCGTGCCGATCACCCTCGGCACCGACACCAACGGCTCCATCCGCGTGCCGTCGTCGCTGTGCGGCGTGTTCGGGCTGCGGCCCACCTTCGGACGGCTGTCGCGCGGCGGCAGCTTCCCGTTCGTCTCGTCGCTGGACACCATCGGTCCGTTCGCGCGCAGCGTGCGCGACCTGGTCCTCGCCTACGACGCGATGCAGGGCGCGGATGCCCGCGACCCGGGCTGCGCGCAGCGTCCGCGCGAGCCGGTCGCGGCGGCGCTGGGCCATGATCCGGTGTCCAACCTGGACGGTCTCCGGATCGGGCGGCTGGGCGGCTGGTTCGAGGACATGGCCACGCCCGAGGCGGTCGCCGTGGTGGACACGGCGGTGGCCGCGCTGATGCAGGCCGTCGCGGTCGATCGCGTCGAGTGGCCGGATGCCGAGATCGGTCGCTGTGCGGCGTTCATCGTCAGCGCGATCGAGGGCGGCGCGCTGCATCTCGACGACCTGCGCCACCGCTACGATGCGATGGAGCCGCATTCGCGCGCCCGCTTCATGGCCGGGGCGCTGGCGCCGGCGGCCTGGGTGCACCGCGCGCAGCGCGTGCGTCGGCTGTACGTCGAGCGGGTCGACGCGCTGTTCGCCGACCATGACGTGCTGCTGGCGCCCGCGGTGCCGGTGGTGGCGCCGACGGTGGGCGACGACTGGATCGAGATCCGGGGCCGGCGGTATCCGTCGCGCCCCAGCATGGGCCTGCTCACGCAGCCGGTATCCTGCGCCGGGCTGCCGGTGGTCGCCGCGCCGATCGTGCGCGCCGGCCTGCCGATCGCCCTCCAGGTGATCGCCGCGCCCTGGCGCGAGGACCACGCGCTGCGCGTGGCCGCCGCGCTGGAGCAGATGGGCGTCGCCGCGGCGCCCGTCGCCGCGGCCTTCGCCTGAGCGCCCAACCTTCTCCAGGACCCCGCCCATGATCGACGACACCCAGCTCAACCTCCCCGAAGTCCTCGCCGAAGTCGAGGCCGCCTACGAGCGCTACGAACGGGCCCTCGTCGGCAACGACGTCGCGGTGCTCGACGAGCTGTTCTGGAACCATCCGATGACGCTGCGCTTCGGGGCCACCGAGAACCTGTGGAGCTACGGCGAGATCGCCGAGTTCCGGGCATCGCGCCCGTCGCAGGGGCTGCAGCGACGCATCCTGAAGCAGGTGACCCAGACCTTCGGGCGCGACTTCGCGACCGTGAGCGTGCAGTTCGAGCGCGAGGGGCGCCCGGGCTGGGTGGGTCGCCAGCAGCAGACCTGGGTGCGCACCGCGGCCGGCTGGCGCGTCGTCGCCGCGCACGTGAGCTTCATGGGGCTGCCCGCGTCATGATGCGACTCGCGCTGTTCCGCATCGCCGGCGCCGTGCCCAACCTGCTCGGGGTGATCGTCATCACCTTCCTGCTGACGCGCGCGCTGCCGGGCGACCCCGCCGCCTATTTCGCCGGGCTGGCCGCCACGCCCGAGGCGATCGAGCAGATCCGCGCCCAGCTCGGCCTCGATCGCTCGCTGCCGGTGCAGTTCGTCGCCTACCTGCGCGACCTGCTGCGCGGCGACCTCGGCCAGTCGCTCTCCACCGGCCAGTCGGTCGCCGCCGAGATCGCCGCGCGCCTGCCGGCCTCGATCGAGCTCACGCTGGTGGCGCTGGCGCTGGCCGTCGTGATCGCGCTGCCGCTGGGTGTCGCGGCGGCCGTGCGCCAGGGCTCGTGGATCGACCAGCTCGCGCGGATCGTCACCACCGCCGGCGTGTCGCTGCCCGTCTTCTTCACCGGTCTGCTGCTGACCTGGCTGTTCTACTTCATCCTCGGCTGGGCGCCGTCGCCGATCGGGCGTCTCGATCCTTCGTTCTCGCCGCCGACCGCGTACACCGGCTTCTACCTGGTCGACGCGCTGCTCGACCGCGATCTCGAGCTCTGGTGGGCCTGCGCCCGACAGCTGATCATGCCGGCGATCACGATGGCCCTGTTCGTGCTCGCGCCGATCACGCGGATGACGCGCGCCTCGATGCTGAGCGTGCTCACCTCGGACTTCGTGCGGACCGCGCGCGCGCTCGGGCTGCGCTCGCCGACGGTGCTGGTGCGCTACGCGCTGCGCAACGCGCTGCTGCCGGTGGTCACCACCCTCGGCATGGTGTTCTCGTTCCTGCTCGGCTCGAACGTGCTGGTCGAGAAGGTCTTCGCCTGGCCGGGCATCGGCTCGTTCGCGATCGAGTCGCTGACCGCCTCCGACTACGCGCCGGTGCAGGGCTTCGTGCTCACCATGGGCGTGCTGTACGTGCTCCTCAACCTGCTGATCGACCTGGCCTACCTGCTGATCGACCCGCGGGTCGCCATGCAGGCCTGAGACCGCCCCGGCCCATGAGCGCACTGCCCACCCCGGCGCCCGCCGCCCGACCCGCCGTGCCGCGCGGCGGCCACCTGCGTCACGTGCTGACCGAGAACCCGGTCACGCTGGTCGCCGCCGCCCTGTTCGCCGCGCTCGTGCTGATCGCGCTGTTCGGACCCTGGATCGCGCCGTACGACCCGCTCGCGACCGCGCCCTCGATCGCCCTGCAGCCGCCGTCGGCCGCGCACTGGTTCGGCACCGACGCGCTCGGCCGCGACATCCTGTCGCGCTGCATCGTCGCGGCCCGTCTGGACCTGGGCCTGGCGGTGGCCGCCGTGGCGCTGTCGTTCGTGATCGGCGCGACGCTCGGCGCGGCCGCCGGCTTCTTCGGCGGCTGGCTCGACCGGATCGTCTCCCGGGCGGCCGACACCATCATGGCGTTCCCGCTCTTCGTGCTGGCGATGGGCATCGTCGCCGCCCTCGGGAACACGCTGGCCAACATCGTGATCGCCACCGCGATCATCAACCTGCCGTTCTACATCCGCGTCGCGCGCGCCGAGGCCAACGTGCGGCGCAGCGCCGGTTTCGTCGAATCGGCGCGGCTCGCGGGCAATTCGGAGTGGGGCGTGCTGATGCGCCACGTGTTCCCGAACCTGCTGCCGCCGATCGCGGTGCAGGTCTCGCTCAACATGGGCTGGGCCATCCTCAACGCGGCCGGCCTGTCGTTCATCGGGCTTGGGGTGCGGCCGCCCACGCCCGAGTGGGGGATCATGGTCGCCGAGGGGGCGCAGTTCATCGTCTCGGGCGAGTGGTGGGTCGCGCTGTTCCCGGGCGCGGTGCTGATGCTGGCGGTGTTCTCGTTCAACCTGCTGGGCGACGCGCTGCGCGACCTGCTCGACCCGAGGCGTCGCACATGAGCGACACCGCCCCGCCGCTGCTCGCCATCGACGACATGTCGCTGGAGTTCCGCACGCGCTCGGGCACGGTGCGGGCGCTCGAGCACGTGAGCCTGTCGATCGGGCGCGGCGAGATCGTCGGGCTGGTGGGCGAATCGGGGTCGGGCAAGTCGGTGCTGTGCCATGCGCTGCTCGGACTGTCCGACCGCGCGGCGCGCATCACCTCGGGCCGCATCCGCTTCGACGGCATCGACCTGCGGGCGGCCACCGAGCGCGAGCTCCAGGACCTGCGGGGGCGCGAGATCGGCATGGTGTTCCAGAACCCGAGGGCCGCGCTCAACCCCATCCGCAAGATCGGCGAGCAGCTCGAGGACGTGCTGGGCCGACACCATGCGATCCGTTCGGTCGACCTGCGGGCCCGCGCGATCGCCTGCCTGCGCGAGGTCGCGATCGCCGACCCGGAGCGTCGTTTCCATGCCTATCCGTTCGAGCTGTCGGGCGGGATGTGCCAGCGGGTGATGATCGCGCTGGCGATGTCGAGCCGGCCGCGTCTGCTGATCGCCGACGAGCCGACCACCGGTCTGGACGTGACCACGCAGGCGGCGGTGCTCGAGCTCATCCGCGAGCGGGCCCGCGCCGACCGGGTGGCGACGCTGCTGATCACCCACGACCTCGCGCTGGCGGCCGACTTCTGCGACCGCATCGTCGTGATGCATGCCGGCCACGTCGTCGAGGCCGGCACGACCGCGCGCCTGTTCTCCGCGCCGCGCCATCCGTACACCCGGGCGCTCATCGGCTCCACGCCGGCCGGACGCGCCTCGCTCGACGAGCTGCAGCCGATCGCCGGCGGCCTGCCGGACCTGCGTCGCACCGACCTGCCGCCGTGCCGCTACATCGAACGCTGCCCGCAGGCGATCGAGGCCTGCGGCGCGCCGATCCGGCACGTGCGTGTCGACGCCACCGAGGACTTCGCATGCGCGAACCCGCTGCCCCCGAGCTGAGTCCGCCCTCGGGCGGCGTCGCGGCCGCCTCCGTCGATGCGCCGCTGGTGGCCGCCATCGGACTGTCGAAGCGTTTCCCGCTCGGCAGCGGCCGGCGCGCGCCGGTGCTGCACGCGGTCGACGCGGTCGACCTGGCGCTGCGCCGCGGCGAATCCGTCGGTCTGGTCGGCGAGTCGGGCTGCGGCAAGTCGACGCTGTCGCGCCTGCTCGCGCGGCTGCTCGATCCGAGCGACGGGACGATCACCTTCGAGGGTCGCGACATCGGCACGATCCCGGCCCGGGCGTTCGCCACCTCGGGCACGCGCGGCAAGATCCAGCTCGTCTTCCAGGACGCGACCGACAGCCTGGATCCGCGCCAGACCGCGCGCCAGGCGATCGCCGAGCCGCTGCTGCGGCTGGGCATCGCCGGCGACGTCGACGAGCGCGTGCGCCGGGTCGCCGACGAGGTCGGTCTGCCGCCCGAGCTGCTCGGACGCTGGCCGCACCAGCTCTCGGGCGGGCAGCGGGCGCGGGTCGGCATCGCGCGGGCCCTCGCCCCCGAGCCGTCGCTGCTGATCCTCGACGAGCCGACCGCCGCGCTCGACGTGTCGGTGCAGGCCGTGGTGCTGCAGCTGCTCGCACGACTGCGGCGCGAGCGCGGCCTGACCTATCTGTTCGTCTCCCACGACCTCAACGTCGTGCGGCTGCTGTGCGACCGCGTGGTCGTCATGTACCTCGGACGCGTGGTCGAGGAGGGGCCGGCCGCACAGGTGTTCGATGCGCCCGGGCATCCCTACACGCGGGCGCTGGTGTCGGCGATCCCCGGCAGCGGCCGCGCGCCGGTGCCGCTCCCCGGCGAGGTCCGCAGTCCGATCGACCCCGACCCCGCCGCCTGCCGCTTCCACGGCCGCTGCCCTGATGGCGACGCCGCGTGCGCCAAGGCGATGCCCCGTCTGCGGCCGGTACCGGGCTCGGTACCGCTCCATCGCGTCGCCTGCCTGAAGATGCCCGGCTGAACGCATGGCATCATCGCCGCCGAAGAGGAGCGAGCGTCCGATGGCCGTGAATCTGGCGACCCTGGTGTACGAGCGGGTCAAGCAGGACATCTTCGATTTCCGGCTGCTGCCGGGCGATCGGTTCACCGAGACCGAGATCTCCGAGCGCACGCAGGCGTCCCGCACGCCCGTGCGCGAGGCGCTCTACCGGCTCGAGCACGAGGGCTACCTCGAGGTGATGTTCCGCGCCGGCTGGCGCGTCAGGCCGTTCGACTTCCTGCAGTTCGAGGAGCTCTACGACCTGCGCATCGTGCTCGAGAGCACCGCGGTGCGCCGGCTCTGCGAGGCGGACGCGCGGCCGGAGCTCGAGCCCCTGCGCCGGACCTGGACCGGCCCCGCCGACGAGCGCGAGACCGAGATGCGCGTGGTGGCGCAGCTCGACGAGATGTTCCACGCGACGCTGGTGCAGAGCGCGGGCAACCGCGAGATGTCGCGGGTGCACGCCGAGGTGACCGAGCGCATCCGCATCATCCGCCGCCTCGACTTCACCAAGGCGCCGCGCGTCGACGCGACCTACCAGGAGCACGCGAAGATCCTGCGGGCGATCGTCCAGCGCCGCGCCGATCAGGCGGTGATGCTGCTGCGCACGCACATCGAGGCCAGCAAGGCCGAGGTCCGCAAGATCACGCTGCACATGCTGCACGAGGCGCGCGAGCACGCGGGCGGGTAGGTCGCCCGCAAACGGTGCGATGCGCGGCGCGGCCCGCGCGCGGTGCTCGACGGCCCGCACCGCCTTGGCGCTCCATGCGCCCGCCGGCCGTGCGAAGCCGCCCTCCGAGGGCCGGCACGCATCTTGCGATGTTTCACCGGCAATCTTGTATTCATGTTGGTGTACCCAGCCGCTTCGCCGGCGGGTGCGCCGACCCCGGACCCGAACCCCGCCCCGCCGTCTCTCGTGCCTGAGTCCCCGGGCGCCCCCGCCTCCAAGGAGTCCCCATGATCACTTCGCGTCGCACCCTGCTCCAAGCCGCCGGCGCCGCCGGCCTGGTGTCCGCCGCCGGCCTGCCGCTGCGCGCCTCCGCCCAGACGCCGATCACCGTCGGCGTCATCTACGTCGGGCCGCGCGACGACTTCGGCTACAACCAGGCGCAGGCTCAGGCCGCCGCCGCGCTCAAGAAGCTGCCGGGCGTGAAGGTGGTCGAGGAGGAGAAGGTGCCCGAGACCATCGCCGTGCAGAAGACGATGGAAGCGATGATCACGCAGGACAAGGCGTCGCTGATCTTCGCCACCTCGTTCGGCTACTTCGACCCGCACATGCTGCGCATGGCCGAGAAGTACCCGAAGGTCCGCTTCGCCCACGGCGGCGGCATGTGGACCGAAGGCAAGCATCCGAAGAACGCCGGGTCGTACTTCGGCTACATCGATGGCGCGCAGTACGTGGCGGGTGTCGTCGCCGGACACATGAGCAAGTCGAAGAAGCTGGGCTTCGTCGCCGCCAAGCCGATTCCGCAGGTCCTGCGCAACATCAACGCGTTCACGATGGGCGCCCGTTCGGTCGACCCGTCGATCACGACCCGCGTGATCTTCACCGGCGACTGGTCGATGGCGGTCAAGGAAGCCGAGGCGACCAACAGCCTCGTGGACCAGGGCGTGGACGTGGTCACCTGCCACGTCGACGGTCCGAAGGTCATGATCGAGACCGCCGAGAAGCGCGGCATCATGACCTGCGGCTATCACGCCAGCCAGGCGGCGCTCGCGCCCAAGGGCTACCTGACCGGTGCCGAGTGGGACTGGTCGACGCCGTACGGGATGCTCGTGGACGCCGCCCGCACCGGCAAGCCGCACCTGAACTTCCTGCGCGGCGGACTCAAGGAAGGCTTCGTGAAGATGTCGGCCTACGGCCCGTCGGTGACGCCCGCGGCGAAGGCCGCCGGCGATGCCGCGCGCACCGCCCTCACCACCGGCAACTTCGCGATCTTCAAGGGCCCGCTCAAGGACAACAAGGGCGGCACGGTGGTTCCCGCGGGCACGTCGCTCGAGATGACCAACCTCGAGCTCGAGAAGATGAACTACCTGGTCGAGGGCGTGCTCGGCTCGATCCCGGCCTGACCGGCCGGAACCGCCCGACGCGCCCGTCCGCTCCGCCCCCACGCCGATGGCCTCCGTCCAGTCGGTCCTCGCCGCCGCGCTGCGGCCGGTGAACGCCCCGCCGGCGGTGCTGGCGTGGCTGGTGCCGATCGCGTCGATCGTCGTGGGCCTGCTGGCCTTCGGCGTGTTCGTGGCGCTCCTCGGGCGCAATCCGCTCGAGGTCTACGCCACCATCTTCGAGGGCGGCTTCGCCAGCGCCTTCTCGTGGAACAACACGCTGCTGCGGGCCGCGCCGCTGATCCTCACCGGGCTCGCGGTCGCGATCCCGGCGCAGGCCGGACTGGTGGTGATCGGCGGGGAGGGCGCGCTCGCCCTCGGCGCGCTGGCCGCGGCGGCGGTGGCCGTGCCGCTGGCGCCCTCGCTCGGGGCCGGCGCGCTGGTGGCGGGCGCGGTGGCCGGCGCCGCGGCCGGCGGGCTGTGGTTCGCGCTGACCGGCTACTTCCGTGCCTACCGCGGGCTCAACGAGACCATCAGCAGCCTCCTGCTGTCCTACATCGCGATCGCGGTGTTCAACCACCTCGTCGAAGGGCCGCTGCGCGACCCGGCCAGCCTGAACAAGCCGTCGACCCTGCCGCTTCCCGATGCCGCGATGATCGGCCAGATCCCGTGGCTGGACGTGCACTGGGGACTGGCGATCGGCCTGGTCGCCTGCCTGATCGCGCAGCTCGCGCTGTCGCGCAGCACGCAGGGCTTCGCGCTGCGGGTGGCGGGCGGCAATCCGCGCGCCGCGATGCTGGTCGGCCTGCCCGTGGGGGCGCTGATCGTCGCGGCCTGCGCGCTCGGCGGCGCAGCGGCGGGCCTGGCCGGCGCGATCGAGGTGATGGCGGTGCACAGCGCCGCCAGCGCGTCGGTGCTCGCCGGCTACGGCACCACCGGCATCCTGGTGGCCTTCATGGCCCGTCAGCAGCCGCTGGCGATCGTGCCGGTGGCGATCCTGATGGGCGGCATCGCCGCGGCCGGCAGCCTGCTGCAGCGCCGCCTGGACCTGCCCGACGCCACCACGCTGGTGCTCCAGGGACTGCTGTTCGTCTCGATCCTCGCGGGCGAGGCGTTCATGCCCAAGGAGCGGCGATGACCTTCGACGCGGTGCTCACCGTGCTGATCGCCGTCATGGGCGGTGCGATCCGCGTCTCCACGCCGTTCCTGTTCGTCTCGCTCGGCGAGTGCATCACCGAGAAGTCCGGCCGGATCAACCTCGGGCTCGAGGGCACGATGGTGTTCGGTGCGATGTTCGGCTACGCGGTCTCGTACCACACCGGCTCGCCGTGGCTCGGCGTGCTCGCGGCGGGCTGCTCGGGCGTGGTGTTCGGCGCGGTCCACGGGCTGCTCTGCAGCCTGCCGCGGGTGAACGACACGGCGATCGGCATCTCGCTGATCGTGCTGGGGCTGGGGCTGGCCTACTTCTTCGGGAAGGCCTACATCCAGCCGACCGCGCCGCGCCTGCCGTCGCTCGACCTCGGAGCGTGGAGCGACCGCCCGGCGCTGCGCGCGGCGCTGCAGGTCAACGTCCTGTTCATCGTCGGCGCGGTGCTCGCCTTCGTGCTGCACTGGGCCTTCGCCAACACCCGCTGGGGACTGCAGCTGCGGACCGTCGGCGATTCGGCGGACGCCGCACGTGCCCTCGGCCTGTCGGTCGGGCGCACCCGCGTGATGGCCACCGCCCTGGGCGGCTTCTTCGGCGGCGTGGCGGGCGCCTACCTGTCGCTCTACTACCCGGGCAGCTGGAACGAGGCGCTGTCGAGCGGGCAGGGCGTGATGGCGGTCGCGCTGGTGATCTTCGCGCGCTGGCGGCCGCTCGGCTGCTTCCGCGCGGCCCTGATCTTCGGCGGAGCGGGTTCGATCGGACCGGCGCTCCAGGCGGTCGGCATCCAGGCGGGCTACCACCTCTGGAACGCGGCACCGTACGTGCTGACGCTGGCGATCATGCTGGCCAGCACCTCCAAGGCCCGCGCGTCGATCGGCGCGCCGGGCGAACTCTCCATGACGCGCTGAACGCGCGTGCATCACACGAACGAGGCATCGCGATGAGCGGACTGGGCGGATTGAACAAGTCGCCGAACGGCGTGGTCGTCGGGCTGGTGCAGCTGCAGCTGCCGGTGGTCGAGACGCCGGCGCAGCTCGCCGCGCAGACCGCGCGCATCGTCTCGATGGTCGGCAAGGCACGGCGCAACAGCCCCGGCATGGACCTGGTGGTGTTCCCCGAGTACGCGCTGCACGGCCTGTCGATGAGCACTGCGCCCGAGCTGATGGTGTCGATGGACGGGCCGCAGGTGGCGGCCTTCCGACAGGCCTGCATCGAGCACCGGATCTGGGGCTGCTTCTCGATCATGGAGGCCAACCCCGGCGGCAATCCGTACAACACCGGGATCATCTTCGACGACACCGGGCGGCTCGCGCTCTACTACCGCAAGCTGCATCCGTGGGTGCCGGTCGAGGCCTGGGAGCCGGGCAACCTCGGCATTCCGGTCATCGACGGTCCGAAGGGCTGCCGTCTCGCGCTGATCATCTGCCACGACGGCATGTTCCCGGAGATGGCCCGCGAATGCGCCTACAAGGGCGCCGAGATCATGCTGCGCACCGCCGGCTACACCGCGCCGATCCGCCACGCCTGGAAGATCACCAACCAGGCGAACGCCTTCCAGAACCTCATGATCACCGCGAGCGTCTGCCTGTGCGGCAGCGACGGCACCTTCGACTCGATGGGCGAGGGCATGGTCTGCGACTTCGACGGCACCGTGCTGGTCGAAGGCGGCAACCGCCCCGACGAGATCGTCACCTGCGAGCTGCGGCCCGATCTCGTGCGCGAGGCCCGCCTCCACTGGGGCGTCGAGAACAACCCGTACCAGCTCTGGCACCGCGGCTACGTCGCGGTGAAGGGCGGTGCCCAGGATTGCCCGTACACCTTCATGCACGACATGGTCGGCGGCCGCTACCGGCTGCCCTGGGAGGCGGACGTCGTGCACGTCGACGGCACCTCCTGCGGCTTCGCCGCGCCGACCCGCGCCTACGCCGGGCCGCAGCCGGCCGGCCCCGACGGGGTGCCGCTGCCGGCGCCCGTCGCGCGCGCCGCCTGAATCCGCCACCCGACCGTGCCCGTCCCGGAGACCGCGATGATCGACTTCCCCCAGATCGCCGCCGACCCGTACCCCTGGCCGTACGACGGTCGCTGGCGCGCCGCCGAGACGGCCCTGGTGATCATCGACATGCAGACCGACTTCTGCGGCATCGGCGGCTACGTCGACCGCATGGGCTACGACCTGTCGATGACGCGGGCGCCGATCGGGCCGATCTCCGGGCTGCTCGCCGCGGCGCGCGCCCGCGGCCTCACGGTGATCCACACCCGCGAAGGGCACCGTCCCGATCTGTCCGACCTGCCCGCGAACAAGCGCTGGCGCTCGCGGCGCATCGGGGCCGGCATCGGCGATCCGGGGCCCTGCGGGCGCATCCTAGTGCGCGGCGAGCCCGGCTGGGAGATCATCCCGGAGCTGGCACCGATCGAGGGCGAGCCGATCGTCGACAAGCCCGGCAAGGGTTCGTTCTGCGCGACCGACCTCGAGCTGATGCTGCGCACCCGCGGCATCCGCAACCTGCTGCTGACCGGCATCACCACCGACGTGTGCGTGCACAC
The DNA here is from genome assembly GCA_003818495.1 of Burkholderiales bacterium. GTDB lineage: Bacteria > Pseudomonadota > Gammaproteobacteria > Burkholderiales > Burkholderiaceae_E > UBA4615. The sequence continues at coordinate 24,095 of RPRK01000025.1, forward strand.
GACGATGCGCGAGGCGAACGACCGCGGCTTCGAATGCCTGATCCTCGAGGACTGCTGCGGCGCGACCGACCTCGGCAACCACCAGGCCGCGATCAGGATGGTGACCATGCAGGGCGGCGTGTTCGGGGCGGTCGGGCGCTCGGAGCAGGTGCTCCACGCGCTGGCGGGCGGCGCCACGCCCGGGGGCGCCGCGTGAAGGCCCCGTCGCTCCAGACGATCGGGCTGACCAAGCGCTTCGGCGACTTCGTCGCGCTCGACTCGGTCGACCTCGACGTGCGGCCCGGCACGGTCCACGCGCTGCTCGGCGAGAACGGCGCAGGCAAGTCGACGCTGGTCAAGTGCCTCGTCGGCTTCCAGCGTGCCGATGCGGGCTCGGTGGTGCTCGACGGCCGCGAGCGCGACATCGCGTCACCGCAGGCCGCGCGCGCGCTCGGCGTCGGGATGGTCTACCAGCACTTCACGCTGGTGCCGTCGATGACGGTGGCGGAGAACTTCGCGCTCGCGCGCGGCGGCCTCGGCGCGATCGTCGACTGGCCGGCCAAGATCGCCGAGATGCGCGCCTTCATGGACGGCACGCCGTTCACGCTGCCGCTGGAGGTGCCGGTCTCGAACCTGGCCGCCGGCCAGAAGCAGAAGGCGGAGATCCTGAAGCAGCTCTACGCCGACAACCGGCTGCTCATCCTCGACGAGCCGACCTCGGTGCTGGCCCCCGACGAGGCCGACGAGGTGCTCGGTGCCATCCGGGGGCTGGCCCACTCGGGTCGGCTGACGGTCGTGATGATCACGCACAAGTTCCGCGAGGTCTCCGCCTTCGCCGACGACGTCACGGTGCTGCGGCGCGGTCGGCGCGTGGCGGGCGGTCCGGTCGCCGACTTCGACGCGGTTCGGCTGGCCGACGCGATGATCGGTGCGGCCCGGCGCCGCGAGCTGCCCGAGCGGGGCCCGGTCGCCCGTGACGCCGCGCCCGTGCTCGCGGTCGAGTCGATGACGGTGACCGACGACGCCGGACGACGCGTGGTGCGCGATGCGACGCTGGCGGTGCGGGCCGGCGAGATCCTCGGCATCGCGGGCGTGTCCGGCAACGGGCAGCGCGAGCTCGTAGAGACCCTGCTCGGGCAGCGCGAGCCCGCCTCGGGCACGATCCGGATCAGCGGCGAGCGCTATCGCGGCCGGCGCGGCGAGATCGCGCGTCACGGTGTCGGCAGCCTGCCCGAGGAGCCGTTGCGCAATGCCTGCGTGGCCGCGATGTCCGTCGCCGAGAACCTGGCGCTGCGCGAGTTCGACGTCGCGCCGCTGGCGCGCGCCGGCTGGCTGAGCCCGGCGCGTCTGGTGGCTGCGGCGCGGCCGCGCATCGAGGCCTTCGGCGTCAAGACCCGCGGCCCGCATTCGCCGATCGGCACGCTGTCGGGCGGCAACGTGCAGCGCGCCGTGCTGGCCCGCGAGCTGTCGCGCGGCTGCCGCGTGCTGGTGGTGATGAACCCGGTGTTCGGCCTCGACTTCGCCGCCGTCGACGAGATCCATCGCCGCCTGCTCGAGGCGCGCAACGGTGGCGCCGCGGTGCTGCTGGTGAGCGAGGACCTCGACGAGCTGATCGAGCTGTCCGACCGCGTCGCGGTCATGTCCGAAGGAGCCCTCGTGTACGAGACTTCGAACGCCGCCGCCGACCGTGCGGAGATCGGCCGTCGGATGGGCGGTGCCCACGACGCGCACGAGGCGCAGGATCCGCAGCGCACGACCGCAGGCGGTCTCGAGCCGGTCCTCGACGGGGAGGCCGCATGAGCCCGCGGATGCCGGCGGCCGGCGTCCCGCGCACCGTGAAGGCACGGCCCTTCGACTTCGCCTTCGATCCGAACGCCACCGCTCTGGTGATGATCGACATGCAGCGCGACTTCATCGAACCGGGCGGATTCGGCGAATCCCTGGGCAACGACGTCGGCCACCTCGCGAAGGTCGTCGGGCCGGCCATGGACCTGCTCGCCTGGGCCCGGATGCGCGGGCTGCTGGTGGTGCACACCCGCGAATGCCACCGGCCCGACCTGTCCGACTGCCCGCCGGCCAAGCGGCTGCGCGGCGCGCCCTCGACGCGGATCGGCGACCCGGGGCCGATGGGACGGATCCTGATCGACGGCGAGCCGGGGGCCGACTTCGTGCCCGGACTGGCACCGCTGCCGGGAGAGGTCGAGATCGTCAAGCCGGGCAAGGGCGCGTTCTACAACACGACGCTCACGCACGTGCTGACCTCGCGCCGGATCACCCACCTCGTCTTCGGCGGAGTGACCACCGAGGTCTGCGTCCAGACGACGATGCGCGAGGCGAACGACCGGGGCTACGACTGTCTGCTGGTGGAGGAGGCCACCGGCAGCTACTTCCCCGAGTTCCGTGACGCGACCCTGGCGATGATCCGGGCGCAGGGCGGCATCGTCGGCTGGACGGCGGCGCTCGCCGACGTCGTCCGCGCCTAGTCAGGCGGGCTCGGTCAGCCGGCTGCGGCGGGCCGCGGCGGCCGAAGCCGAGGCGGCGGCCCCCTGCCGGATCATCGCCACCGTGGCGACCAGGCGCACGATCCGCCGCGCATTCGGTCCGGACGACCGCCACACCAACGGCTCGCCGAGCACCTGGCGGCCTGCCGGCCCGAGCATCGCGCCCAGCAGCGACGAGGCGAGCGTGTAGCCGCCCATCCCGGGCATCGTGGGCGCCACGATCCCGAGCGCGGTCGACAGCGCGGTGTAGGTCGCGAATCCGCCGAGGTGCACCACGACCAGCAGGCCGCCGGGCGTGACCGAGTCCGACAGGTCCACGCCGTGGCGACGCGCGCGCAGCAGCACGTCGTGCGCGAACCGCGCCCGTTCGGGCGCGTCCAGGCCGCGCTGCAGCGCCGAGAGCACCGACTTGAGCACCTCGATCTCGAGCTCGTCGACCCAGGCGTAGAGCGCCGCCACCGCGTCCCGATCGGGCGAGTGCGTCGGGTCCATGCCGCGGGCGGTGTCGATCGAAGCCAGGTCCGCGCCGGCCGGACCGTTGCGGGAGGACCACCAGACGCTGTCCACGCCGAGCGCCTCGGCGGCATCGCGCAGCATCTCGAGATACGCCGCGCCGCCCAGACTCACGGCCGTCGTGAGTCCGCTGCGTCCGGCCAGGGCGATCTGAGCCGCCAGCAGGGGGGGCGGGAGCGGCGTCGAGGCGCTGTCCTGGCCGTCGAGCGCCCGCGTCAGTTCGAGCAGCTCCTCGGTGGTAGCGCGCTCCAGGGTCGCGAGCAGCATGCGGCTCGACGGACCCGTCCACGCGGATCGCTCCGCGACGGGCTCGAGCCTCGGCGGGGGCATCGGGATCGTCGGCGGACCGTCGATGCTGTCGGTGGCGATGTCGTCGTCGTGTCGCCGGTCAGGGTCGGCCGACGGTGCGATCAGGGGCGCCGCGATCGGCGCGGCGGACACCGACGGCACGCCCGCCGCAGCCGACCCGACCGGAGCGACCAGAGCGGCCGGAGCGACCGGAGCGACCGGAGCGACCGGAGCGACCGGAGCGACCGGAGCCGCTGCAGCGGCCGTCGCCTGCCCGGCGGGTCCGGATGCGCCCTCGACGCCGGCCGGCGAGGCGCCCTGTGCTTGCTTCGCGAGGACCGCCAGCCGTCGCACCGCCACCCGGTAGCGCCGCCACAGTCGCTCGTGCTCGCTTTCCGGCTCGGCGCGCCCCTTGGCGACCAGCACGAATCGCCGTTGCGCGTCGCTGCCCGGCATCAGCCGGCCGTCGGCGAGCCGCTCGTACCAGTTGCCGAGCCGGGCGAGGCGCTCGACCTCGGCCGCATCGAGGCCGGCCTGCGACGCAGCGGTGAGGTCGACATGGAATCGGGTCGACAGGGCCTCGCGGTGCGCATCGTGGAGCGCGTCGGCCGGATCGCCGGACGCGGAGGGCCCGACGTCATCGGTCCCGGGGCCGGCCTGCCCCGGCGGCGCGACGCCGACCAGCCCGGCGGGCAGCGCCAGCCGGGCGTCGGCGGTCGCGTCGGCTTCGGTGCGCAGCAGTCCGTGTCGCTCGCGCTCGAGCAGGGCTTCGGCCTCGGCCGACCCGGCGGCCGGGTGGGCGGGGCACGGCGTCTCGAGCAGGTCGTCGAGCAGATGCCGGCACCAGGACACGAATGCGCCGTCGCATCCGGCGCTCGTGCTGACCCGTCGGATCCGATCGAAGTCGGCCCACGGCAGTCCGGCGTCGGCGGGCAGGTGGGGACGGGCGAGTGCACCGAGCATGCAGACCGCACTCAGCGCCTCGTGCAACGCTTCGCCCCGCAGCACCGCGCCCGTGAACGGCGTGCGGTGGGCCCGAGGGCCGAGCAGCACGAGCTCCACCGCGCGGCCGGCGTCGTCGGGCGCGTCGACGCGCAACGAGGCGAGCACCAGTGCGGCGAGCCGGGGAGCGGCGCGGACCGGTTCATCGAGCAGCGCCCGATGCAGGCCGCGGCAGGCGGCCGCCGCGTCGGCGGCGACCGAAGGATCGGGCGCCGCACCGCGCGAGCCCGGCCGGGCGCGCAGCCACGCACGATGTGCGGGGGCGTCGCCGATCGCCGTCGCATCGACGAGGCCGTCGGCCGCGGCGCCGTCCAGCCTCAGGCTGCGCTCGATGCGCCGTGCCGACAGCGCGCCGAAGGTCGCCGCGGCGGTGCGTGCCCATGCGTGCAGCCGCCAGGCATCGATCGCCGGACAGGCCAGGTCCAGCGCGTCGCACCACCGTCCGATGCGTTCGGCATGCTCGGGAGCGATGGCGGGCTGCGTGCGGGCGGGGAACATGGGGCTGCGGTGCGGAGGCCGTCGAGGTCGTCGATCGGACCGATCCTAAGGGCCGTGCCGCACGGGTTCACGGGGTCCGGACCGGCGGTCGCGGCGTACCGCCCGGCGGCCTGAAGTTGCCCGGCATCCGGCCGACCCGTCATGAATTTCGGACTGGAATCCTTCGGGTTCCGGCGAGCCGAGCGCCGGAAAATACGGCAACCGTGAGCCTGTCCGGCGTGTCGGACGTGCCCGTTCACATAGGAACTTAGGGCCTGTCCGAGGCGTGCCTCAGATCCGAAAGGAAGAAAACGCCATCCGAGTCCGCGTCACGCCGGCGCCTGCAGTGCGGCCCCCGAGGCCAGGAGCGCGTCGATTTCCGCATCGGTCCAGCCGTGCTCGCGCAGCACCTCGCGCGTGTGCTCGCCGAGCGAGGGCGCATGGCGGTCGATGCGTGCCGGCGTCGCCGACAGCGTGATCGGCGTCCCGAGCGCGCGGGTGGTGCCGGCGACCGGGTGCTCGAGTTCGACGACCATCCCGCGGGCCAGGGTCTGCGGGTGCGACAGCGCGTCGCCGATCGAGTTCACCGGGCCTGCCGGCACGCCCGCCGCCTCGAAGGCGGCGAGCCAGTCGGCGGCGTCGCGCCCGCCCAGCACCGCCTCCATCGCGTCCACCAGCGCCGGCAGGTTCGCCATCCGCGCCGAGTTGTCGACGAAGCGGACGTCGCCTTTCCAGTCGGGGCGGCCGAGCACGTCGCAGATCCGTTCCCAGTTCGCCTGGTTGGCACCGCCGATCACGATCCAGCGGTCGCGGGTGCGAAAGGCCTGATACGGGGCCGCCAGCACGTGCCCGGAGCCGAGCGGGCCGGGCGATGCGCCGGTGGCGAACCACACCGACGCATGCCAGCCGGTCTGGTGCAGCGCCGCTTCCATCAGCGAGGTGTCGACGCGCTGGCCTTCGCCGGTCTTGAGGCGGTGGACGTACGCGGCGAGGATGCCGTTGGCCGCCAGCAGCCCCGCGTTCAGGTCGGCGACCGAACTGCCGACCTTCGCCGGCGGTCGGTCGGGTTCGCCGGTGATGCTCATCAGGCCGGCGAACGCCTGGGCGACGAGATCGAAGCCGCCCCCGCCGCCCAGCGGCCCGGTCAGCCCGTAGCCGCTGATCGAGCAGTAGATCAGCCCGGGGCGGCGCGCATGCAGCGCCTCCCAGCCCAGTCCGAGCTTGTCCATCGTGCCCGGTCGGTAGTTCTCGACGAGGACGTCGGCCGAATCGACGAGGCGCAGCAGCGCGTCGCGGCCGGCCGGGTGCTTGAAGTCGAGCGCGATGCCCCGCTTGTTGCGGTTCATGACGAGGAAGGGCGCGGAGACGCCGCCCACGCGCGGCTCCCGGTAGGCGCGCGCATCGTCGCCGCCCGGGATCTTCTCGACCTTGATCACGTCCGCGCCGAGATCGGCCAGCAGCGCGCCGCAGGTCGGTCCGGCCATGATCTGCGCGCACTCGAGGACGCGCATGCCGGCGAGCGGCCCGGCCATCTCAGCGCCCCTCGAAGCGCGGTGCGCGCTTGGCGAGGAAGGCCGCGTAGCCGATCCGGAAGTCCTCGGTGTCGAAGCAGTCGAAGCACTCGTCGAGCTCGGCGTCCGACAGCGGTCGAGGGTCCCCCAGCCGGCGGGCGAACTTCTTGTGCCAGCGTGCGACGAGCGGGGCGCCGTCGGCGATCCGGCGGGCCGTCTCGTCGACCTCGGCGCCGACCCGCTCGTCCGGCACCACGCGGGTCACCAGGCCCTTGTCCTTCGCTTCGGCGGCATCGAAGATCCGCCCCTCGAGCAGGATCTCCAGCGCGGCCGACTCGCCGACCAGCTTCACCAGAGGCGCCATCTCGGCGTAGGCCATCACGAGGCCGAGGTTCTTGATCGGCGCCCCGAAGCGGCTCGAGGCGCCGCAGATCCGGAGGTCGGCGAGCGCCGCGATCTCCAGCCCGCCGCCGACGCAGATTCCGTGGATCCGCGCCACGACCGGGTGCCGGCAGGCGGCGATCGCGTGCGCGGTCCGGTGCATGTCACGGCCGTAGTCGATCGCCTGCGCCTTGTCGGAACGCTGGGTCTCGAACTCCGAGATGTCGTTGCCCGGCGAGAACGCCCGCTCGCCGGCGCCGCGGACGACGACACATCGCACCGAGTCGTCGGCCGACAGCGACTCGAAGGCGTCGCCGAGCATCCGCCACATCGGCCGGGTCAGCGCATTGAGCTTCGCCGGCCGGTTGAGCACCACGGTGGCGATGTCGCCGTCCCGTTCGACGAGGACCTCGGACATCGGGGGCTCAGTCCGCCTTGACGTTGAGGTCCTTGACGAGCTTCGCGTACTTCGCGTTCTCGGCGCGGATGAACTCGGCGAAGGCCGCGGGCGTCTGCGGCCCGCCGAACTGCAGGCCCTGCGGGTCGAGCTTGGCGCGGATCTCGGGGTCGGCCATCGCCTTCCTCACCGCGTCGTCGATCTTCGCGGTGATGTCCGCCGGCAGACCCTTCGGTCCCATGACCGAGTACCAGTTGGTGACGTCGAAGCCCTTGATGCCCTTCTCGTCGAAGGTCGGCACGTCGGCCAGCTGGGGCAGGCGCTTCGGGGTCGAGATCGCGAGCGCGCGCAGCTTGCCGTCCTTGATGTGCGGCAGCACCGGCGGCATGGTGTCGAAGTTCGTGTTGACCTGGCCTGCGAGCAGGTCGACGATCGCCGCGCCGCTGCCCTTGTAGGGCACGTGGTTCATCGTCGTGCCGCTGATCTGGTTGAACAGCGCGCCGGCGAGGTGCTGCGTGCTGCCGACGCCCGACGATGCGTAGGTCATCGTACCGGGCTTCGCTTTCGCGAGCGCCACGAGCTCCTCGACGCTCTTCGCGGGCACCGACGGATGCACGACGAGGATGTTCGGCACGTAGCCGATGTAGGTGATCGGCGTGAAGTCGGCGATCGGGTCGAACGGCGTCTTGGCGAACACGTGCGGCGCGATCGCGTTGCTGTTCGCATGGCCGGCGAGCAGGGTGTAGCCGTCGGCGGGCGCCTTCGCCACCAGGTCCGCCGCGATCGTGCCGGCGGCGCCGGCGCGGTTCTCGACGATGATCTGCTGGCCGAGGATCTCGGACATCTTCGGGCCCAGCGCGCGGGCGACGATGTCGGTGCCGCCGCCGGGCGCGAAGCCGACCAGCAGGCGGATCGGCTTGCTCGGCCATGCCTGCGCGGACGCGACGGCGGGAACGGCGAGGGTGGCCGCGGCGAGCGCGGCGGCGAGCAGGGTGCGGCGATGCGTCGTCATCGATGTCGTCTCCAGGGTGCGGCGACGGCTCTTGGGCCGCGCCGGTTGTCGCACGGGATCCCGCGCCGGGCGATGCCCGGCGACGGGCGTCAGGCCGCCTTGAGCGCGGCCCGCGGAGCGGCTGCCTCGGCCAGGCAGTCGATCGCCGCCTGCACGCCGCCCTTGCGGTGCGGCACGCCGGCGGCCTGCAGCCCCATCTCGACGCCGCCGAGCGTGCCGAGCAGGGTCAGGTCGTTGAAGTCGCCGAGGTGTCCGATGCGGAACACCCGGCCGGCCAGCTTCGACAGGCCGGTGCCCAGCGACATGTTGAAGCGCTCGAGCACGATGCGCCGGAAGGCGTCGGCGTCATGGGTGGCGCCGCTGGCGTCGACCGGCATCATCACCGCGGTCAGCGCCGGGCTGTACTCGGCCGGATTCCGGCACAGGATCTCGAGGCCCCAGCCGCGCACCGCACGACGGGTCGCCTCGGCATGGCGCAGGTGGCGCGCGAAGACGTTCGGCAGGCCCTCGGCGTGCAGGCGGTCGAGGGCGACCGCGAGGCCGTAGAGCAGGTTGGTCGACGGCGTGGTCGGCCAGAAGCCCTTCTCGTTGGCGGCGACGATCTCGTCCCACGCCCAGTACGCGCGGGGCAGCTTCGCCCGCTCGGAGGCGGCCATCGCCTTGGGCGAGACCGCGTTGAAGGACAGCCCGGGCGGCAGCATCAGGCCCTTCTGCGAGCCCGCGACGGTCACGTCGACGCCCCACTCGTCATGGCGGTAGTCCACCGAGCCGAGCGACGAGATCGTGTCGACCATCAGCAGGGCGGGGTGCTTCGCCGCGTCGATCGCCCGGCGCACCGCCGGGATGTCGGAGGTGACGCCGGTGGAGGTCTCGTTGTGCACCACGCAGACCGCCTTGATGCGGTGATGCGGATCGGCCGCCAGCCGCTCGTGGACGCGAGCCGCGTCCACGCCGCTGCGCCAGTCGCCGGGGATGAACTCGGGCACCAGCCCGAGCCGCTCGGCGAGCCGCTTCCACAGCGTCGCGAAGTGGCCGGTCTCGGCCATCAGCACGGTGTCGCCGGCCGACAGCGTGTTGACGAGGGCCGCCTCCCAGGCGCCCGTGCCGGAGGCCGGATAGATGATGACCGGCTGCGAGGTCTGGAACACCGGACGGATGTCGGCCAGCACCTTCAGGCCGAGCTTCTGGAACTCCGGGCCGCGGTGATCGATCGTCGGATGGTCGATGGCCCGCAGCACGTCGTCGGGCACGTTGGTGGGGCCGGGAATCTGCAGGAAGTGCCGCCCCGCAGGGTGCGAGTTCAGGTCGAGCATGTCGCCTCCGTTTTGCATACAATATGCGAATCCGAAGGGGCGTGCAATCTCGAGCCCTCGCGTTTCGGCCGTCAGACGGCATCGCCAAGCTTCGTGCCTCGTCGCTCACACCCGGTTTTCGCATGCAACTCGACTCTCTTCGCCTCGACGACCGGACGGCCGAGCCGTCCGTGCCGGTCTTGCACGAGCACCGCGTGCTGCACGAGGCGGTCGCCGAGCGGCTGCGCGAGCTGATCGTCGAGGGCGGGCTCGCCCCCGGCGCCCACCTGAACGAGCGCGTGCTGTGCGAGCGTCTCGGCGTCTCGCGCACGCCGCTGCGCGAGGCGTTCCGCACGCTCGCGGGCGAGGGCATCGTCGAGCTGCAGCCGAACCGCGGCGCGGTGGTGGCGACGCTGTCGCGCGCCGACGTCGAGCATGCGTTCGAGCTCATGGCGGCCCTCGAGGCCCTCGCCGGCGGGCTGGCGGCCGCCCGCGCCAGCGTCGCCGAGCGCGACGAGCTGCGAGCGCTCCACTTCGAGATGCTCGCCGCGCACGCCCGTCGCGACCTGCCGACCTACTACCGCCTCAACAGCAGCATCCATCGCAGGCTGGTCGCCTGCGCCCGCAACCCCGTGCTCGCCGAGACCTACGCCCGGCTCAATGCCCGGCTCCAGTCGCTGCGTTTCCGCTCGAACCTGAATCGCGACAAGTGGGACGCGGCGGTGGCCGAGCATGCGGCGATGATCGAGGCCCTCGACGCGGGCGACGGCGAGCGCCTCGCCGCGGTGCTCCGCGCGCACCTCGACCACAAGCGCGCGACGGTGCTCGCGCAGCTCGACGCCGGGGCGCTCGCGCTGCCGGCCGTTCGCGACGCCGACGGCGCTCGCGCGGAGGATTCCCGATGAACGCCCCCGAACGACTCGACGGCTCGCGCCGCGTGTTCCTGTCGCCGCGCCTGGCGCGAAGCGACCTCGCCACCCGGCTGCGCCGCGAGATGCAGGGCGACGTCCTGTTCGACGCCGGCTCGCGCGGCCGCTATTCGACCGATGCCTCGGTCTATCAGGTCGAGCCGATCGGCGTCGCGGTGCCGCGCACCGAGGCCGACCTCGCGATCGCACTCGACGTCGCGAGGGATCTCAAGGTGCCGGTGCTGCCACGGGGCGGCGGCACCTCGCAATGCGGCCAGACGATCGGCGCGGCCCTGGTGATCGATCATTCGAAGTGGCTCAACGAGGTGGTCGACTTCGACGAGCGGGCGGCGAAGGCGGATCCGTCGCGAGCGACGGTCACCGTCCAGCCTGGAATCGCCCTCGATGCGCTCAATGCGCGGCTCAAGCCCCACGGGCTCTGGTTCCCGGTCGACGTCTCGACCTCCGCGCAGGCCACGATCGGCGGCATGGCCGGCAATAATTCCTGCGGCTCGCGCTCGATCGCCTACGGCAACATGGTCCACAACGTGGCCGGCATCGACGCCATCCTCGCCGACGGCACCCAGGGCTACTGGGGCACCTTCACCCGCGGCGACGGGTCGGCGGGCGACATGAGCCTGTCGAACCAGCGCATCCGCGAGATCGTCAGCGGCCTGCACGCGATCGCCGACCGCGAGCGCGACGAGATCCGCCGGGTCTGGCCGACCGTGATGCGCCGGGTGGGCGGCTACAACCTCGACGTCTTCGAGCCGCGCTCGGAGCGCCCCTACACCGACGACGGATCGCTGAACCTCGCGCAGCTCCTGGTCGGCTCCGAGGGCACGCTCGCCTGGACGCGACGCATCACGCTCAGGCTCTCGCCGTTGCCCGGCGCGAAGGTGCTCGGCGTGGTGTCGTTCCCGAGCTTCCAGCAGTCGATGGAGTCGGCCCAGCACATCGTCAGGCTCGGGCCGGTCGCCGTCGAGCTGGTCGACCGGACGATGATCGAGCTGTCGCGGGCGAACCCCTCGTTCCGGCCGACGATCGACTCCGCGCTGGTCGGCGAGCCCCAGGCCGTGCTGCTGGTCGAGTTCGCCGGCGAGACGCGCGACGCCCAGCTGGCGAAGCTCGCGCGCCTGCACGAGCTGATGGCCGACCTCGGACTGCCGGGCAGCGTGGTCGACCTGGTCGACGAGCCGCGGCAGAAGGCGCTGTGGGAGGTCCGCAAGGCGGGCCTGAACATCATGATGTCCATGAAGGGCGACGGCAAGCCGGTGTCCTTCATCGAGGACTGCGCGGTGCCGCTCGAGCACCTCGCCGACTACACCGCGCGGCTCACCGAGGTGTTCCGGCGCCACGGCACGCAGGGCACCTGGTATGCCCACGCGTCGGTCGGCACCCTGCACGTGCGTCCGATCCTCGACCTGCGCGAGCACGGCGGCGGCGCCGCGAAGATGAGGGCGATCGCCGAGGAGGCCGCGGCGATGGTCCGCGAGTACAAGGGCGCCTTCTCCGGTGAGCACGGCGACGGCCTGGTCCGCAGCGAGTGGGTCGCCTGGCAGTTCGGGCCCCGCCTGGTGCGGGCGTTCGAAGAGATCAAGGGACTGTTCGATCCGGAGAACCGGATGAACCCGGGCAAGATCGTGCGACCCACGCGGATGGACGACGCGAGCCTGTTCCGTTTCGCGCCGGGCTATGCGATCCGGCCGCTGGCGACCGCCCTCGACTGGTCGGACTGGAACCGGGCCAACGACCCGTCCGATGCCGATGCGACCCGCGAGGGCTGGGTCCGCGAGGGCAACGGCGTCGCGGTCTCGCCCGCCGGCTCCGGCGGCGATCCGGCGGGGGGCTTCGGCAAGGCCGTCGAGATGTGCAACAACAACGGCCATTGCCGCAAGTTCGACGCCGGCACCATGTGCCCGTCGTACCGCGCCACGCGCGACGAGGTCCACGTCACCCGCGGCCGCGCGAACACGCTGCGGCTCGCGGTGAGCGGCCAGCTCGGGCCGGACGGCCTGGCTGCGCCCGAGGTGCGCGACGCCATGGACCTGTGCGTCCAGTGCAAGGGCTGCCGGCGCGAGTGCCCGACCGGCGTCGACATGGCGCGCATGAAGACCGAGTTCCTGCATCACTGGCAGGCGAAGCACGGGCTGTCGGCGCGCGCCCGGCTGATCGCGTTCCTGCCGCGCTGGGCCTCCACGGCCGCGCGGCTGGCGCCGCTGTCCAACCTGCGCGATGCGCTGCCCGGCCTGGCCGCGCTGTCCGAGCGCTGGTTCGGACTGAGCGCCAAGCGCAGCCTGCCGAAGTTCCGCCGGGACGGCTTCCTGCGGACGCTGTCGGCCCGTGGCGCGCAGGCCGCGCCGGTCGCCGATGCCGCGGCCCGCGAGGTGGTGCTGTGGGTCGACACCTTCGACGACCACTTCGAACCCGAGAACGCGCACGCCGCGCTGCGGGTGCTGCGGGCCGCCGGGTTCCGCGTGCACGTGGCCGGCGCACCCGGCTCGGGCATCGCGGAGGGCGAGCGGCCGCTGTGCTGCGGGCGCACGTTCCTGTCGGCCGGCCTGGTCGACGAGGCACGGGTCGAGGCCGCGCGCACGCTGGCGGCGCTGCTGCCCTTCGCCGAGCGCGGTGTCGCGATCGTCGGTCTCGAGCCCTCGTGCCTGCTGACGCTGCGCGACGAGTTCCTCGCGCTTCGCCTCGACGAGACGCTGGGGCGGCCGGGCGCCGCGCGCCTGCTCGCCTCCAGGGCGATGCTCTTCGAGGAGTTCCTCGCCGCAGAGCATGCGGCGGGTCGGCTCGAGCTCGCGCTGAAGGCGCTGCCGCAGGCGCGCGCGAAGGTGCACGGACACTGCCACCAGAAGGCGTTCGACGCCTTCACGCCCACACTCGCCGTCCTCAGGCTGATCCCGGGCCTCGCCGTCGAGCCGATCGAGTCGAGCTGCTGCGGCATGGCGGGCAGCTTCGGCTACGAGGCCGCGCACCACGAGGTCTCGATGCGGATGGCCGAGGCGTCGCTGCTGCCGGCGGTCCGGGCCGCGGGCGAAGACACGCTGATCGTCGCCGACGGCACGAGCTGTCGGCATCAGATCGCCGACGGCGCGGCGCGCGAGGCGCTGCACGTCGCGCGGGTCCTGGAGCGCGCGCTTCCCTGAGCGTCGGCCGCGCGCAGGAGGTCCCGGGCGGCGGACGTCGGGCGGCGACCTTCAGCGGGCGGACTTCAGGGAGCGGACTTCAGGGAGCGGGCTTCAGGGAGCGGGCTTCAGCCGCTCGAGCACGCGCTGCAGCGTCTCCCTCA
>RPRK01000026.1 GCA_003818495.1 Burkholderiales bacterium
CTCTGCACGAACACGAAGGCGATCGTCGAGCCGAGCACCACTGCGGCGGCGAACGCGAGCAGGGTGATCTTGAGCGTGGTGCCCAGCGCACCCGCCAGCAGCGCCCAGTCGGCGACCAGCGTGCGGCCGACGGCCACCGGCGAGGGCACGAGGTAGACCGGCACCGAGAACGCGGTGACCGCGCCCTGCCAGCCGGCGAGCAGCAGCACCGCCACGAGCAGCGGATAGACGATGCGGCGCGGGTCGATGCGGGGGCGGGCGGTGGCGCTCATGCGAGCGCCGATTCCGGGTCGTCGGCGCTCGCGCGCAGCAGACTGTCCTGCAGGTGCCGTGCGTACTCGCCGAACCGGGCCGAGACCCGGAACGACGCGTCGCGGGGCTGCGGCTCGTCGATGTCGAAGGTCTCGACGATGCGCCCCGGCCGCGCCGCCATCACCACCACGCGGGTCGACAGGAACACCGCCTCGTGGATCGAGTGCGTGACGAACAGGCAGGTCAGCCGCTGCCGGTGCCACAGCGCGAGCAGGTCGGCGTCGAGCCGGTTGCGGGTGATCTCGTCGAGCGCGCCGAAGGGCTCGTCCATCAGCAGCAGCTGCGGATCGGTGACCAGCCCGCGGGCGATCGACACCCGCATCTGCATGCCGCCCGACAGCTCGCGCGGCCGGTGCGACGCGAAGCGCGACAGGCCGACCCGCTCGAGCGCCGCGGCCACGCGTGCATCGGCCTCCGCGCGCGGCACGCCGGCCAGGTCGAGCGGCAGGCGCACGTTGGCCTGCACGCGCGCCCACGGCATCAGCGTGGCCTCCTGGAACACGAAGGACAGGCGCCGAGCGGCGTCGAGGCTCGCCACGGGCTTGCGCCACAGCAGCACCCGGCCGTCGCTCGGCTCGAGCAGGCCGGCCACCATCCGCAGCAGCGTGCTCTTGCCGCAGCCCGAGGGGCCGAGCAGCGTGACGAACTCGCCGGCGCGCACGGTCAGCTCGACCGGGCGCAGCGCGACGGTGCCGTTGGGATAGGTCTTGTGCGCCGACAGCACCTCGACCGCGGGCGCATCGTCGGCGCCGGATCGGGCGACCTCGGGTCGGGCCGGCTCGGTCATCGCGCGCCGCTCAGGGCAGGATCTTCAGGTCGCGCACGAACTGGGTCGTGTAGGTCTTCGTCACGTCGACCTTCGAGGCGTCGAGCAGCTTCGACCCGACCAGCATGTCGTAGGTCTGCTTGAACCGCTCGGGCCTGATCGTGCCGATGCCGGCGGTCTTCGCGTCGCCGCCGTCGAGCACCTGCAGCGCCTTCATCCGCTGGATCGCGAAGGCGATCTGCTCGTCCTTCATGTTCGGATTGTCCTTCTTGATCAGCGCCACCGCGGCGGCGGGGTCGGCGAAGAACGCCTTCCAGCCCTCGAGCGAGGCCTGCACGAACTTCTGCATCACCGCCGGACGCTCCTTGATCTGCTTCTCGAGCGTGACCATCGTCGTGCCATAGGGCGGATAGCCGTCGTCGGCGAACAGGAAGAAGTTGACCTTCGCGCCCGCGCCGGCCGCGGCGAAGGGCTCGGACGACGGGTAGCCCTGCTGCGCGAGCTTGCGGTCGGCGAGGAAGGGCTGGATGTTGAAGGTGTACGGACGCGACTGCCCGTCGGTGTAGCCGTACTTGGCCTTGAGCCACGGCCACCAGCTGCTGTGGCCCGAGGTGGCGACGAGGATGGTGTGATCCTTCAGGCCCGCGAGCGACGTCACGTCGTCGTGGGTCATCATGCCCTGCAGGTCCTTCTGGAACGAGGTCGCGATGGTGACCGCCGGAATGCCCTGCTCCCAGGCCTTCATGGTCTGGATGTCGTAGCCCATGATCACGTCGGCCTGGCCGGCGGCCAGCAGCTGCATGCCGTTGACCTGCGGGCCGCCCATCCTGATCGTGACGTCGAGGCCCGCCTTCTTGTAGAGCCCCGAGGCCAGCGCCTGGTAGAAGCCGCCGTGCTCGGCCTGCGCGTACCAGCTGGTGAGGAAGACCAGCTTCTCCTGCGCGGCGGCGGCGGCCGGCGCGAGCGCGATCGCGGCGGCACCGGCGGCGAGGGCGAGGCGCGTGCGCAGGGCCCGCGAGGCGCCCCGGGGGGCGCGGTTCACGCGGGACAGGGCGTGAACGAGGAAACGGCTGTCGATCCGCATGCGAAGAGGCTCCAGACGGGGCGCAGGCGTGCGCCCTCCACGCTGCATCGCTTGCAACGGCCGTGCCACCCGCATGCGCCCCGCCTCGCGCGGCATGGCCGCGGGACGGGCACGCCCGCGGTGCGGCGAAGCCCGGTCCCGGCCCCGCGTCGGTGCGGGGCCGCGCCGGCCCGGCGCATCCCGGTGTCCGGCAGCCGGTCGAGGATCGCCTCGGCGCGGCGGACCGCGGACAGGCCGCGGTTCAGCCGCCGGCGCCGATCACGATTTCAGGAGCCTGCGGAGCACCTTCCCCGCGCCGGTGGCGGGCAGCGCATCGCGGAACTCGACGAAGCGGGGCACCTTGTAGGCGGACATGTTCTCCCGGCTCCAGTCGATGACCGCCTGCGCGGTCAGGTGGCCGCCCGCGTGCGGCTTCGGCACGATCACCGCCTTGACGACCTCGCCCTTGGTCGCGTCCGGCACGCCGATCACCGCGGCCGCGGCGATGTCGGGATGCAGGATCAGCAGACGCTCGACCTCCTCCGGGAAGACGCTGTAGCCGGAGACCTTGATCATCTCCTTGAACCGGCCCATGAAGGTCAGGTAGCCGTCGGCGTCGAGCCGGCCCATGTCGCCGGTGAACACCCAGCCGTCGCGCAGCGTGGCGGTGGTGGCCTCGGGCCGGTTCCAGTAGCCCCGGAAGTTCCCCGGGCTGCGCAGCGTGATCTCGCCCGACTCGCCGACCGGCAGCGCCCGCCCGGTGTCCGGGTCGACGATCCGGCACTGCACGCCGGGGGCGAGCCGGCCGTGGCAGCCCCAGCGCACCGCGTCGCTGGGCATGTACGTGTCGCAGGTGTGGGTCTCGGACAGTCCGTAGGCCAGCTCGTAGCACAGCGCGCCGCCGGTGAACGCGTGCCACTGCCGGGCGAGCGCCTCGGTCAGGACGATGCCGAAGCTGGTGGTGGGATTGAGCCGCAGCGAGCGCAGGTCGAAGCGCCCGGCGTCGGGGACCTGCATGACGGCCACGTTCATGGGCGCCATGCCGTACCACCAGGTGACCCGGTAGCGGTCGATCGCCTGCAGCACCGCGAGCGGGTCGAAGCGGTGCAGCAGCACAGTGGTGCAGCCCGCGTAGAGCGTCGCGTCGATGCCCATCAGCATGCCGGCGATGTGGTACACCGGCGCGATCGCGAGGGTCACGTCGTCGCCGCGGACATCGTTGCAGTCGGCGGTGACGCCGGTCTTGAAGAGCGCGTTGCGGTGACTCAGCATCGCCCCCTTGGGCAGGCCGGTGGTGCCCGAGGTGTAGGTCAGCAGCGCGATGTCGTCGATCGCGGGCGTGTGCGGCGGCAGCGCGGCGCCCGGCGGCACCGCCGCGATCGCCTCGAGCAGGTCCTCGGTGCCGGCGGGCCGGGTGCGGGGCGCGCGCAGTTCATCGGGCAGCGCGAGCGTGGGCTCGGGCGGCAGCAGGTCGCCGTAGTGGGTGCAGAAGACGTGCGTGACCGAGGTCTTCGCCTGGATGGACGCGAGCACCGGGAACAGGGCATCGGCCGCGATCACGACGCGCGCGCCCAGGTCGTTGAGCTGGTATTCGAGCTCGGCGGCCTTGAACAGCGGGCCGCAGGGTCCGACGATCGCGCCGAGCTTCTGGATCGCGACGTGGGCGACGACGTACTGCGGGCAGTTGTTCAGGAACAGGGCGACCCGATCGCCCGGTCCGACACCGATCTGCGCCAGCCGGACCGCGAGGGCATCGCTCCAGCGGTCGAGCTCGAGGTAGCCGATCTCGCGGCCGTACCAGATGATGGCCGGCTTGTGGGGCTGGGCCCGGGCATGCAGACGCAGGTAGTCGTGCAGGCAGCGCAGCCCGTGCCGATAGCGGCTGGGGTCGGGCGGGTCGGCGATGTCGGATCCGGCACCGGCCGGTCCGTCGACTCGGGGGTCGCTCGCAGGGGTCATCTCGAGTCTCCGCGTCAGGGTTCGATGGACAGCAGCAGCGGTTCGAAGCCCTCGAGCTCGAAGCGCCAGCGCTCGCCGGCCTTCGGGAACCGGGAGGTGACCAGGCTGCCGAGGATCGCGACATCGCCGCGACGCATCGTCATGCCACGGGACGCGGCGCTGGCGGCCAGCCAGGCGAGCGCGTCGAGCGGATGCCCCATCAGGTCGCCGCCCCGGCCGCCGCCGACCGGGACGTCGTCGCAGAACACCCGGCCGGCGATGGCCTCGAGGTCCAGGGCGGTCCAGTCCTCGCGACGCATGCCCAGCACCGCGCCCTCGTTCCAGGCATTGTCGGCCACCATCTGGAAGGCCTCGTCGCCGAGCCGCGCGTAGTCGGCGCTCCGGTCGTCGGCGAGCTCGAAGGCCGGGCGCACGGCCGCCACCGCGGCACCCGCCTGCTCGCGGCTGCACCGGCCGCCCGGTGCGGGCAGGTCCGAACCGAGCTCGACCGCGATCTCGAACTCGATCAGCAGGCGCCCGTAGGCGCCGACCCGCGTGCTCGCCGGCCCGGCCACCACCTGGCCGGACAGCAGCCGGCCCGCGACCGGTGCGTCCAGCCCGACCAGCCGCTGCATCGCGGGATTGGACAGCGCGATCTTCCAGCCGACCGGTTCGCCGCAGTCCCGAGCCTTGAGGTCGACGAAGCACGCCTGCGCGCGGTAGGCGTCGGCCAGGTTGGCGGGACGGATGCCCGGCGGGAACGACCGGAAGGTCCGTCGGTCACGATGCTGCTCGAGCAGCCATCGGGCTGTCCGGGTGGGGGATGCGGTCATGGCGGCTCCGGCCGGTACGGCGATCCGGCAAGCGTAACGCGACACGCGGCCGTCGGACGATGCACCGCGGCGCGCCGCCCGGCGCATTCCCCCGCCCGATCGGCGGGGCTGCATGCCCGCTCCATGCGTGGGCGGCGGTCCCGACCCTACACTGCGGCCGATGAACGCCGCCCCGCCCGGCCCCCCGCCCCCGCAGGCGCCGCCGCGCGGCCGGCCCTCGCTCGCGAGCGCGGTGCGCGCCGCGGTCGGCGAGCTGCGCGACCTGATGCGTGGCCACGGCCCGGTGTCCGCATCGCCCGGGCTCGCCTCGGGCGCGTTCTCGTTCTGGCTCGCGGTGCTCTGCCTTCTCGGCGTGCTGGCCTTCAGGTTCCCCGAGTACCTGACCACACCGATGCTGCGCGCGGCCTACGACGTCGAGCTGCTGCGCCAGCTCCTCCTGGCCTCGATGCTGGTCTCGGGCACGGTGGCGGCGATCGATCTCGTGGCCGGAAGACGGCGCCCGCTGGCGGCCGCCGCGCTCGCGACCGTGCTCGGCGCGGTGGCCCTGGGCGGCCACGGCGTGGAGGTCGGTGACTTCCGCGAGGGTACGCCCTACATCGGTCTCGACTGGTTCGTGCTCGACCTGCTGATGTCGGTCGCGCTCTTCGTGCTCCTGGAGCGGCTGCTCCCGATGCGGGCCGGACAGCCGATCTTCCGGGAGGACTGGCAGGTCGACCTCGCCTGGTTCGGGCTGAACCACGCGATCGTGGGGCTGGTGTTCCTGGTGGTGAACCGACTGGTGCACGCCGGCTTCGGCGCCTTCGTCGATCCGCGGCTGCACGACACGGTCGGCGCGCTGCCGTTTCCGGTGGCGCTGCTCGCCTGCCTGCTGGTGGCGGACCTGGCCCAGTACGGCATGCACCGGGCGATGCATGCGGTGCCCTGGCTGTGGCGCTTCCATGCCATCCACCACAGCGCGAAGCGGATGGACTGGCTCGCGGGCTCCCGCCTGCACCTGCTCGAGGTCGTGGCCACGCGAGTGGCCGTGCTCGGGCCGCTCTACGTGCTGGGCTTCTCGAAGGACGTGATGGACGCCTTCATCGTGGTGATCGGGCTGCAGGCGGTGATGATCCACTCGAACCTGAGACTGAGGCTCGGGCCGATCGAATGGCTGTGGGCGACCCCGAGCTGGCACCACTGGCACCATGCATCGGACGAAGTCGCGATCGACCGGAACTTCGCGGTGAACTTCCCGCTGATCGACGTGGTGTTCGGCACGGCCGCGAAGGTGCCTCGCGGCACGCTGCCGCAGGCCTACGGTCTGCGCGACGAGGCGGTCCCGGGGACCCTCGCGGGCCAGTTCGCCTGGCCGTTCTCGCGACCGGAACGCCCGCCGGGGTCGCGCTGAGCCGGTCCCGTGTCCGCCTCGCGCGCAGCGCTCCCCTCCGGACCGGTCAGCCGACCGCGACCGGCGCGTCCACGCCGAAGCGCTTCGCCCACGGCGCGAGCGCCGGCAGGATCGACGGATGCAGCGCGACGCCACGGGCGTTCTGCTCGCGCTTGCGGGCGAGCGCGCGCTCGCCCGGCAGGCGCACCGGGTTCGCCGGGTCGCGCGGCGCCGAGCCGTGGCAGGCCTGCGCGATCCAGTCGGTCTGCAGCGTGAACGCACCGAGCCCCGCGAAGGCCTCGGGATCGCTCACCCGCACGCAGACGGTCGCGCCCCAGCCTTCGGGCACGTCGGCGCGCCCGTAGCCGGCCAGCCCGCCGGTCATCGCCTCGATCGTCAGCGCCAGCCCGTAGCCCTTGTGGCCGGCATCGACCCCGCCGAGCGGCAGGATCGTGCCCGGGGGCTGCGTGAACAGCACCGCCGGGTCGTCGCTCGGCTGGCCGAGGGCATCGAGCCACCAGGCGTGCGCGCCGCGCCGGCCGGCGGCCTTGAGCCGGTTGCTCATGCCGTTGGTGGTGATGGACGCGGAGATGTCGATCAGGACCGGGTCGCCCGAGGTCGGAAAGCCCACCGCCATCGGGTTCGGCGTGAACACCGCCTGCGTGCCGCCGAAGGGCGCGACGCTGGCCACCGCCGGGTCCGAGCTGTAGATCTCGACCATCAGCCCGCTGCGTACCGTCGCCTCGAGGTAGGCGGCGAGGCAGGCGATGTGGTGGCTGCGGCGGATCGCGACCGTCGCGCTGCCGTGCTCGCGAGCACGCGGCGCGGCCCAGTCGATCGCGCGACGCACCAGCGCCGGGCCGGGCAGCCGGCGGCCGTCCCAGGTGGCGGCGACGGTGCGCTCGGCGATCACGTCGGGCGCGCCCGACTTCGCCATCGAGCCGCGCTCGAGCTCGCCGAGATAGCCGGCCAGCAGCGCCAGGCCGTGGGTGTCGTGGCCGAGCAGATCGCCCTCGACCAGCACCTCGGCGACGTCGGTGGCCAGCGCCTCGTCCAGACCGTTCGCGCGCAGCAGCCCGAGCGCGAACGCGACCAGCGCGTCGGCCTCGTAGCGGACCGGGGGCGCCCCGGACGCGTCGGCGGCGCCCATCAGTAGACCGCCCGGCCGCCGGACAGGTCGAACACCGCGCCGGTGGAGAACGAGCACTCCTCGCGCGCCAGCCACGTCACCATCGCCGCCATCTCGTCGACGCCGCCGAAGCGTGCCATCGGGATCTTCGACAGCATGAAGTCGATGTGCTGCTGGGTCATCTGGTCGAAGATGGCGGTCTTCACGGCCGCCGGCGTCACGCAGTTGACGCGGATGCCGGTCTTCGCCAGCTCCTTGCCGAGCGACTTCGTCAGGCCGATCACCGCCGCCTTGGACGCCGAGTAGGCCGAGGCGTTCGGATTGCCTTCCTTGCCGGCGATCGAGGCGATGTTGACGATGCGCCCGTAGTCGCGCTCGAGCATCTTGCGGACCACGGCGCGGTCGCACAGGAAGGTGCCGTGGACGTTCACGTCGAACACCTTGCGCCACGCGTCGGCGGGGTACTCGGCGACGGTGGTGTTCGGCCCGGTGATGCCGGCGCTGCAGACCAGCACGTCGAGCCGGCCGAACGCGGCCGAGGTGGCGTCGGTCGCGGCCTGCACGGAGGCTTCGTCGGCGACGTCGACGCCGAGGCCGAGGTGACCGGCACCGAGCGCGGCCGCAGCGGCCTTGGCCGCCGCCTCGTTGACGTCCCAGAGCGCGACGCGCGCGCCGCTCGCGGCGAAGCGCTGCGCCACGGCCAGGCCGATGCCGGCGGCGCCGCCGGTGACGACCGCGCAGCGGTCCTTCAGGTCGATGTGGTTCACGGGCTCTCCTGCCGAAGCGGTGTCTGGTGGGGGCGGACTGTAATCGATGCACCCCGGGCGATCAAAGCGGCGACTCGGCAGACGCGGCTCGACGCGCGCCGACCCGCGCCCCGATCGCTACTCGAGCAGCCGTGGCAGCCCGACGACGGGCTGCACGGTGCGCGCGGCGCCGGGAGCCGCCTCTATCGGGCGACTTCGAAGAACCGGGTGCCCATGTACTTCTGCGACTGGTAGAGCGAGGCCGCCTCGGGCGGCTTGGGGAACGGCATGCGCACCGGCACCGCGGTCATGCGCGGCTGCAGCGTCGGCTCGCCGCAGACCATCCGCGCGTCGAACTGCGCGAGGTCGCCCCAGTGCCCGCCGGCCAGCGGCCATGCGTCCGCGGCCATCGCCTCGTAGAGCAGGAAGTTGCGCGGACGGCCCGAGGTGTTGGTCGCCGAGCCGTGGATCAGCCGGGCGTGGTGGAGCGTGATCGATCCGGCGCGCGCCAGCAGCGGCACCGCGCGGCCGATCTCGGCAGCGATGCCCGACGGCTCGATCGCACCGACGAACACGCCGTCGTGGTGGTGGCTGTGGATCGCGCCGCGATGCGTACCCGGCACGACCATCATCGGACCGTTGTCGGGGACGAAGTCGTCGAGCAGCACGCCCACCGCGAGCACGTCGTCGTTGGTGTGCGGGTAGAAGGCCCAGTCCTGGTGCCACTCGACCGGCGCGCCGTACCCGGCCGACTTCAGGTTGAGCTTGGAGGTCTGCATCCGCACCGAGGGGCCGAGCAGGGGCGTCAGCAGCGCGAGCACCTTGGGGCTGCGGATCAGCGCGTCGAAGGCCGGATGGGCCTTGTGCGGCATCTTGAGCCGGCGCACGCGCGGTGCCTCGGGCGTGTGCGAGTCCTCGAGGTCGTAGAGCTCGGTGTGCGTGGCGAGGCCGCGCGCGCCGGCGAGCAGCGCGTCGACCGCGCCGCGCAGCACCGCGAGCTCGGCGGCGTCGAGGACGTCGTGGACGACGAGGTAGCCCTCGCCGCGATAGTGGTCGACCTGCTCGGGGGTCAGGCACGTCGTCGGATGCTGCATTCGGATCCCGGTGTTAGCGCTAACACGACATCGGGATTTGGCGGTAGTCTCCCGGCCATGTCAAGGCGCACCGCACAATCGGCGGCGGCCGGTGCCGCCCCACGCGGCGCCGGCGGCGAGGCGCCCGCTCGCCTGGTCGAGGTGGCGCGCGCCGCGGGCGTCTCGAGCATGACGGTGTCGCGGGCGCTGCGGGATCCGGAGCGGGTCGCTCCGGCGACGCTCGACGCGGTGCGCCGCGCGGTCGCGCGGCTCGGCTACCTGCCGAACGGCTCGGCCAGCGCGCTCGCCTCGAGCCGCAGCCGCGTGGTGGCGGCGATCGTGCCCACGCTGATGAACTCGGTCTACGCGAGCACGGTGCACGGGCTGTCGTCGGTGCTGCGGCCGGCCGGCTACGAGCTGATGCTGGGCGACAGCGGCTACGACCCGAGGGCCGAGGCCGCGCTGGTGCGCAGCTTCCTCGGCCGGCGGGTCGACGCGCTGGTGCTGACCGGCGTCTCGCATGCCGACGAGACGCGCGAGCTGCTCACCCGCCACGCGCTGCCGGTCGTCGAGATCTGGGACCTGACCGCGCATCCGATCGACATGCTGGTCGGCTTCTCGAACGTGGCCGCCGGCCGCGAGGCCGGCCGCTTCCTCGCCGCACGGGGCCGGCGCCGCTGGGCCTTCGTGGGCAGCGCGCCCGCGCAGGAGGTGCGCTCGGGCAAGCGGCTGCGCGGCCTGCGCGAGGCCGCGCGGGAGGCCGGCGTGCAGCCGCCGCTGACGGCGTTCGTCGACGACGGCATGAGCGCCGCCGAGGGCCATGCGGCCGTCGGCGCACTGCTCGACGCGCATCCCTCGGTCGATGCGCTCTTCTGCGCGAACGACGCGCTCGCGACCGCTTCGCTGCGGGCCGCGGCCGACCGCGGCCTCGACGTGCCGGGCCGCCTCGCGGTGCTCGGCTTCGGCGACTTCGATGTGGCCGCGCACACGCGGCCCGCGCTCAGCACGGTACGCATCCCCGGTCACGACATCGGCACGCACGCGGCGACGGCGCTGCTCGCCCGGCTCGACGGCGGGCCGGCGCCCGGCACGCGCACCGACCTCGGATTCGACATCGTCCGGCGCGAATCCGCCTGAATCGAACCGGACCGCCGACATCCCGGCCAGACGCCGCCGGTATCATTCCCATCCTTCCCAGGAGCCCCGATGAAAGTCCTGTTCACCGACTACGACATGCTCGACGTCTCGCTCGAGCGCACCCTGTTCCGCGACGCCGGCATCCAGCTCATCGAGGCGCAGTGCAAGACCGAGGACGAGGTGATCGCCGCCTCCGAGGGCTGCTCCGCGCTGCTCGTGCAGTACGCGCCGGTCGGCGCGAAGGTGTTCGCAGCGCGCCCGGGCATCGGCCTGGCTTCGCGGATCGGTGCAGGCTACGACACGATCGATGCGAAAGCCGCGCAGGCCGCCGGCGTGTGGGTCGCCAACAGCCCCGACTACGGCGTCGGCGAGGTCTCGAGCCACGCGTTCGCGATGATGCTCGCCTCGATCCGCAACATCGTGCGCTGGAACACCGACGTGAAGGCCGGCACCTGGCACTACACCAGCGCCGGCAAGGTGCCCCGCCTGACCGACATGACCGTCGGCGTGCTGGGCCTCGGCCGGATCGGCAAGCGCTTCGCGCACATCGCCCGGAACACCTTCAAGCGCGTGATCGCGCACGATCCGAACCTGATCGACGGCGACTTCCCGGCCTACGTCGAGCGCGTCTCGCTGCAGCAGCTCTTCGAGCAGGCCGATGCGATCTCGATCCACTGCCTGCTGAACGACGACACCCGCGGGCTGGTCGGCGCCGACCTGCTGCGCCGGATGAAGCCGGGCTCCTATCTGGTGAACACCGCGCGCGGCGGCGTGATCGATCTCGAGGGGCTCACCACGGTGGTCGGCGAAGGGCGCCTGGCCGGCGTCGGGCTCGACGTGCTGCCGACCGAGCCGGTGCCCGCCGGCCATCCGCTGCTGGCCGACCCGCGGGTGATCTTCTCGCCGCACTCGGCGTTCTACTCGGTCGCCTCCGAGGTCGAGCTGCGGACCAAGGCTGCGCGCAACATCGTCCAGTGGATGAAGACCGGGCGGCCGGAGTACCCGGTCACGCAGGGCACCCGCCCGCCGCCGAAGTGAGGCCGGCGTACCGGGGCGGCACGCTCAGTGCGTCGCCCCGGCGCCGCCGAACTCGAGCCTGAACCGGCTGCCGCCGCCGTCGCGCGGCAGGCAGACGGCGGCAGCACCGTGGCGCTGCGCGATCTGGCGCACCAGCGACAGCCCGAGGCCGACGCCACCGGCCGCCTCGCCGTGACCCGCGAGCCGGTGGAAGGGCTCGAAGATGCGCTCGCGTTCGGCCTCGGGCACGCCCGGCCCGCGGTCGAGCACCTCGACGACCGGGCCTCGCGCTCCCTCGGACAGCAGCACTTCGACCGGGGACCCGGCGCCGTGCCGACGGGCGTTCTCCAGCAGGTTGCGCGCCGCGCGGCGCAGCAGGCGCGGGTCGCCCTCGACGGTGAAGCGCGTGGCGGCCCGGTTGTCGGCCCGCTTCACGTCCGCGCCCCCCTCGCCCTCCACCGACAGCGTCGCCTGCGCCCGCGCCGCCTCCTCGGCGAGCAGAGCCAGCAGGTCGACCGGCTCGCGGGCGATGCCGGCGCCGGCGTCCAGGCGGCTCGCCAGCAGGATCTCCTCGATCAGCGCGTCGAGCTCGCCGACATTGCGCTCGACCTCGTCGCGCAGCGCCGCACGCTGCGCCGCAGAGGCCTCGGTCGCGGCGCCGCCCTCGCGACCCGAACCGTCCACCGACGGCTCGGTCAGCAGCGCCGTGGCCATCTTCAGCCGGGCGAGCGGCGAGCGCAGCTCGTGCGAGGCGTTCGCCAGCAGCGAGCGCTGCGCGCGCACCAGGGTCTCGATCCGCTCGGCCGAGCGGTTGAAGCTCGCCGCGAGCGCGGCGACCTCGTCGCGGCCCTGCACCGGCACGCGCGCCGACAGGTCGCCCGAGCCGAGCGCATCGACGCCCCGCTGCAGCCGCTCCAGTCGCCGGGTCAGGCGGCGCACCATCGGATAGGCGCCGATCGCGACGGCCAGCGTGAGCGCGAGCAGCAGGGCCCCCCACCCGAAGGGCGGCCCGCCCTTGAACCGCCAGATCCGTGCCACCGCCCAGCGGCCGTCCGGCAGGCGCACCGACCAGGCCGGCGGCCCGTGCTCGGCGGCGTCGCGCCATGCGCCCCAGCCCTCCTGTCCTTCGCGTCCGCCGTCGACGCGCATCGGTGCCGGCACCGGGCGGCCGGCCGCCGCGATCGGCGCGCGCCGGGCGTCGAACAGCGCGACGTCGACGCCGGTGCGCGCATGCCAGCGCTCGAGCACCGCGCGCTGCGCCTCGGGCGGCGCGTCGGCCGGCGGCAGCAGCGCGGCGACCACCTCCGCGACCAGCGCGCGCTCGTCGCGCGAGGCGTGCTCGCGGTCGAAGGCGAACTTCCAGCCCAGCGCGGCGATCAGCGCGAAGATCGCCAGGCTGGCGATCATCGACAGGTAGATCCGCAGGTAGAGGCGTTTCACCGGGGGCGCTTCACTGCGTGCACGTCACTCGCCGTCCTGCGACTTCGCGAACACATAGCCTGCGCCGCGCACGGTCACGATGCGGCGCGGATGGCGCGCGTCGTCCTCGATCGCCGCGCGGATCCGACCGACGTGCACGTCGATCGACCGATCGAAGGCATCCAGCGCCTCGCCGCGGACCCGCTCCATCAGCTGCTCGCGCGTCAGCACGCGCCCGGCCGACTCGGCGAGCGCCACCAGCAGCTCGAACTGGTGGCTGGTCAGCGGCCGCGACCGGCCGTCGAGCCGCACCTCGCGCGCGCCGCGGTCGATCTCCAGGCGGCCGAAGCGCAGCACGTCGGCGCCGCCCGCCGCGGGCCCGCCGCCCGCGCCGCGCCGGCGCAGCACCGCTCGGATGCGCGCGAGCAGCTCGCGCGGCTCGAAGGGCTTGGGCAGGTAGTCGTCGGCCCCCAGCTCCAGGCCGACGATGCGGTCGGCGGTGTCGCCGCGCGCGGTGACCATGACGATCGGCACGTCGGAACCGGCGCGGATGCGCCGGCACAGATCGAGGCCGTCGGCATCCGGCAGCATCAGGTCGAGCAGCACGAGGTCGACGCCCGGGCCGTCGCGCGCGGCGAGCGCCGCGAGCCCGGTCGTGCCGTCGGGCGCCTGCTCGACCGCGAAGCCGGCACCCCGCAGGTAGGTGGCAACCATCGCGGCCAGCCGCAGGTCATCCTCGATCATCAGCACGCGGACCATGGCGGGAGTGTGCAGGGCGACGGGCCGCGACGCCAGGGTCGCGGCCCGGGTGCTCACAGCCAACGCCGGGTGCGCGCCGCGTACGCGCGCCAGGCGGGCCCGAAGCGCGCGTGCAGCGCCGCGTCCTCGCGCCGCGCGTGGCGCAGGTCGATCCACGCCGCATAGCCGGCGGCGACCCCTGCCGCGACCGGCGCACCGAGCGCGGTCGCCGTGCCGGCCAGCACGGCGACGGCGCCGAGGTACATCGGATGCCGCCCGAGGCGGAACGGCCCGGTGACCACCAGTGCGCGCGCCGGCTCGTCGACGCACACCGGCGTCGCGTTCCAGTCGAGCTCGTGGGCGGCGGCCCGGATCAGCCCGCCGCCGCCGGCGATCAGCGCCAGCGCGGCGAGCCCCTGCACGAGCGACAGCTCGAACGCCGCCGGAAGCGGGCCCGACAGCGGGCTCGGCAGCGCGGCGAGCGTCGCCTGCAGCGCCATCGCCGGCAGCAGCCAGAGCAGCGGCGTCACGGACGGACGGGCCGCCGGCCGAGTGTCGTCGGCCACCGTGGCCCGGCCCTGCGACGCGCCGCCGGTCACGACCCGCGTCCCATCCGACGCTGCATCCGGTCGGCGAGCTTCACCCGCTGCTCCGGGGTCAGCACCTCGGCCGTGTCCGCCATCGCCTGCGCGAGACGCTTCGAGGCGCCGTCGGCCAGCGCGATCTGCTCGACGCGCAGGGTCTCGATCGCACCGCGGTCGATGGTCGGCGCGCGCAGCAGCTCCATCGAGCGGCGGCGCCCGTCGCGCAGCTTCTCGCGCATCGGCATCAGGTCGGTCGTCGCGGCCTGCGCGATCGTCGCGATCCGCTGCTTCTGCTCGGGCGTGCCGTCGACCGCCGACACGATGCGGTCGGCCATCTTCTCGGTGAATCGCGCTGCGCGCTCCGGATCCATCTGGCCGGACATCGCGCCGTCGCCCCAGCCGCGGTGCGGTCCGTGCGAGCACGCGCCGAGCGCGAGCGCGCCCGCGACAGCGGCGGCGAGACCGGCGACGCGCCAGCGGCGCGACAGGATGCGGCGAAATCCGCGGGGCGAGGGGGAGGCGGGTGTGTTCACGTGGGGCTCCATCGGTCCTGGGGACGGGACGGACCGGGCGGCCCGTCGATGGAGGCATCGTGCGCGCGCCCGGTCAAGGCGATGCGAGCGCGCGGTAAAGATGTGTGAAGCCGGAGGTGAAGCGGACGGGTGCGGCGATCCGGCGGCGGGCCGCGCCCGCCGCCGTCGAGGATCAGGCCGTGTACTTCACGACCTTCTGGTGCTGCTCGCCCAGGCCCTGGATGCCGAGCGTCATCGTGTCGCCGGCCTTCAGGTACACCGGCGCCGGCTTCATGCCCATCGCCACGCCCGGCGGGGTGCCGGTGGTGATGATGTCGCCCGGGTTCAGCGTGAACAGCGCGCTCACGTAGGCGACCAGGGTCGCGCAGTCGAAGATCATCGTCTTGGTGCTGCCGCGCTGGCGGGAGACGCCGTTGACGTCGAGCCACATGTCGAGCTTGCCGGGGTTGCCCACCTCGTCGGTGGTCACCAGCCACGGGCCGATCGGACCGAAGGTGTCGAAGCCCTTGCCCTTGTCCCAGGTCGGGCCGTGCTCGAGCTGCCACTCGCGCTCGGACACGTCGTTGACGACGCAGTAGCCGGCGACGTACGACAGCGCGTCCTTCTTCGACACGTTGCGCGCGGTGGTGCCGATCACGATGCCGAGCTCGACCTCCCAGTCGGTCTTCTTCGAGCCCTTGGGCAGCATCACGTCGTCGTCCGGGCCCGTCATGCTCGACAGGGTCTTGTGGAAGACGATCGGCTCCTTCGGGATCGGGTTGCCGGTCTCGGCGGCGTGGTCCGAGTAGTTCAGGCCGATCGCGACGAACTTGGTCGAGCCCGAGAACGGGATGCCCATGCGCGGCTTGCCGCGGACCAGCGGCAGGTTCGCGGTCTTGAGCTTGGCGAGCTTGGCGAGCGACTTCGGCGAGAGCTGGGCCGGGCCGATGTCGGGCACGACGCCCGACAGGTCGCGCAGCTTGCCCTCGGCGTCGATGAGGCCGGGCTTTTCCTTGCCGGGCTTGCCGTAGCGGACGAGTTTCATGAGTGGGTTCTCCTGGTGGGGTCGTGTTCGGTTCGGGGGGTCAGATCATCGTGCCGCCGTCCACGCAGAACGGCTGGCCGGTTGCGAAACGGGACTCGTCGCTCGCGAGGTAGACGGCGATCGGCGCGATCTCCTCGGCGGTCGCGAGCCGGCCCATGGGCTGGCGCGCGATGAACATCTTCCGCGCCTCGACCGGGTCGGCGAACGCGTTGATGCGATCGCCCAGACTCGGCGTGTCGACCGTGCCCGGGCAGATGCAGTTGCAGCGGATGCCGCGCGCGACGTAGTCGATCGCGACCGACTTGGTCAGGCCGATCACGGCAGCCTTGCTGGCGCCGTAGGCGAAGCGGTTGGCGAAGCCCTTCAGGCTCGAGCACATCGACGCCATGTTGATGATCGAGCCGCCGCCTCGCTCGAGCATGCCGGGCAGCGCCGCGGCGATGGTCTTCCACTGCGCGCGCACGTTGAGGTTGAAGCTCAGGTCCCAGTCGGCGTCGGAACACTGCTCGATGCCGCCCTGGTGCACCCAGCCGGCGCAATTGAACAGCACGTCGAGCGGCTGCGCGCCGACCACCGCGGCGACCTCGGCGTCGTTCAGCACGTCGAGCCGGCGGGTCTCGATGCCGGAGACGCCCTCGAGCGAGTCGAGCAGCTCGGCCTTCACGTCGGTGGCGATGACCTGCGCGCCCTCGGCGGCCATCATCAGCACGGTCGCCCGGCCGATGCCGGCACCGGCGGCGGTCACCAGGATGCGCTTGCCCGCGAGTCTTCCTGCCATCTGTGTCTCCTCTGCCTCAGTCGTTCGTGTCGGGTCGCCTGCGCGAAGCCGCCGATGATAGCGCGACGGGCGCGCCGTCCGGTCCGATCGCGGCGAGCGCGCCCGTCCGGCGCAGCCCGTCCAGCGCATCGGCGAGCGCCTGGGCGAGCGTCGCGTCGGCCGCCGCATCGCCGAACACCTCCTCGACCGCGAGCACTGCGCGGACCGTCTGCAGCGCGTCGCCCGGCGCCCGCGCGAGCGTGCGCAGCCGCGCGGCGAGCGGGTCGTCGAGGGGCAGCTCGCGGCCGGCGTCGTCGCGGCCCGCGCAGAACTGCATCCAGGCGGCGACCGCGAGCAGCGGGGCATCGTGAGGCTGCCCCGCGCGGCGCGCCTCGAGCAGCGTCGCGACCAGCCGCTGGGGCAGCTTGCGCGAGCCGTCCATCGCGATCTGCAGCAGCCGATGGCGCAAGGCCGGATTGGCGAAGCGCTCGAGCAGGCGCGCAGCGTAGCCCGGCGCCTGCGCGCGGACCGAGGCGGGCAGCGTCGCCGTGGCCTGTCGCCACAGGCGCTCGACGAAGGCACGCAGCCGGGGCTCGGCGATCGCCGCGTCGACGGTGGGCAGTCCGGCGAGCGCGCCCAGATAGGCGAGCGACGAATGCGCTGCGTTCAGCAGCCGCAGCTTCATCGCCTCCCAGGGCGCCACGTCGTCGACCAGCTCGACGCCCGCGGCCTCCAGCGGCGGCGCTTCACCGGCGAACCGCCGCTCGACGACCCACTGCGTGAACGGCTCGGCGGCGACCGGCCAGGCGTCGGCCACGCCCAGCCGGCGCGCGGCCTCCTCACGGTCCGTGTCGACCGTGGCCGGCACGATCCGATCGACCATGGTGTCCGGGCAGGCGACGGCGCGGTCGATCCAGTCGGCGAGCGCCGGGTCGATCGCCGCCGCCTCCGCGCGCAGCCTGGCCTGCAGGCGGGCGCCGTTGTGCGAGAGGTTGTCGCACGACAGCACCGAGAGCCCGCCGTGCCCGGCCGCACGCCGCGCCGCGAGCCCGGCCGCGAGCAGCCCCACCGCACTCGCCGGGCCGGTCTCGTCGTAGCCCTTCTCGGTGACGGTCAGCGTGACCAGCCGCGTGTCGGCGGCCGCGAGCCGGGCGATGACGGCGGACGGCGCCTCGGGGGCGACCAGCAGTTCGCGCAGCGCGCCGACCACGCGCACGCGCGTGCCGGCACCGTCGCGCGTCAGCACCGAATAGAGCCCGTCCTGCGGCGCGAGCGCGTCGCGCATCGCGGGCCGGCGCAGGCTCACGCCGCTCACCGCCCAGCGCGCATCGCCGGCGGCCAGCAGGTCGTCGAAGACCAGCGCCTGATGGGCGCGATGGAAGTTGCCCACGCCCAGGTGCACCACCCCCAGGCGGGTCGCCCGCCTCGCGTAGGCGGGCCGGGCGACGTCGGCGGGCAGCGCGGCGAGCGTGCGCTCTGACAGGCGGTCCGTCACGGGGCGGGGGCTCAGCGCAGTGCGGGCGTCATCGAGACGCCCGGATCCGCCCAGTCCGAGTTCGGCACCAGCGGATACCAGCCCGGCCGCCCCGGATCGCGGTCGTAGGCGTAGCTGCCCAGCTCCTTGTACAGCTCGTGGTACTGCGCGACCTTGTCGGCGTCGAGCGTGACCCCCAGCCCCGGCGCGGTCGGTACCGCGATGCGGCCGTCGACGTAGCGCATCTTGCCGCCGACGATCACGTCGTCCGTCAGATGGTGATAGTGGGCGTCGGCCGAGTAGCCGAGGTTCGGCACCACCGCGCCCATGTGCAGCATCGAGGCGAGCTGCACGCCGAGCTCGCCCGACGAATGCACCGCGACGCCGAGCCCGAAGGTCTCGCAGATGCCGGCGGCCTTGATGCAGGGCCGGATGCCGCCCCAGAACGTGGTGTCCAGCAGGATCACGTCGACCGCGCGCTGCGCGACGTTGGCGGCGAGCTGCTCGAAGTTGACGACGACCGTGTTGGTCGCGGTCGGCAGCCGCACCATCTCGCGCAGCCGGGCGAGCTGCGGCATCCCCCACACCGGGTCCTCGATGTAGTGGGTGTTCAGCCCCTCGATGCCTCGGCAGAACGCGATCGCGTCGGCGAGGGACCAGGCGCAGTTCGGGTCGTGGCGCAGCGGGTCGTCCGGCATCGCCTGCGCGAGCGCCCGGTAGCAGGCCAGCTCGTGGGCCGGCGGGAACACGCCGCCCTTGATCTTGTGCGACGTGAAGCCGTGCTCGGCCTTGAGCGCCCGCGCGTGCGCGACCAGCTGCTCGGGCGTGCGCACCTCGCCCTCGCCGGTACGCGGATCGGCGTAGCGGAAGAACAGGTACGAGGCGAACTCGACCGAGTCGCGCACGCGCCCGCCGAGCAGTTCGGCGACCGGCACGCCGAGCTTCCTGCCCATGATGTCCAGGCAGGCGAACTCGAGCGCCGCGTGCATCTGCGTGCGGTTGTTGTAGAGGCTCGCGGTCGGGTTGCAGACCGCGAAGCGCATCGCCTCGAGCCGGAACACGTCGTGGCCGCGCAGCAGGCCGATCAGCCCCTCCACCGCGGCGCTCGCGGTCTCGCCGCCGCCGCCGAACTCGCCGAGGCCGATGTAGCCGTCGTCGGTCTCGACCTCGACCAGGGTGCGCACGAAGCGGCCCCAGTGGGCGCCGTTGCTGTGCCGCAGCGGTGCCTCGAGCGGAACGGTCACGGGGGTCGCGCGGATGTGGGCGATGCGAGTCATGCTGAGGTCCTCGGAGGGCGGCGGCTCAGGCGCGACGCACGACCTGCGGTACGGGGTCGGGTGGCCGGGGGACATGCCGGCCGTCGCGGGGGTCGGCGACGGCGGCCGTGGCAACGGAGGCTGCGGGGGCGCCGGTGGCGGCGCCTGGAGCGACATCCGAGTCGGTGAAGTAGTGGGCGTTCTCGGCGGCGATGTTGGCGATCGCGTCGAAGATCGTCGCCAGGTGCGCGCGCATCGCCTCGGCGGCGCCCGGACCGTCGCCGGCGATGACCCGGTCGGTGATGGCGCGGTGCTCGGCCATCCGCAGCCGCGAGCGGCCGGCGCTCTGCAGCGACAGGTGGCGCACGCGGTCGAGCTGCGCCTTGGCCGAGTGGATCACCTGCCACGCGCTGCGGTGACCGGCGATCGCGGCGAGCAGCTCGTGCATCGCCTCGTCGATCGCGAAGAATCCCGCGGCGTCATGGGCGGCGAGCGCGCGGCGCTGGCGCGCGACGTTCTCGCGCAGCAGCGCGCGGTGGGCCTCGTCGATGCGGGCGGCCGCGAGCTCGACGATCCGGCATTCCAGTGTCTCGCGCACGAAGTGGCTGTCGCGGACGAGGCGCAGGTCGATGCGGGCGACGAAGCTGCCGACCTGCGGCACGACCTCGAGGAAGCCGTCCTCGGCGAGCCGCTTGAAGGCCTCCCGGACCGGCGTGCGCGAGACGCCGTAGCCCTCGGCGATGCGCGCCTCCGACACCGCCTCGCCGGGCGGCAGCGCGACCGACACGATGCGATCGCGCAGGTCGCGGTAGAGCGACGGGACCAGCGACGGCTCGCGGGTCGCGAAGCCGGGAACTCGCGGCGATCGGGACATGTATACTAGTGTACCGCGATGGCAGTCAGAGCGGCAGGCTGGGCGGAAATCGCCGGCTGCGGTACCTTCCGGTTTCGCGAAGGAGCGAGGAGACACGATGCTGGAATGCCAGGTACATGGCGCCGAGGACCTGCGGGTCGTCGACGTGCCGACCCCCCAGCCCGGACCGGGCGAAGTGCTGGTGCGCCTGGGCGCGGCCGGCATCTGCGGGTCGGACATGCACTACTACTTCCACGGCCGCAACGGCAGCTTCGTGATCCGGGAACCGCTGGTGCCCGGCCACGAGGCCTCGGGCGTGGTGGCCGGCGTCGGTGCCGGCGTCAAGCGCGTCAAGGCCGGCGACCGCATCGCGGTCAACCCCTCCAAGCCCTGCGGCCAGTGCGCGGGCTGCCGCGAAGGGCGCGAGAACCTGTGCTCGAACATGCGCTTCCTCGGCAGCGCGAGCGTGTTCCCGCACATGCACGGCACCTTCCGCGAATTCTTCCTGATGCCCGAGTCGCAGTGCGTGCCGGTCACGACCGGCGTCTCGCTCGCCGAGATCGCGATGTCGGAGCCGCTGTCGATCGCGCTGCATTCGGCGCACCGCGCGGGCAACCTGCTCGGCAAGCGCGTGCTGATCACCGGCTCGGGCACCATCGGCTGCATGATGACGCTCGCGGTCAGGCTCGCCGGTGCCGCGCACGTCGCGATCACCGACGTGGTCGACCATCCGCTCGACGTCGCCCGCCAGGTCGGCGCCGATGTCACCGTGCGCACCGACCAGCTCCCGAAGGACGGCCGCCTCTCCGACCTGATCGGCGAGCCCGACGTCGCCTTCGAGGTCTCGGGCGCGCCCTCGGCGCTCGCCGCCTGCATGGAGACCGTCCGCCGCGGCGGCATCATCGTCCAGGTCGGCACGCTGCCGCCGGACGGCATGCACCTGCTGGCCAACCAGATCATGGCGCGCGAGCTCGACCTGCGCGGCTCGTTCCGCTTCGGCAACGTGTTCGATCACGCGGTCCGCTCGATCGCCGAGCGCCGCGTCGACGTCCGCCCGGTCCTCTCGGGCGTGCATCCCCTGACCGACGCCGTGCGCGCGCTCACGCTCGCGCGCGACAAGACGGTCAGCATGAAAGTCCAGCTCGGCCCGACCGAGGCCTGAGCCCCCAAGCGTTTTTGCAGCACCCCCGAATCGAGGAGGAGACGACATGAAACTGTTCGCGACGATGTTGACCGCGGCCGCCGCGCTGGCGCTGCCCGCCCTGCCCGCCCTGGCCCAGACCAAGCTCAAGTGGGCCCACGTCTACGAGGTCTCCGAGCCGTACCACACCGAGTCGGTGTGGGCCGCCGAGGAGATCAAGAAGCGCACCAACGGCAAGTACGACATCCAGGTCTTCCCGGCGTCCTCGCTGGGCAAGGAGACCGACATCAACCAGGGCTTGACCCTGGGCACGGTCGACATGATCATCAGCGGCCCGTCGTTCGCGGCCCGCAGCTTCCCGCGCGTGGGCGTCGCCTACTACCCGTTCATCTTCCGCGATGCCGCCCACCAGGCCGCCTACGCCAAGAGCGACGTGTTCAAGGAGCTCGCCGAGGGCTACCGCCAGAAGACCGGCATCGTGATGACCGCGTACACCTACTACGGTGCCCGCCACACGACCTCGAACCGTGCGTTCAACGACTGCGCCGGCATGAAGGGCCTGAAGATCCGCGTGCCGGACGTGCCCGCCTACATGGCGACGCCGAAGTCCTGCGGCGCGAACCCGACCCCGATCGCCTTCGCCGAGGTCTACCTCGCGCTGCAGAACGGCACGGTCGAGGCGCAGGAGAACCCGCTGACCACGATCGAGGCCAAGAAGTTCTACGAGGTGCAGAAGCACATCATGCTGACCGGCCACATCGTCGATGGCCTGGTCACGCAGATCGCGCCGCACGTCTGGACGAAGCTGTCGGACGCCGAGAAGAAGATCTTCGTCGACGTCACGCAGGAAGCGGCGGCGCGCGCCACCGCGGCCATCGTCAAGCGCGAGAAGGAGCTGGTCGACGAGTTCAAGAAGAAGGGCCTGAACGTCGTCTCGGTCAACCGCCAGAGCTTCGTGGACGCGGTGCTGAAGAACTTCACGCCCGAGCAGCTCGGCTACGACCGCAAGGACTACGACCGGATCGTCGCGCTCAAGTGATGCACCGGGCTCGACCGTAGCAGCGAGAGAGCCGGCCCGAGCGCCGGCTCTTTCGTCTGCGATGGCACGGCCTCGCCAGACGCTCCTCCCCTCCGACACACACGACATGAACACCCCTGCCAAGCCCGCCCCGCCCGCCGACGACGATCCGTTGGGCGGCGAGGCCGTGCTCGACGAGTCCGGCCACTTCCACGCGACCGACGCGCCGATCGACCTGTCGGGCTACCGCTGGGAGGACTGGCTCACGCTCGGCTTCTTCTGGGCGCTGGCGCTGACGGTCTTCTATCAGTTCTTCACGCGCTACGTGCTCTCCGACTCGGCCGCATGGACCGAGGAGATCGCGCGGTACTTCCTGATCGTCGTGACCTTCCTCGGGGCGTCGATGGCGGTCCGGCGCAACAACCACATCCACGTCGAGTTCATCTACCGCTGGCTTCCGGCATCGGTCGGTCGAGCGATGTCGACCGGAGTCGACATCGTGCGCGTCGCGTTCCTGGCCTACGCCACCTGGCTGTCGATCGAGCTGATGCCGAAGATGGCCAACCTGAACATGACCGTCGTCGACCTGTCGATGAAGTGGATCTACGGCGCCGTCACGCTCGGCTTCGCGATGATGACCTTCCGCTCGGTGCAGGTCGCACTGCGCCACAGGCGACGCGGCTGGAGCCTGCTCGAGCGGCCGGGCGA
This sequence comes from Burkholderiales bacterium, assembly GCA_003818495.1. Classification (GTDB taxonomy): domain Bacteria; phylum Pseudomonadota; class Gammaproteobacteria; order Burkholderiales; family Burkholderiaceae_E; genus UBA4615. Next base: position 22,886 of record RPRK01000026.1, read on the forward strand.
GACCGAGGCCTGACGGGCGGACCCCACGATGAATACCCTGCTCTTCACCTCGTTCCTGGCGGCGCTGACCGCGGGCATCCCGATCGCGATGGCGATGTGCATCGGCTCGCTGGTGTACATCTGGCTGTCGGGCAACATTCCGCCGCTCACCGTCATCCACCGGATGGTCGGCGGCGTCGACTCGTTCCCCCTGCTAGCGGTACCGTTCTTCATCTACGCCGGCAACCTGATGAACTCGGCCGGCATCACCAACCGGATCTACAACTTCGCGCTCGCGCTGGTCGGCTGGCTCAAGGGCGGCCTGGGCCACGTGAACGTGGTCGGCTCGGTGGTGTTCTCGGGCATGTCGGGCACGGCGGTCGCCGATGCGGGCGGCCTCGGCACGATCGAGATCAAGGCGATGAAGGACCACGGGTATCCGACCGAGTTCGCCGTGGGCATCACCGCCGCGTCCGCGACGCTCGGCCCGATCATCCCGCCCTCGCTGCCGATGGTGATCTACGGCGTGCAGGCGAACACCTCGATCGGCAAGCTGTTCGCAGCCGGCTTCGTGCCGGGCGCGATCATGGCGCTCTTCATGATGGGGATGGTCGCCTACTACGCGCACGTGCGGAAGTACGGCGCCGACATCGCCTTCTCGTGGCCGCGCATGGGTCGCGCGTTCCTCGAGCTCGGCGCGATCGTGGTCACCGCAGGCGTGCTGTGGGTGCTCTGGAAGGACGAGGCGCTCGGCGGCCTCTACAAGTTCGGCCTGCCGCTCGCGGGCGTGCTGATCCTCGACCGGCTGATGAGGTTCGAGGCCTACATGGCGCTGCTCACGCCGGTGATCCTCATCGGCGGCATGTCCTCGGGACTCTTCACCCCGACCGAGGCCGCGGTCGCGGCGGTGGCCTGGGCACTGTTCCTCGGCTTCGTCTGGTATCGGACGCTGAACCTTCGGATGCTGGTGAAGATCAGCATGGAGACCATCGAGACGACCGCCTCGGTGCTGTTCATCGTCGCGGCCGCGTCCATCTTCGCGTGGGTGCTGACGACCACGCAGGTCACCGACGAGATCGCCCGCTGGGTCCTGTCGATCACCGACAACAAGTGGACCTTCCTGCTGCTGGCGAACGTCTTCCTGCTGTTCGTCGGCTGCTTCCTCGAGACGATCGCCGCGATCACCATCCTGGTGCCGGTGCTGCTGCCGATCGCCATGAAGCTCGGCATCGATCCCGTCCACTTCGGGGTCGTGATGGTGCTGAACCTGATGATCGGGCTGCTGACGCCGCCCGTGGGGATGGTGCTGTTCGTGCTCGCCAAGGTCTCCCGACTGGGCTTCGAGGAAACGGTGAAGGCGGTGCTGCCCTGGATGATCCCGCTGTTCGCGACGCTGATCATCATCACGTTCTTCCCGAGCGTGGTGCTCTGGCTGCCGAAGCTGCTGTACCCCTGATCGGCGCGGCGCGACCGGGCCGCGCGCCCGGTCGCCGCCGGCTCCACGGGCGATCGGCTACCATCCCCGCATGAAGATCGCCTCCGACCGGATCGAGCGTGTCGACACGCCGATCATCCCCACCATCGCGGGCCTCGTCCGCGCGAATCCCGGCACCATCTCGCTCGGCCAAGGGGTCGTCAGCTACGGCCCGCCGCCCGAGGCGGTGGCCGCGCTGCCGGCGCTGATGGCCGAGGCGGCGCTCAACAAGTACCAGGCGGTGACCGGCATCGCGCCGCTGGTCGACGCCATCGCCGACGCGCTGCGGACCGACTACGGCATCGAGATCGCCGGCCGCAGCGAGATCATGGTGACGGCCGGCAGCAACAGCGCGTTCCTCAACGCGGTGCTCGCGGTCGCCGATCCGGGCGACGAGTTCATCCTGCCGATGCCGTACTACTTCAACCAGGAGATGGCGGTCCGGATGTGCGGCTGCGTCCCGGTGCCGGTGCCGGTGCGCGAGGACTGGCAGCTCGACCTCGATGCGATCGAGCGCGCGATCGGGCCGCGCACCCGCGCGATCGTCACCGTCTCGCCGAACAACCCGACCGGCGCGGTCTATCCCGAGGCGGACCTGCGGCGGGTCAACGCGCTCGCCGCGGCGCGCGGGCTCTACCACTTCGCCGACGAGGCCTACGAGCCGTTCGTCTACGGCGCGGCGCGGCACTTCGCGCCGGCCTCGATCCCGGGCGCGCAGGCGCACACGCTGACCTTCCGCTCGTTCTCCAAGAGCCACGGCATGGCGAGCTGGCGGATCGGCTATGTCGTCTATCCGCTCGCGCTGTCGGACGCGATGAACAAGGTGCAGGACACGAACCTGATCTGCGCGCCGGTGGTCTCGCAGCTGCTCGCGGCCGAGGCGCTCCGGATGGGCCGCGGCATCGTCGCACCCCGCGTCGCCGAGCTCGCACGGGTGCGCGCGACGGTGCACGAGGCGCTCGGCGGGCTGGGCGACCTGGTGTCGTTCCCGCGGACCGAAGGCGCGTTCTACGTGCTGATGAAGCTGCCCGGCGTGAGCGATGCACTGGCCTTCAACCGCGCGATGGTCGAGCGCCACAAGGTCGCGACGGTGCCGGGCTTCGCGTTCGGCCTGACGGACACCGCGTCGGCGAACTACCAGCGGCTGTCGTACGGCGCGCTGGATGCGGCCACCGTGGCCGAGGGCGTGCAGCGCTTCGTGGCGGCCGTGCGGGACTGGTACCGGGCCTGAGCTCAGCCTCGGGACGAGGCCTCCAGCGAGACCAGCAGGTCGGCCACCTGACGCGCGTCGGGCAGGTCCACCGAGCGGAACACCAGGCGGGCACGCTCGTCGATCAGCAGCACCTGGGTGGCGTGGACATCGGCGCCGGAGCGCCCGCCGGCGGAGGCCCAGTCGAGCAGGCGGGTACCGTGCGCGGCGATCGGCACCGCGGCCCGCCAGCGCGGGCCGGCGGACAGCGCGGCACGCCAGCGCGCGAGCGAGGCCGGGTCGTCGCCGAGCGCGTCGACGCTCACCGACAGCAGCTGCAGGCGCTCGGCGCGCTGCGGCCCGAGCAGCGCCTGCACCCGCGCGAAGGTGGCGCCCTGGATCGGGCAGGTGCTGGTGCAGCCGGTGAACATGAAGTGCAGCGCTGTGATCCGCCCACGCAACTGCCGCTCGAGTGGCAGACGCGCGCCGTCGTCGCGCAGCACCGTCAGATCCGGCACCGGCTCGGCGGGCTCGATGCGTCCGTGCCGCGCGAACGCCTGCGGCTGTCGCGCGGGCCACGCCGCGACGGCCGCGGTCGCGGCGAACGCCTGCAGCAGTCGTCGTCGTGGTTCGGGCATGGCGGGCGGGTCGGTGCGCGGTTGAACGGCCGGGTCGGAGGACGGCGGGCCGCTCAGAGCGTGCGGCCCGTCAGGTGACGCCACAGCTGCCGGCAGGCGGCGTCGCTCAGTTCGTAGCGTGGCATCGACCGCGGCAGCAGCACGCCGGCCGGATCCTGCCCGGTGCGCAGCAGCCGACAGAAGGCCGCCTCGTCGTAGCGGCTCGGCGGGCCGCCGCGCCGCGCGGCGGGCTCGAGGAGCCCCGCGCGCGTGAGGCGCGGGCCGAGGCTGGCAAGGGCGGCCGGCGCTCCGTCACCGGCCGCGGGCGAGGCCGAGGGCCGGTGGCAGTTGGCGCAGGCGCTCGCCTGCGCCGGCAGCGGTGTCTCGTGGCCGTCGATGCGCGCGCTGAGCGGCGAACGCCCGTCGAACGCCCGCTCGCCCTCGGCATCGCCGCGCGTGGCGCCGAGCCAGGCGGCGACCGAGGCGAGCACGCCCACGGCCACCACCGCCCCGATCACTGCGCGCGCCAGACGCATGCCTTGACCGTTCCGTAGGCGGGATCGCCGAAGGTCCCGTTGTCGCAGGCGATCTGTCCGGCCACTCCGGTCTTCACCGCCCAGCGCGAATCGGCGCCATAGAAGACCGTCGCGGTGACGCCCGCCGGCAACTCGCAGCGCTGCCACTCCGCGGCGCAGCGCGCCTCGGTACCGTCGCGCACGCGCGGATCGCTCGCGGGCGACGCGCCGGTCCAGGCCGCGGCGGTGCCGCGCAGCGCCGAGAGCGGCACCGGCACCGCGGCCGCGGCACCCGGCGTGCGCCAGCGCAGGCGCATCGTCGCGCCGCCCCAGTTCTCGTAGTACTCCAGCCGGACCGTGTAGCGGCGACCGGCCTGGAAGGTCACCGGTGCCGCCACGTCGACCGTCTGCGGATGCACCGTCCAGTTGTCGATCACCAGACGACCGTCGATCCACAGGCGCACGCCGTCGTCCGACAGGGTCTCGAAGACGTGAGTGCCGGAGACGGCCGCAGTCACCGACCCCGTCCAGCGCACCGAGAACTGGTCGGCGCCCACGCCCGGCGGCGCGCCCGCCACCCAGTCGAAGTCGACCGCCTCGTTGCGCACCGCGACCGGTGCGCCCTGGCCGGGCACCAGGCCGGCGTAGTACTCGGCGCGCAGCCCGGCGACCTGCGGCGGCGGGCCGGCCGCGTCGCCGATCTCGGCGACGTAGCGGGCGAGCTGCGCGACCTCGGCATCCGTGGCCGAGAGCCCGCGGTGGGCGCGGATCGCTGCGGAGAGCGTGGCCGCGCGACCGTCGTGCAGGTAGGGCGCGGTGGCCCAGGCGTCGCGCAGCGTCGGCGGATCGATCCCGGCGAGCGGCCCGCCGAGGCGTCGGCCGCTGCCGGGCTGACGCACGGTGCCGACGTCGACCGGCCCGCGGGTCGCGCTGCTCGTGAAGCTGCGCCCGCCGTGGCAGTCGGCGCAGCCGAGCGAGGCGAACAGCGACTCGCCGGCCGCCGCGGCGGGCGTCAGCGCACCGTTGGCCGCGCGCAGCGGCGAGGGCGCGACCTGCGTCAGCGAGGACACGTAGGCCGCCAGCGCATCGAGGTCGGCGCTCACGCCGGCCTTGCGGTCACCCAACGGGAGCGCGCGGGTGCCGGTGTCGAACTGCGCCTGGCTCATCAGGCCCGTGCCGCCCGCGAAGGTGCGGATCTGCGCCTCGAAGTCCTGCACCTCGTCGAAGTTGCCGCTCCAGTGCAGCCGGCCCTGGGCCCCCGCGCGCCCGCGCAGCGAGATCGTGTTGCGCAGGCCCTCCCCGAAGCCGGTGAGGTCCCAGGTGCGGCCGTCCTGCCCGCCGTCGTTGTGGCAGCTCGCGCAGCTCATGTACGCGTCGCGCGCCAGCCGCGGATCGCGCGCATCGTAGAAGAGCTGCTTGCCCTTGAGCACGTTCGCCGCGAGCGGCTCGGTCGCCACGGTGCGGACCGCGCCGAGCAGCGTCACCCGCGTCGTGCCGGCGGTCACCAGCGCGGCCAGGTCGTAGACGCCGACGCTGCGCTCCATGACGTTGTGCACGTAGAGCTGCAGTCCGTCCGGCGACACCGCGACGCCCTGGGGCGCGAGACCGGCCTCGATGCGCATCAGCTCGCGCCGGGTCGCGACCTCGATCACCGCCACCTGGCGGCTGGTCTCCAGCGCGGCGAATACGTAGCGGCCGGTCGGATGGAAGACGGCCGCCGAGGTCACGCTCGAGTTGTCGTGGTCGATGCGGGCCGCGCCGACTTCGCGCATCGTCGTCAGGTCCACCAGCGAGCTGACCGCGCGCACGGTGTTCTGGAAGTCGAGGTTGCGGCCCCCGGTCGTCGCGCCCGGCGGCGCCTCGCGCAGCACGCCGCGCCTGACGTTGTCCTGCTTGGACGGGATCCACGCGCTGCGCCCGTCGGGGGCGATCGCCGGCGCGCCGAGGTAGTTCGGCACGCCGCGCCCGCCGATCGCGCTGTCGGGGACCTCGCTGTGCGCGAGCGTCACGGTGCGCTCGACGGCGCCGTTCGCGGTGGTCACCACCACGACCTCGCCGCCCACGGCGCCCGGCACGACGTCGCGCGTCGACTCGCCCGGCAGCGGGCGGGTCACGAACCGGCTCACCAGCACGCGCGCGCCGTCGGCGGTGACCGCCAGGTGACGCGGGTTCGGGCCGACGTCGATCGAGGCGCGGACCCCGCCGGCGGCGTCCACGCGCAGCAGCGCGCCGGTGGCCTCGAGCGCCACCCAGGCCGCCCCGGTCGGATCGAAGGCGATGCCGTACGGCTGCGAGGCGCGCGGCATCGGATGCGTGGCGACCACCCGGAGGCTCGAGGCGTCGATCACCGAGAGGCTCGCCGAATCACGGTTGGCGACCCACACGCGGCCATCGGGCGCGATCGCCACCGCGCGGGGTGCGGCACCCACCCGGATCTCGGCGACGCGCTGGCGCGTCGCCGCGTCGATCACCGCGACGGTGTCCGCATCCGGGTTCACCGCCCACAGCCGGGCACCCGCGGTGCGCCGCTCGACGGCCAGGTTGGACGAGGCGCGTGCCATCGCGGCCGCGGCGTCCACCTGCTGGCGGAAGGTCGTCACGCTGGTGCGGGCGCTCGAATCGCGCACCGTCAGCGTCACCGTGTACACGCCGGCCGCGGCGTAGGCGTGGCTCGTCGTCGGGGAGGCCAGGAACGCGGTCGGCGCGCTGCCGTCGCCGAAGTCCCAGCGGTAGGTCAGGCCCGTGCCGCTGGCGCGGGCCGTCCAGGTCGTGGCGGTGCCGGCGACCGTCGGCGCGGGCTGGATCGGCTCGATGACGATCGGCGGCTCGTCGACGTCGATCGCGAGGGGCGCGGACGTGCTCGCGCCGCGTGCGTCGGTGGCGATGACCGTGGCCCGGAAGTCGCCGGATGCAGCCGGCGCGCCTGAGACAGTGCCGGTCGCAGGATCGATCGACAGCCCCTGGGGCAGGCCGGTCGCGGTGAACGACAGCCGATCGCCGTCGGGATCGCTGGCCGGCAGCGCGAGGCTCGCGGCCACGCCGCGCACCAGCACCGGCCGCGGCAGCGTGCCCCAGACCGGCGGCCGGTTCGCGCCGGGCAGGCCGAACACCTCGACCTCGGCGAGACTGAGGTAGGTGGTCGTCGGCACGATCACGCGGACGTAGCGGCCGCGCGCCTGCGCCGTCACCGTCGCGAACCGGCCGATGGCGCCAGCCTGCTGCGAGCGCCAGACGGCGGGATCCGCGAGGAGCTGCTCGCGGCTGCGCCCGGTCATGTCGGTGTCGGAGACGAGCACCAGGGCATTCGCGAGCCGATCGGCGCAGCAGTCGCTGCGATTCCACAGGCGGATCGCCTGGATCGACTGCGACGCGCCGAGATCGACCTGCCACCACGGATCGGCCTGCAGCGCGGTATGGGTCACCGAGTTCGCGCCCCAGGCACCGTCGCGGTTGCCGTCGACCGCGCGTGCCGGATCGCCCTGCCAGTCGAGGCTCGACTGCGTCGCCGGGCGCCGCAGCGAGAGGTTCTGCAGGTAGACGGTCTTCTGGGCGTCCCACGGCCCGAGCTCGAGCAGGTTGCCCTCGGCGGCCGGTGTACCCCAGGTGCTGCCGTCTGCGCTCGTCCAGATGCGAAAGCGTGCCGGCGTGCCGTTGGCCACGCCGTCCTGGCGCGGCAGCAGGCGCGCGGCCGACACGACCTGCGGGGCGCCGAGATCGACCTGCAGCCAGTGCGGCGCGGGCGCGACGACCGGATCCCAGGTCGAATGCCACAGCGTCGCCGGATTGCCGTCGATCGCGAGCGCGGCGGTGCCGCTCCCCGGCTGCTCGCTGCTGGCGCGGGCGGTCCAGCCGCCGCGGGCGATCGCACGGCCCCCGGCATCGAGGAGCTCGAGCTCGGCGAGCGAGCCCCACGGGTTGCCGTTGACCTCGGACAGCGCCTCGAGCCGCAGGTAGCGCACGGCGCCGCTGGCGGCCACCTGCCAGACGAACCAGGTCGAGACCGTGCGCGCGCCGTTGGACGCAGAGACCGTCACCACGTGACGGCCGGAGCGCGCCGGCGTGCCCGCGATCGCGCCGGTGGCGGCATCGATCGCCGTGCCCTCGGGCAGGCCGCGGGCCGACCACGTCAGCGCCCGGCCGGCCGGGTCGACGCCGCGGACCGCGATCCGCGCGAACGCACCGACCGCACCGCCCTGGTCGGCGACCGGCGCGATCTTCGGCGTGCCGTCGAGCGTGACCCGCAGCGTGTGCGCGAGCGAGGGCGTGCCCTGCGCGTTCATCGCGAACAGCATCCAGTAGCCGGGCAGCAGCTCGCCGGGGTTCGACGGGATCTGCAGGTCGTAGGCGCCCGGGCTCGCCGTGGTGAACGCCACCGGCAGCCGGCGCTGGTCGTTGTTGACCGTGTGCGTGGTGGCCGACAGCCGCACCAGCGCGAAGGCGGTGACGCCCGCGTCCGCGCTCACGCGCACGCGGGTGCCGTGACCGACGGTCGTCGGGGCCGACGCGATCCGCGGGCGCGCCGCCGCGGCACCGTTCGCGTCGAACAGGTACGGCGGCGACAGGATCTCGTAGTTCGGCTGGTTGCCCGCGCAGCCCTCGCCGCACAGACCGCCGCCGGCCGACAGCACGCGACCGTCGGGCAGCAGCAGCGCGATGCTGTGGTAGTTGCGCGGCCGGGTCATCGCCGGCAGCACGGTGAAGGTCTCGGTGATGGGGTCGAAGAGTTCGGCCGGCAGCACCGCGAAGTCGTTGGAGAAGCCGACGCCGCGGGTCTGCCCGCCGACGATCACCACCTGCCCGTTGGGCAGCACGACGCTGTTGTGGAAGGTGCGCGCGTAGTGCATCGCACCGACCTTGCGGACCGCGGCGCCGCCGTCGGCGTCGATCACGTAGGCGGCGCGGCTCGCGGTGTTGTCGCCGCCGATGCCGGACATGCCGCCCGCCTTCAGGATGCGGCCGGCGTCGTACATCACCGTGATGCCGGTGACCGCGTCGGTGTCGTCGCCGCGCGGGCCGATCGGCACCACCGCACCGCTGCCCTGGGTGTCGATCCACGACATCGCCGCCTGCGGGCCGGCCTGCAGCACGCGACCGTTGCCCGTCGGGATCAGCCACATGTGCGAATCGGACCCCCACAGCGAGCCCGACTGCAGGAAGGGACCGACCGGCACGCCGGCGAGCCGGCGCCAGCCGTCGGCCTCGGTCCAGACCTCGCCGTGCTTGTTGCCGACGCCACCGCTCCACGAGCCGCCCAGCGTCAGCACCGAGCCGTCGGCCAGCGTCGCGCTCGCGTTGTAGCCGCGCGTGATGTTCATCGCCGCCCCCCTCGTCCACGTCCCGCCGACCGGGTCGTAGAGGCTGGTGCTGCCGGCGTCGATGCCGCCGTTGACCAGCAGGCGCCCGTCGGCGAGGTAGGCGGTGCCGGGGCAGAACATGTCGTGGCCGGTCTCGCTGACCAGCCGCTCGGTCGACCGCCCGGTGGCGGGGTCGAAGAACGCGGTGTAGGTGAGGCCGCGCGCCGTGCCGAAGGCGAAGCGGCTCTCGGCCGCCCACATCATCACCCGGCCGTCGGGGAGATTGGCCATCGACACCGGCACCAGGGGCAGCGTGCCCGGCGCGCTCCAGGTCGCCCGTGCGGCGCTCGCCGCGTCGACGGCCTTGCGGCGCGGCTGCCCGGCGTCCGCAGGGGCCAGGGCGGCGGTGCGCTCGGCGTCCTGGCGGGCCGTGACCTCGGGATCGGCGGCGTCGGAGCCGCCTTCCGAACCGCAGGCGGCGAGCAGCGCGAGCGGCAGCAGCGTGGCGGCCAGGGCGAGGCGTGCGGAAGCGGTCATGGGTGCGGGCATGGGCGGGCGTCGTGAGGCGTCGGTCGGCGATGCGGCGGGCGCGGCCGGTCGCGCGACGGGGCGGACCACGGGCCGGTCGCCGGCGCACGCCGGAGACGCGCCTCCGCGGTTCCGAGGCCATGCTAGGAAGCGACCGGCGCCCGGCGTGTGACGTCTGTCACGCGACGCCGCAGCCTCGTGCCGCGGCCGGCACGCGCGTGCCGCGGGCCGACCGCTTGCAGCGCCACCCCGTGTCCGAAGCGGTCGATCCGCCCGCCCGGCACCGACCGCAGGCGCACGGCAACGGACGGACGGTCGGTCGGCCCGACCGCGCTATCCTCGACGCATGCACGTCCGCCGCCTCGTTCCCGACGACGCCCCCGCCTACCGGGCGCTGATGCTCGACGCCTACCGCGACCATCCGGACGCGTTCACCTCGTCGGCCGAGGAACGCGCCGCGCAGCCGACCGACTGGTGGGCCTGGCGGCTCGCGCCGGGCGACACGGTCGCGCAGCGGGTGTTCGGCGCGTTCGACGGCGACCTGCTGCTCGGTGCGTCGGGCTGGTCGCGCGGCGATCGCGCGAAGGCCGCGCACCGTGCCGAACTGTTCGGCATGGCAGTCGTCGCCGCGGCACGCGGGCGCGGCGCGGGCCAGGCCCTGGTCGAGGCGGTGGTCGCCGACGCACGGGCCGCGGGCGCGCTCACGATGACGCTCACCGTCACCGACGGCAACGGCACTGCAGAGCGGCTGTACGCGCGCTGCGGGTTCGTGCGCATCGGGCTCGAGCCGATGGCGGTCAGGGTGGGCGACGCCTTCGTGGCGAAGGCGACGATGTGGCGGCGGCTCGTGGAGGACAGTCCGGATCCTGGTGCGGCGCGGGGCGGCACGGACGGCACCGGGCGCTAGACTCGCGGCCACCCCCATCGCCCCGGAGCCCCGCCATGCCCCGCATCGTCGACGTCGAGATCCTGCAGGTCGACCTGCCCCCGAAGGTGCCGCGCTCCGACGCGATCCAGTCCTTCGTCACGCAGGAGACGCCGATCGTGCGGCTCGTGACCGACGACGGCGCGCAAGGCATCGGCTACAGCTACACCATCGGCACCGGCGGCTCGTCGGTGGTCGCGCTGCTGGCCGACCACCTCGCGCCGCGGCTGATCGGCCGGGACGCCGACGACATCGAGGCGATCTGGAAGGACCTGTTCTTCCACACCCATGCGACCGCGGTCGGCGCGATCACCGCGCTCGCACTCGCCGCGATCGACACCGCGCGCTGGGACCTGCGCGGCCGGCGCCTCGGCCTGCCGCTGTGGAAGCTCGCCGGCGGCGCGCAGGCGCGCGTGCCGGTCTACAGCACCGAGGGCGGCTGGCTGCAGCTCGACACCGACACGCTGGTGCGCGAATCGGTGGCGGCGAAGGCCGCGGGGTTTCGCGGCGTGAAGATCAAGGTCGGCAAGCCGCACGTGTCCGAGGACGTGGCGCGGCTGCGCGCGGTGCGCGAGGCGGTCGGCGACGGCTTCGAGATCATGACCGACGCCAACCAGGGCTTCGACGTCGCCGAGGCGATCCGGCGCGCGCGCCATTTCGAGCCGCTCGACCTCGCCTGGTTCGAGGAGCCGCTGCCGGCCGAGGACCTCGGCGGCCATGTGCGGCTGGCCGCCTCGACCTCGATCCCGGTCGCGGTCGGCGAGTCGATGTATTCGCTGCAGCACTTCCGCGAGTACCTGCAGCGCGACGCCTGCTCGATCGTGCAGGTCGACGTCGCCCGCATCGGCGGCATCACGCCCTGGCTCAAGGTGGCGCACCTGGCCGAGAGCTTCAACGTGCCGGTGTGCCCGCACTTCCTGATGGAGCTGCACGTGTCGCTGACCGCGTCGGCGCCGGCGGCGAAGTGGGTCGAGTACATCCCGCAGCTCGACGACGTGACCACCTCGCGGATCCGCATCGAGGACGGGTATGCGCGGCCGCCGGACACGCCGGGCAACGGCATCGACTGGGACTGGTCGGTGATCGAGGCGCGGACGGTCGCGCGGCGGCGGGTGGCGGCGAAGGGCGCCTGACCGGACCGCCCCGGTCTCGGTGGCGCGGCCGTCGCCGGTGCCGCGGCGGGCGCCTTCAGTCCACCGGGCGGAGCCGTCGCTCGATCGACTCGAGCCCGTCGAACGCGATCAGTTCGACCGACTCGGCCTTCGCGCGATGTTCGCGGACCCGTGCGAACGGCAGGTAGAGCCCGAGGGTCGCCAGCGTCAGCAGCACGTTCATGGCGCGCAGCCGGGCATGGCGCAAAGGCTGCAGCGCGCACCGGCCGACGATCGCCGTGCCCAGGCGCAGGCCGTTCCAGGTCGCGGCGAACAGGGAGGCCTCGAACCACGCGAGCGCGAGCGCGACGACTCCCCCCCGAGCGACCTGCTGGCACAGCCAGCCCGCGTGGTGGGCGTCCGCCTGCGCACGCAGTGGCGCGATCGCCTCCGCGTGACGCTCGGGCGGCAGCGGGATCAGCTCGAGCACGTTCGGCTCGGGCGGGATCAGGACGCCGAGCCCCTGCACGACGGCGAGTCCGACGATCAGCACCCCGACGGCTCCGATGGTCGCGATCGGGTACGCGAGATCGGCCGGCACGAAGCGGATCGGCTCGCGTCCGAACACGATCCGCCCGAACGCGATCCGGTCCGCGCGGCTGCGTGACCACACCGCGAGCACGAGTCCGACGGGGACGCACAGGAGCGTCACGAAGAGCGCGGACGCGAAGCCGAGGCCCAGGGCCCGCACCTCGCTGTCGTGAGCCTCCGGGTCGATCGACGCGAGCTGCAGCATCAGCGCGAGGACCCAGCCTGCGAGCACGGTGCAGCCCGCGCCGAGCAGCGCCGCCGGCCAGGCACTGTTCTGCAGCTCCCGCCGGCGGCCGCGGAATACGGGGCTCAGTCCGCGCCAGCGCACGGACGCAAGTCGCGCGCGCACCTCGGCCATGTGGCACGCGGATGCCGCAGCACCGCCCGCGACCGCCAGGATCGCGAACGCCAGCGAGTCGCCGACCGCGACGAAGGACATCACGACCCACTCGACCAGCGGGCGATCCGACCACAGGCCCGCGGCGACGGTGATCGCCACGACCGGGCCGAGCGCGTCCCAGGGCCGCCATCGCGGCGGCCCGGTGTCCTCGAGCGGGCTGCCGGCGACGATCGTGTGCCGCAGGTGCCAGCGCAGCGATCGCCGCCGGGCCCACGGCGCGTACAGACCCAATGTGAGCAGCAGGAACGCCAGGTTGACCAGCCAGACCCGCAGCAGGCCGGCGCCCGTGCCGGTGAAGCGGACCGCATGGCGCGCCTGCGGCGACGGCGGGAGCGCGGCCGGTGCGCGATCGCGGGACGCGGGTGGTGGCGCATTCATCTCGGCGAGGGTCCGCTGGTCGGGCGGGCGCAGGTCGCGACGTCGCCGCGCCGCAGCCGCGCCGCGCGTTCCGGCGTCGACGGATGCGTCGACAGCCAGTCGCCGCCGTCCCGTTCGCCGCTGCGGCGGCCGAGTTCGAGCAGCAGGTCGGCCATCGGACCCGTCGGTCGGCCGGCGCGCGTCATCATCTCGATCGCGAAGCAGTCGGCCTGCGACTCGTGGCCGCGCCGGTAGGCGAGCCCCGCGACCGCGGACGCGGCCGTCGTGGTCAGCGTCGACAGGTCGCCGAGCGCGAGCGCCAGGCCGACGTTCATCACCGCCTGCTCGACCACCATCCGGGTGCCGTGCCGGTGCATCACATGGCCGATCTCGTGGGCGAGCACGCCGAGCAGCGCGTCGTCGGGCAGCCGCAGCCTGGCCGCGAGCTCGACCAGCTCGTCGGTGAGGACCACCGCGCCACCGGGCAGCGCGAACGCGTTCGGACCGACGCCACGCCGCAGGTGCAGCTCGAGTCGCGGCACGTAGCCGGCGTCGTGCCCCACCTCGGGCGGCATCGAGCCGCGCAGCGTGTCGAAGGCGGCGCGCAGCGCATCCTGGCGCTCGGCGGGCAGACGGCTCGGCGCCAGCCATGTGCCCTTCAGCACCTCTTCCGAGACCGCGAGCTCCCAGTCGAGCGGCACGTGCCGGGCGACCCGCTCGCCCACCCACGGCATGCCGAACCGGTGCAGCACGAGCACGAACGCGACGCACAGCGCGGCCACGCCGAGCAGCACCGACCAGCGGGTCTGCATCAGCGCGGCGAGCCCGGGCCGCAGGCCCGCGGCGTCGCAGGCCCGCTGCCAGGCGTCCGGCCGGTCGATCTGCAGGCTGCCGAGGCCACGCACGCCGACGGTCAGCCGGACCGGCCCGCCCCGGGCGCTCCAGCGGGACGGCCAGTCGACGTCGCGCCCGGGCACCGTCCGCGTCGGCTCGCCGGGCACGTCGACCCGCAGCTCGGGCCCGTCGGATGCGCGAGCGATGCGGACCGTCACCGGGCGCGGCCGGGTGCCGAGCCCGTCGAACCAGAGCGCGTCGATCGCATCGTCGTCCGGGCCGGCCATCGGGGTCAGCCGATCACGTCCAGGCCGGCCGCATCGGCGAGCATGTCCCCGACGCCGCCGGTCTGCGCCTGCAGCCGGCCGGTGACCGTGTCCAGCCCGCCGCGCACGTGCAGCCGGACCGACTCGACCTTCATCCGGTACTCGCGGACGCGTGCGAACGGCCGCCACAGGCCGAGCGTGATCAGCGTGAGGGCCACGTTCACGATGCGCAGCCACGTGAAGCGGGCCGCCGGCAGCGTGCACTGGGTGCGCACGATCCGGCCCAGCCCCGCGCCGTTCCAGACCAGCGCGAAGACACGCGCCTCGCGCCAGGCGATCGCGGGCACCGCGAAGAGGAAGAG
>RPRK01000027.1 GCA_003818495.1 Burkholderiales bacterium
GCGGCCGCAGCCGCAACACGCCGCCCGCCGTCGAGGTGCCGGTGATCCTGCCCCAGCACTGAGAAGCTGTGAATAAGCCTACTGCGCGTCCCGATCCGGCGCCTGCGGTGCTCGCCGGGGAGCCTCGCGCCTGCAGGCGCGAGTCGTTCGGCCGGCACGGCGCGTGCGCCGTGAAACCCCGGCCTCACCATCACGTACGGCTGCGCTCCTCGGCACCGGCTCGGGCCTGCTCGCTACGGTTTCTTCACAGCTTCTAAGCCGACCGGCGCCCCGACCGAGCGATGTCCGCCGCCGCGCATGCCGACCCCGACCGCCCCGTGCGGGCCGACGCCCGGGCCGACGCCGCCGGTGCAGCGGCGGGGACGGAGGCCGAGCTCGCGCCCCGCGGTCCGCAGCGGCGCGACGCCACCGCCACCCGCGCGCGGATCCTGCGGGCGGCCACCCAGGAGTTCGCCCGGCACGGCTTCGGCGGGGCCCGCGGCGACCGGATCGCCCGGCGGGCGCGTTCCTCCGAGCGGATGGTCTACTACTACTTCGGCAGCAAGGAGGGCCTGTTCCGCGAGGTCCTGGAGGCGGCCTACGACGCCCTGGGGGTCGCCGAGCAGGCGCTGGTGCTCGACGACAAGGCCCCGCGCGAGGCGCTCGCGCACTTCTGCCGGTTCGTCTGGCGGTGGTACGCCGAGCACCCCGAGTTCATCGGTGTGCTGACCGCCGAGAACCAGCTCCAGGCCCGCCACCTGCGCCGCTCCGCCCGGCTCGACGTCCTCGTCCGGCCGGTGGTCAGGATGCTGGCGGGGCTGCTCGAGCGCGGCCAGCGTGACGGCGTGTTCCGGCCCGGGCTGGATGCGGCCGACCTCTACGTGTCGATCGCCGGGCTCGGCTATTTCCGGGTCTCGAACCGGTACACGCTGTCGGCCGTGCTGGGGCGGGATCTGGCCGATCCGCAGGTGCTCGACGGCCACTGGCGGGCCTGCGAGGACATGGTGCTTCGCTACGTGGACGCACGGTTACAATCCGCCGGATGATCATCACGTCGCTGCTCGACACCGACCTGTACAAGTTCACGATGATGCAGGTCGTGCTGCACCATTTCCCGGGTGCGCAGGTCGAGTACCGCTTCAAGTGCCGCAATCCCGGCATCGATCTCGCACCCTACGTGGACGAGATCCGTGCCGAGATCCGGCACCTGTGCACGCTTCGCTTCACCGAGCCCGAACTCGACTGGCTGCGTTCGCTGCGGTTCATCAAGAGCGACTTCGTCGACTTCCTCGGCCTGTTCCAGATGAACGAGAAGTACATCTCGGTCAGGCCCTCGAGCACCGCCCCGGGCGAGATCGACATCACGGTGAAGGGGCCGTGGCTGCACACGATCCTGTTCGAGATCCCGGTGCTGGCGATCGTCAACGAGATCTACTTCCGCAACACCCAGAAGACGCCCGACTACCCGGGCGGCCGCCGCCGGCTGCTCGACAAGATCGGCCTGATCCGCGACGACCCGGGCCTGTCCGGGATGAGGGTGGCCGACTACGGCACCCGCCGCCGGTTCTCTCGCACCTGGCACGAGGAGGTGATCGTCGGCCTGCGGGATTCGCTCGGCGACAACTTCGCCGGCACCAGCAACGTCTGGTACGCGATGAAGCACGGCGTGCTGCCGCTGGGCACCATGGCCCACGAGTACCTGCAGGCCTGCCAGGCGCTCGGCTCGCGGCTGCGCGACTCGCAGACCTACGGCTTCGAGATGTGGGCGCGCGAGTACCGCGGCGACCTCGGCATCGCGCTGTCCGACGTCTACGGCATCGATGCGTTCCTGCGCGACTTCGACCTGTACTTCTGCAAGCTCTTCGACGGTGCCCGGCACGATTCGGGCGATCCGTTCGAGTGGGGCGAGCGGCTGATCCATCACTACGAGACCAACCGGGTCGATCCGCGCACCAAGACCCTGATCTTCTCCGACAGCCTGAACGTGCCGCTCGCCATCTCGCTCTACAAGCGCTTTCGCGACCGTACGCGACTGGCTTTCGGGATCGGCACCAACCTCACCAACGACCTCGGCTTCACGCCGCTGCAGATCGTCATCAAGATGGTCCGCTGCAACGGCCAGCCGGTGGCCAAGCTCTCGGATTCGCCCGAGAAGACCATGTGCGACGACCCGGCCTACCTCGCCTATCTGCGGCAGGTGTTCCAGACCAAGGTCGCGCAATGATCCGGATGACGCCATGACCGACCTCGACACCTCCGTTGCCCGCCAGCGCATCCTCGCGCGCATCCGCAGTGCCCAGGGGCGCGAGGGCGCGCCCACCGCGAACGAGCGCCGCTCGGTCGAGGACTGGATCGCGCGTCGCGAGGTCGGGCCGCAGCCCACCGTCGACGCCGACCGGGTCGCGCATTTCGAGCGCCAGGCCGCGCGCATGTCCAGCACCACCGAGCGCGTCGCCTGGCTCGCCGACGTGCCGGCCGCGGTCGCCCGCTACCTCGACGCGCACGGTCTGCCGAAGAAGGCGGTCTGCTGGAACACGCTCGGCGACCTCGACTGGGCCGGCGCCGGTCTCGAGGTCGAGGCACGCCGGCCGCAGGGCGAGGACATGGTCGGCATCAGCGGTGCCTTCGTCGCGGTGGCCGAGACCGGCACGCTGATGATGCTGTCGGGGCCGGACACGCCGGCCTCGATGCACCTGCTGCCCGAGACCCACGTCGCGGTGGTGCAGGCCGAGCGCGTGGTCGGCCACTACGAGGACGGCTTCGCGCTCGCCCGCGCCGAGCGCGGCGAGCTGCCGCGGGCGACGAACCTGGTGTCCGGTCCCTCGCGCACCGGCGACATCGAACAGACGATCGTGCTCGGCGCACACGGCCCGTACCGGGTCCACGTGCTGATCGTCGGGGCCCCGCCCGCGGACGCCGCCTCGTGAAGCCGCGCCTGCTGATCACCCGTCGCGTCTTCCCCGAGGTCGTCGAGGCGCTGTCGGCCGCCTACGAGGTCCAGACCAATCCGGACGATGCGTTCTGGACGCCGGAGGAGACCCGCGCGAGGGCGGCCGACTGCGATGCCCTCTACGTGGTCGCGAGCGACCGTGTCGATGCGGCGCTGCTCGAGGCCTGCCCCAGGCTGCGGATCGTCGCGACCGGCTCGGTCGGCATCAACCAGATCGACGTGCCCGCGTGCACCGCGCGCGGCATCGCCGTCACCAACACGCCGGACGTCCTGACCGAGGCCACCGCCGACATGGCGTGGGCGCTGCTGATGGCGACCGCCCGCCGGGTGACCGAATCCGAGCGCTGGCTGCGCGACGGGCAGTGGGGGCGCTGGGCCTGGGACCAGTTCCTCGGCGCCGACGTGCACGGCGCGACGCTCGGCATCGTCGGCATGGGCCGCATCGGCTCGGCGGTGGCGCGGCGTGCCGCCGGCTTCTCGATGCGCCTGCAGTACTGCAACCGCAGCGCGGCCGCCAACGAGCGCGAGCTGGGCGCCGTGCGGGTCGAGCTCGACGCGCTGCTCGCCACCTCCGACCACGTGGTGCTCGTGCTGCCGTACTCGTCCGCGACCCACCACCTGATCGGCGAGCGCGAGCTCGGCCTGATGAAGCCGACGGCGACGCTCGTCAACATCGCGCGCGGCGGCATCGTCGACGACGCGGCGCTGGCGCGTGCGCTCGCCGCCGGCACGATCGCGGCGGCCGGGCTCGACGTCTACGAGGGCGAGCCGACGGTGACGCCCGCGCTGCTCGAGGTGCCGAACGTGGTGCTCACACCGCACATCGGCAGCGCGACGCGCTCGTCGCGGCTCGCGATGGCGATGCTCGCAGCCCGCAACCTGCTGGCCCACGCCGCGGGCGAGCCGCTGCCCACCCAGGTCAACGCGGCGCCGCGCTGAGCGGGCCGCGACGCGACGCAGCAGGAGAACGAGGAGGGAGCATGGCGACGATCGAACTCAAGCGCGACCACACGCTGGGCCTGAAGAAGGCCCGCGCCGCCGCCGAGCGCGTGGCGGAGGAGATGGAACGCGAATTCGGCATGAGCAGCGAGTGGGACGGCAACACGCTGCGCTTCTCCCGCACCGGCGTCAGCGGCGAGCTGGTGGTGCAGAAGGGGCACGTCGAACTGAACGCCAACCTGGGCTTCCTGCTGTCGGCGTTCAAGGGGCGGATCGAGGAGACGATCCACCGCAACTTCGACGAGTACTTCGCCTAGCCCTTCAGGTCGTCGACCAGCGACACGTACTGCTGCATCGCATCGTCCTTCGAGGTGCCCTTGATCTCGGCCCAGGCGTCGAACTTGGCGCGGCCGATCATGTCGGTGAAGCCCGGGCGCTTGCCCGCCGCATCGCCGTCGGTGGCCTGCTTGTACAGTGCGTAGAGCTTGAGCAGCGTCGCGTTGTCGGGCCGCTCGGTGAGCTTCTTGGAGTCGGCCAGGGCCTGCTCGAAACGGGTCGCGAGATCCGCCATGGGAGCGCCTCTTCGGGTGTCGGGTGATGGGGTGGCGGTATCATAGCCGCAAAGAAACAGCCCGGTCGCGCCGGGTCCGGAGGCACGATGGCGGGGAGCGCTGGGCGGGAACGGATGTCGAGCGTCGACACCGCGTGGCTGCGGATGGACCGCCCGAGCAACCTGATGATGATCGTCGGCATCGACGTGTTCGAGCGTCCGGTCGACGTCGACAGCCTGCGGCACGTGATCTCCGAGCGACTGCTCGCCTTCGACCGGTTCCGCCAGCGCGTCGAGTTCGACGCCGCGGGCACCGCCTGGTGGGTCGACGACGACCGCTTCGATCTCGACGTCCACCTGCAGCGCCACCGCCTCGACGGCGAGGGCACCGACGCGCAGCTGCAGGCCTTCGTCGCCGAGCTCGCGATCACCCCGCTCGACGCCGACCGGCCGCTCTGGCAGTTCCATCTGGTCTCGAACTACCGGGGCACCGACGCACTGGTGGCCCGGATCCACCACTGCATCGCCGACGGCATCGCGCTGGTCCGCGTGATGCTCAGCCTGACGGACGACGCGCCCGCGCCGACCGGCCGCCCGCGGCGGCGGCGCGATGCCGACGACGGCAGCGAGCACGGTGACGCGGCCGTGCTGTCCAATCCGTGGCGGCCGTTCCTGCAGCCGCTCACGAAGGGGGCGGTCCGTGCGATCGAGGCGACGGGCGCCGCCATCGGCGGTTCGATGAAGCTGGCCGGCGAGCCCGAACGGCTGGCCGACTACGCGCAGGTCGGCCAGCGCGTGGTGGTCGACGCGGCGCGCATCGCGCTGATGGGCGCCGACTCGCCCAGCTGCCTCAAGGGCGTGCCCGGCGTCGCCAAGGGCATCGCCTGGAACGAGCCGCTGCCGCTCGACGACGTGAAGCTGGTGTGCCGCGCGCTCGGCGCCTCGGTCAACGACGTGCTGCTGTCCTGCGTGGCGGGCGCGCTTCGGACCTACCTGCGGGGCCGCGGCGACGACACCGAGGGCTGCGAGATCCGGGCGATGGTGCCGGTGAACCTGCGCTCGACCGACGGACCGATCCGCCTGGGCAACCGTTTCGGCCTGGTGCCGCTCGAACTGCCGGTCGGCTTCGCGAATCCGATCGCCCGGCTGCAGGAAGTGCGCCGACGGATGGACGAGCTCAAGGGGGGCTACCAGGCGGTGCTGGCCTACACGCTCCTCGAGGTCGTCGGTCATGCGCCGAAGCTCGTGCAGGACCCGATCCTGCAGTACCTGTCGGGCAAGGCGACCGCCGTGATGACCAACGTGCCCGGTCCGAAGGCGCTGCTGTCGCTCGCCGGCCGCAGGCTGTCTCGCATGATGTTCTGGGTGCCGCAGTCGGGCGACATCGGCCTGGGCGTGTCGATCCTGTCGTATGCCGGCGGCGTGCAGTTCGGCGTGATCGCCGACCGCAAGCTGTGCCCCGATCCCCAGACGCTGATCGACGCCTTCCAGCCGCAGTTCGACGCGCTGATGACGGTGGTCGCGATGCTGCCCCCCGAGATGCTCGGCCGCGCGATCGATCCGGTCGCGCTCGAGCATGCGCTGTTCGATACGCCTTAGGAGAGTTCATGAGCACCGAAGCCCTGTTCCGCGCCGACGCCTACCTGCGCGAGTGCACCGCGCGCGTGGTCTCGGTCGGGCCGGAGGGCGTGCTGCTCGACCGGACGGTGTTCTACCCGCTCGGCGGCGGCCAGGCGGCCGACACCGGCACGCTGACCCGCGACGACGGGCAGGTGATCGTGATCGGCGACACCCGCAAGTCGCGCGCCGAGGGCGCGGGTCCCGATGACGCGCTGCACGTGCCGGCGCCCGAGTCGGCCGAGGCCGCCGCCGCGCTGCGTCCGGGCGACGCCGTGGTCGCCGCGATCGACTGGGACCGGCGCCACCGCCACATGCGTCTGCACACCTCGACCCACCTGCTGTGCGCGCTGGTGCCCCATCCGGTCGACGGCTGCTCGATCACGTCGGGCTACGCCCGGCTCGACTTCGCCACCGTCGAGCCGCTCGATCGCGAGCTGCTCCAGGCGGGGCTCGAACGGCTGATCGCCGGGGCGCACCCGGTCGCGATCGACTGGATCACCGACGACGAACTGGCCGCCCAGCCCGACCTCGTGCGCACGATGTCGGTCAAGCCGCCGATGGGCTTCGGCCGCGTGCGGCTGTTGCGCATCGACGGGGTCGACCTGCAGCCCTGCGGCGGCACGCACGTGTCGAACACGGCGGAGATCGGCGCGCTGCGGATCGCCAAGATCGAGAAGAAGAGCGCGCGCACGCGGCGCGTCACGATCGAGTTCGCATGAGGGGCATGGGATGAGCGCGGCCGATCCCCGGGTCGCCGAGATCCTCGACTTCTGGTTCGGCGAGCCCGGCTCGTCCGAGCGCGGCCGCGCGCGCGAGGTCTGGTTCCGCAAGGACCTGGCCTTCGACGACACGATCCGCACGCGATTCGGCGCGGTGGTGGACGAGGCGGCGGCCGGCGGGCTCGCCGGCTGGGACGGCAGCGACACCGGCGCGCTCGCGCTGCTCGTGGTCTGCGACCAGTTCCCGCGCAACCTGTTCCGAGGCGAGGCGCGTGCGTTCGCGCTCGATCCGCGGGCGCTCGCCACCGCCCGCGCGCTGGTCGCCGCCGGCCGCGATCGCGCGCTCGCGCCGCTCGAGCGCGTGTTCGTCTACCTGCCGTTCGAGCATTCCGAGTCGATCGACGACCAGCGCGAGGCGGTACGCCTGCTCGGCCTGCTGCGAGACGACCCGCAGGCCGGCAGCTATCACGAGTGGGCGGTGAAGCACTTCGAGGTGGTGCAGCGCTTCGGACGGTTCCCGCATCGCAACGAGGCGCTCGGACGGGCGTCGACCCCCGAGGAGATCGCGTTCCTGGCGCAGCCCGGCTCGCGGTTCTGACCCGCCTCGGACCGGTCGGCAGGCCCGGCTCCGGCCCGGGCCCGCGCCGGACCGGGACGTTCAGCGGTTCAGGAAGTTCAGCGGCGTCCCCGCCCGCGGCCACTCGATCGAGACCAGCTTGCCGGTCGTCGACAGCGTGACGAAGGCCGTCTTCAGGTCCGGTCCGCCGAAGCACAGGTTCGTGGTGTAGACGTCCGGCATCGGGACGAACTCGACTTCGCCCCCCTCGGGCGGGACGACCGTGATGCCGCCCTCCATCAGCGAGGCGATGCACACGTTGCCCGCCGCATCCACCGCCAGCGAGTCGAACAGCCGGTAGGTCGACATGTCGACCATCAGCGTGCCGCCCCACGGCGACGGGAACGGCTGCTTGCGCACGCGACCCG
This sequence comes from Burkholderiales bacterium, assembly GCA_003818495.1. Classification (GTDB taxonomy): domain Bacteria; phylum Pseudomonadota; class Gammaproteobacteria; order Burkholderiales; family Burkholderiaceae_E; genus UBA4615. Next base: position 7,742 of record RPRK01000027.1, read on the forward strand.
GTCCCTCGATGTCCCACGCCCAGAGCCGTCCGGCCCGCGTCTCGGCGACATAGAGCCGCTTGCCGTCGGGCGACAGGCCGATGCCGTTCGGGGTCAGCATCGGCTGAACCACCTCGACGATCGACGAGCCGTCGGGCCGCGCGTAGTAGACCGCGCCGTAGTCGAGGTCGCGGGGCCGGGTCTTGCCCAGGTCGGTGAACCACAGGCCGCCGTCGGCGTCGAAGACCAGGTCGTTCGGGCCGCGCAGCGGGCCGTTCGGACCGTGGGTGTAGACCACCTCGACGGCGCCGGTCGCGAGGTCGACGCGCTCGATGCGCCCGCCCGAGTAGTCGGGCGGCTGGTGCGCGGGGCGGATGCGGCCACCGCCCATGTCGATCCACTGGAAGCCGCCGTTGTTGCAGATCCAGACCTTGCCGTCCGGCCCCATCGCCGCGCCGTTCGGGCCGCCGCCGGTGTGCGCGACGACCTCGACGCGGCCGTCGGGCTTGACGCGCGACAGCGTGCCGCGGGCGATCTCGACCAGCAGCACGTCGCCGTCGGGCAGGGCGATCGGGCCTTCGGGGAACTTCAGTCCGGTGGCGATCTCTCGGATCACGGGGGTCATCGCATCGTCTCCAGGGTCTACGGTCTCAGGCGATCCGCCGGTCGCGGCCGGCCCAGTAGGGCTCGCGCAGCACGCGCTTGAGGATCTTGCCGCTCGGGTTGCGCGGGATGGCGTCGACGACGTCGACGCTCTTGGGGCACTTGTAGTGGGCGATGCGATCGCGCATCCAGGCGACGATCGACGCGGGGTCGGCCTCGGCGCCGGGCTTGAGCACGACCACGGCCTTGACCGCCTCGCCCCAGCGTTCGTCCGGCACGCCGATCACGGCGCCGTCGGCGACTGCCGGATGCTGCATCAGCGCGTTCTCGACCTCGGCCGGATAGATGTTCTCGCCGCCCGAGACGATCATGTCCTTGAGCCGGTCGTGCAGGAACAGGTAGCCGCCGCGCCAGTAGCCGGCGTCGCCGGTGCGGAACCAGGGCGGCTCGCCGGGTGCGCCCGGCTCGAAGGCCTCGGCGGTCGCCTGGGGCTTGCCCCAATAGCCGGTCATGTTCTTCGGCGAGCGGATCCACAGCTCGCCGACTTCGTCGTCGGGGCAGTCCTCGCGCGTGCCCGGGCGCACGACGCGCACATCCACGTCGGTCATCGGCTGTCCGGCCGAGCGCAGCAGCGCGGCCTTCGGGCCCTCGGTCGCATGGTCGTGCGCGCGCAGCGCGGTCACCGCGCCGCAGGTCTCGGTCAGCCCGTAGACCTGCAGGAAGCCGCAGCCGAACACGCGCATCGCATCGGTCAGCACGCGGTCGCTGATCGGCGAGGCCCCGTACGAGATCATCCGCAGCGAGGAGAGGTTCCGTCGCTCGACTCCGGGCACCTGCAGCATGAACTGGATCATGGCCGGCACGAGGAAGGCATGGGTGACGCCCTCGCGCTCGATCGCATCGAGCGCGGCGACGGGGTCGAAGTCGGGCATCGTGATGCTGCGCCCGCCGAAGGCGTGGGTCATCAGCGCGACGCCCGCGCCGGCGATGTGGAACGCCGGGAGCACGTTCAGGTTCACGTGCACCAGCGGGTCGTACGCCCACTCCTGGGAGACGCCGTTGACGTGGGAGTGCGCCATCGCGCGGTGCGAGAGCTCGACGCCCTTGGGCAGGCCGGTGGTGCCCGACGAGTAGAGCTGCAGCGCGATGTCGTCGGGCCCGGGCGCGAAGCCCGGGTCGGTGTCGGGCTGTCCGGCCACCCAGTCCTCCCAGCCGGGCAGCGCGCCGCCGCTCCGGGTGGCCACCGTCGCCCGGAGGGTCGGCGCATCGAGTGCCGCGGCCACCGACTCGAATTCGCGGTCGACCATCAGGAACGCGGCCCGTCCGTCGCCGACGATGTACTGCACCTCGGGCGGGGCGAGCCGCCAGTTCACGGGCATGCACACCGCGCCGATCTTCTGCGCGGCCTGGATGAGCATCGCGCACTCGGGCTGGTGCTTCGTGAGGATGGCGACCCGGTCGCCCCGGCCGATGCCGAGCGCGGTCAGCGCGTGGGCGAGGCGGTTGGTCAGCCGCTCGACGACGCCGAAGGTCCAGTCGCGATCGGGGGCCGCCCAGGCGACGGCGTCCGGCCGCTCGCGGGCCTGCCGCCGGGACATGTCCAGGGTCGAGATCTGCATCGGTCTCCTCGTGGGCCGCAGCCTTCGGGCCGCGTGCATCGGGTGTGCCCGAGTGTCGCCGATCCGCGCGGCGGTGTCATCGGACGCGCCCGCCGGGGGCTGTGTCAGACTCCGATCCATGGAATCCGTGCTCGCCTTCGTCCACGTCGCCTCGGCCGCTGTCTGGGTCGGCGGCATGTTCTTCATGCAGTTCTGCCTGCGGCCCGCGGCGATGGAACTGCCCCCGCCGCAGCGCGTGCCCTTGCTGGCCGGCGCGCTCGGGCGCTTCCTGCGCTGGATCGCGCTGGCGGTCGTGCTGCTGTGGGCGACGGGCCTGACCCGCTTCGTGCAGGTGGGGCCGGCCAATGCGCCGCCGGGCTGGCACGCGATGGCGGGGATCGCGGCCGTGATGACGGTGGTGTTCGTCGTGATCGCGCACGCGGTGTTCCCGAAGGTCCGCGCGGCGGTCGCCGAGCAGCGCTACCCGGATGCGGCCGCCGGGCTCGGCCGCATCCGGACGCTGGTGATGGTCAACCTCGCGCTCGGGCTCGCGACGATCGCGGCCGCGACGATGCACCGCTGAACGCGGCGCCGAAGGTCCGCTCCATCTCGCGGCGGAACGCCACCGCCGGCTGCGTCTCGTCGATCGCCACGTCCGCCCAGCAGACCGGGCGGCCCGCGGCCACCGCCTTCTTCAGCTTGACGCCGTGCGCCAGGCCCAGCGGCAGCCCGCCGGCCGCCAGCGAATCGGTCGCGGGCATCAGCTTGCCGTAGACGGTGAAGCCGCCTTCGCCGTCGAGCGTCTCGCCGGCCTTCAGGTCGCGCTTGGCGGTGGCGACCACGTCGCCGCGCCAGCCGTCGGCCGCGCCCGTCGGTTCGCGGCGCAGCCCGACCGACGCGACGCTGATGCCGAGCTCGAGGCCGATCAGGTGGTACGGCTTGTACATCGCGGTGAAGTTGCCGCTGGAGTCGGTGTGAAGGCCGTACTCCTTGAAGCAGCGCCGCACGTAGTCCGAGTCGCCGGCGAAGGTGACGTAGACGCCCCAGCGCAGGTCGCGGAACACCGGGCGACGGTCGCGCTCCACGCTCGAGATCACCTCGACCTGCCCTCGGTGATGCAGCACGCCGCCGTCGGCCACGGGGCGCAGCAGGTGGGGCAGGTCGTCGACGCCGCAGGGCGGAAAGGCCAGGCCGTCGGGCGCGGGCGTCAAGCCGGTCGCGTTGGCGACCGCCGCCATCTCGATCGCCGACTTCGTGCCGTCGAGGAACGAGTTGAACATCTGCGCGTTCATGCCGCCCGCGCGTGCGTCCTCGGGCGCGATGCCGTAGTGCGGCCAGACCGTCTCGGGCGTGGAGGCGTGGTACTCGGGCAGGTACTTCGTGCCCTTGCCGGCGGCCACCACCTCGAAGCCGGCGGTACGGGCCCAGTCGACCATCTCGCAGATCAGCGCCGGCTGGTCGCCGTAGGCGAGCGAGTAGACGATGCCCGCCTCCTGCGCGCGGCGGGCGAGCAGGGGGCCGGCCAGCGCGTCGGCCTCGACGTTGACCATCACCACGTGCTTGCCGTGTTCGCAGCAGGCCAGCACGTGGGCGATGCCGGCCGCCGGATGGCCGGTCGCATCGATGATGACGTCGAGCTCGGGTGCCGCGATCAGCGCGAACGCATCGTCGACGATGCGCGTCGTGCCGCGCGCGACGGCATCGGCGAAGCTGCGCGCGCCGAGCCGGGCCGCGGGCCAGCCGACGCGCTTGAGGGCCGCCTTGGCGCGGGCCGGCTGCAGGTCGGCGACGCCGACCAGGTGCATGCCCGGCGTTCGAAGTGCCTGCGACAGATACATCGAGCCGAACTTGCCGGCACCGATCAGGCCGACGCGCAGGGGCCGGCCTTCGGCCGCCCGCTGCTGGAGCATCCTGTGGAGATTCATCGCGCGACGGGTCTCAGGCGGGCTGGGCGAGCGGGAGCTCGGCGATGCGCACCGAGCGGTCGGTCAGGCAGTCGTCGGCGAGCGCGGTGATCGGCGTGAAGTCGCGGTGCGCGATGTAGTCCGGCCGCTTGAAGCGGCGGATGTGGTTCGAGACCGCGCACAGGCTCAGGTACACGATCGTCCTGTTCCAGGGCGACATGTTCGACGGCGAACCGTGCACCAGGCAGGAATGGAACAGCAGCATCGAGCCGGCAGGGCCCTTCGGGGCGACGATGCCGCCGCGATCGACCAGGTCGGTGATCGTGCGTTCGTCGATGGTCCACAGCGGGTAGCTGGTGGTCGACAGGTCGTGGCTCGCGGCGAGCGCGCCGGCCTTGTGCGACCCCGGGATGAACAGCAGCGGCCCGTTGAACTCGTTGACCTCGTCGAGGAACACCGAGACGTTCATCGCACGCGCGTCGGGCATGTCGTCGTCGGCCTGCCAGGTGCCGTAGTCCTGGTGCCACTGCCAGACATCGCCGTCGAAGGCCTGCTTGCCGTTGACCTTGAACTGATGCATGTACACCGGTTCGCCGAAGAGCTGCTCGGCCGGGCCGATCATCCGCGGATGACGACCGAGCTTGGCGAATCCCTCGTTCATCAGGTGTGCGGCGAACACGGTGCGGACGGCGTCCGAACCCTTCTCGCGGATGATCTCGGGCCGGTGCTGCGCGTACAGCGACGGCACCTGGGCCTTGAGCACGGCCATTTCCTCGGGGCTGAACAGTCCGGGGAAGAACAGGTAGCCATCGCGCTCGAAGCGCTCGATCTGTTCCTGGGTCAGCTTCATCGTCTCCTCCTCGTGGGGGTGTCGCCGGCCGCTGCCGGCGTGTCGTGGTGGACGGCCGCGCGCAGCATCGTCAGCGCGGAGGCCTCGCAGTGCTCGTGGGCCAGCCGTTCGGCGAGGCGCGCGTCGCCGCGCACCACCGCGTTCAGGATCGCCAGGTGCTCGTTCCAGACCGCGCGCAGCGACGCGGTCTGCCGAAGGTAGGTCGCCATCGCGCGGCGGGTGTGCAGCCAATGGACTTCGGCGGTCTCCACCAGCACCGGATTGTGTGCGGCGTCGTACAGGAAGCGATGGAAGGCCACGTCGGCATCGACCATCGCGCGCAGGTCGCCGGCGGCCGCGGCGGCACGGCCGGCGCGGATCAGTGCGGCACCCGGCTCGCGCAGCTCGGGCCGTGGCCGATAGGCCGCGGAGCGGGCCGCCAGCGCGTCGAGGGCGCCGCGCACGCCGTACAGGTGCTGCACGAATGCGGCGGTGAGCGGCGCGACCTCGACGCCGCGCCGGTTCGGCTCGTCCTTGACCAGCCCCTGGCTGCGCAGCAGCAGCAGCGCCTGCAGCACCGGCTGGCGCGACACGCCGAGCCGCTCGGCCAGGGCCTCCTGCGTGTGCCGCTCGCCGGGCGCGAGCTCGCCGGCCACGATCGCGTCGAGCAGCGCGCGATAGGTCCGCTCGACCAGCGCGGGCGCGGCGTCGAGGGCGGTCAGGCGGGGGGCGGGGCGGGGCGGCACGGAGGCGGTTCGGACGGCTGCGGAGACGGGTACGGAGACGGGTACGGAGACGGGTACGGAGACGGGTACGGAGACGACGGCGGAGACGACTCCAGATGCGGTTCGGACTGCACGAATACCGTATACGGAACACCTTACCCGAAGTCGGCCGTGACGTCGATTCCAGCGTTAGGATGGCTCCACGCACGCCCCTGGAAGGCCGGACGATGACCCCCACTGCGCTCCCCCCGGATGACGAACCCGTCCTCGACCCGCCGGCGCTCGAGCACGCGACCGCGCTCGACCTGATGTGCGCACGCTTCGCCTTGCGGACCGTGCTCGCGCTCGGTCCGCGCTTCAACCTGCGCCGCGACATCAACAACGTGGTCACGCTCGCCGGCCGGTGGCTGCTCTGGCCGCGGCCGACCTTCGTGCGGCTCCAGACCTACGTCGCCCGGCGCTGCATCGAGGCCCCCGCCTGGGCCGGGGCCGGCGAGCTCTCGCCCGAGGAGTTCATGGCGCGGCACGGCGCCTGGAACGGCCTGTACGACGACACGGCGATCCACTACTACCTCGACGAGTTCGTCAAGCTCAACGGCAAGGAACTGCTGCGGGTCTTCCAGCTCTCCGCGGACCGATTCGACGCACGGCTCGGCAAGCAGCGGATCCGGCTGGTCGACAACGTCGACATGCTCGCCCGCGTGCTCGGACTGACCGCGTGCGAACGGGCGATCCTGCTCCATGCGTCGCTCTGTCGCTACCAGCGCGACCTGCGCCCGGTCCTCGTCGACTGCAAGGCCGCCAGCGCGCAGGAGGCCTACGGCATGCTCGCGCAGGTGCTCGGCGTGCAGGCCGGGGAGGCCGCGGCGGCGCTGCGCTCGGGGGGGCGGCTGGAGTCGCTCGGGCTGGTCGAGACGCCGATCGCCGAGCACGCGATCACCGATCTCGGCGACCTGATGCGGGTCTCCGACAAGCTGCTCGGCGTGCTCACCGCGGAGTACGCGACCGAAGGCGAGATGATGGCGGCCTTCACGCGTCCGGCCAGCCCGTCGGCGCTCACGATCGACGACTTTCCTCATGTCGGCGACGACGCCCGCTACCTGGTCGCGCTGCTGTCGGCCGCCATCCGGGGGCGCGAGAAGGGCGTCAACGTGCTCCTGTACGGGCCGCCGGGCACCGGCAAGACCGAGTTCGCGCGGCTGATCGCGACGTCGGCGGGCTGCGAGCTCTACGAGGTCGACTGCCTCGATCGCGACGGCAACAGTCTGTCGGGCAAGGAGCGTTACCGCTCGCTGCAGGTCTCTCAGGCGTTCCTGAAGGGCCGTCAGGGTGCGGCGCTGCTCTTCGACGAGGTCGAGGACGTGTTCCCGCCGATCAGCGAGCCGGTCCTGAACCTGTTCGGTGCCGAGGAGGCGCGCGGCGGCGCGGTGAACGGCAAGGCGTGGGTCAACCAGACCCTCGAGCAGAATCCGGTGCCGACGATCTGGGTGTCGAACTCCATCGGCCAGATCGACCCGGCCTACCGCCGTCGCTTCCAGTTCCATCTGGAGCTCGCCAATCCGCCGCAGCGGGTGCGCGAGACCATCGCGCGCCGGCACCTCGCCGAGCTGGGCGTGAGCGACGCCTTCGTCGCGAAGATCGCCGCGCGCAAGCAGGTCACCCCGGCGCAGATCCAGTCGGCGGCCCGCTTCGCGCGCCTGACCCGGGACGTGGTCGGCGACCCGGTCGAGGCGCTGATCGAGCGTCAGCTCGAACGGGCGGATCGGGCACTCGGCCGCGCCGACGACGAGCCCGAGTTCCGGGCGTCGCCGACCCGCTACGACCTGTCGCTGCTCAACGTCGAGACGCGGCATCCGGTCGAGCGGATCATCAAGGCGCTGCAGGTCCGCCCGCGTGCGACGCTGTGCTTCTACGGGCTGCCCGGCACCGGCAAGACCGCGCTCGGCGAGCACGTCGCGCGCAGCCTCGAACGGCCGCTCATGATCAAGCGCGCCTCCGACCTGATGAGCAAGTACGTCGGCGAGACCGAGCAGCAGATGGCGAAGATGTTCGCCGACGCGACCCGCGAACAGGCGGTGCTGCTGCTCGACGAGGCCGATTCGTTCCTGCAGAACCGCCAGATGGCGGTGCGCAACTACGAGGTCAGCGAGGTCAACGAGATGCTGCAGGGCATGGAGCGCTTCGATGGCGTCTTCATCTGCACCACCAACCTGTTCGACCGCATCGACGAGGCGGCCCTGCGCCGCTTCGCCTTCAAGCTGCGGTTCCTGCCGCTGACCGCGGCCCAGCGGCTGCGGATGTTCGCGGTGGAGGCGCTGGGCTGGCTGCCGCCGGACGGCGTCACCGATCCCGAGGTGCTCGATGCAGGCGCCGCGGCGGCGGTGCCCGCGGCCTTCGCCGAGCGGCTCGGGCGCCTCGAGCTGCTGGCGCCGGGCGACTTCGCCGTGGTCAAGCGGCAGGGCGCGCTGCTCGGCGAGGACGCGGACCCGGAGGCCTTCGTCGAGCAGCTCGAGCGCGAGCACCGCGCCAAGCCCGACGTGCGCTTCAGCAAGCCGATGGGATTCATGCGGTGACGCAGGGTGCGATGGACGACGCGACCCGGGGTCGTCTGCTGGTCGCCGCGCAGTTCGGCGCGCTGGCCGGATGGCTGGTGCTCGGGCCGCGGCTGTCGCCCTGGCCGGCGGGCGTCGCGGTCCAGCTGCTCGGAGTGGGGCTCGGCGCCTGGGCGGCGGTCTGGATGACGGTCAGGCAGCGGCGCGCGTTCTCGGTGACGCCGCTGCCCGACGCGCATCCCCGACTGGTCACCGACGGACCGTACCGCTGGATCCGGCACCCGATGTACACCGCGCTGCTGGCGATCGTGCTGCCCGGCGCGCTCGCCGGCGGCCTGCCTTCGGTGGCCGCAGGGGTCTGGCTCGTCGGCGTGCTGTGGATCAAGCACCGCTTCGAGGACGGACTGCTCGCCGCCCGCTTCGGCGCCGAGCACGCGGCATGGCGACGGCGTACCGGCGGCCTGCTGCCGTTCCTGGGCTGATCAGGGCCGCAGGTATTCGCGCGCGAGCCGCTCGAACAGGGCCCTCGCATCGCCCTCGAGGTAGGCGCCGGTGAGCGCGAGCACCTGGAACGCGCCGCGCGCGAGCGCTGCGCCCTGGTGGCCTGCCTGCCCGAAGCGTCGCGCGTCGCGCACGTACTCGTAGGACAGCCACCAGGTGGCCACCACCACCATGTTCGTCGCCAGGGCCTCGATCTCGAAGTCGGTCGCCCGGAGCTGGCCGCGCGCGGCCAGTCCGTCGCACAGCGCCCGGGCCGCGCCGGTCTTGCGCTCGAGGATGCCGCGAAAGCGCAGTTCCACCTTGCGGTTGCGGGTGAGCAGGTCGCTCAGGTCCCGGTAGACGAAGCGGTGGGTCCAGATCGTCTCGAACAGCAGGTGCAGGAACAGCCATGCATCCTCGACGTCCGCGTTCCGATCGCCCGGCAGGCGCAGCAGCGCGTCCATGTCGCGTTCGAACTGCTCGAACAGCGCGTCGACGATGTCTTCCTTGTTGCGGAAGTGGTAGTAGAGGTTCCCGGGCGAGATGTTCATCTCGTCGGCGATCGCGCTGGTCGTGACCTGGGGTTCGCCCTGGTCGTTGAACAGCCGCAGCGACACCTCGAGGATGCGCTCGCGCGTGCGTCGGGGCGGCTTGCGCTGGGTCGGCATCGGTCTTCCTCCGGTGCGCCCGTCTTTCGTGCGGGGCACGGCCGAGCATAGCATCGGGGCGCCGGCGCGCCCGCGGGCTCAGGGGTGCCCGGAGAGCCGCACCACCCGCTCGAGGTCGTCGAGTGCGTGGCCGAGCCGTCGCGCCGCATGCCCCAGGCGTCCGGTGCGCGGCAGCGGGCGCGACGGCTCGCGCACCAGCGCATGCATCGGATCGGCGAGACGCGCCTCGTTCAGCCGCAGTCCGTGGCGGGCGAGGACGGGAGCGAGCGTCGACGCACGCGCCAGCAGGTCGGCGCGGGTCTGCCGGTAGGCGTGCTCGCAGAGCCCGCGGCGGCTCGACGTGCTGAAGATGCGGGTGAAGAACGTGGTGGCATCGTCAGAGCGCGGCTCGAACAGGAGGACGTCCGCCTCGGGATGGGTCGCGCGGTACTTCTCCAGGCCGACGCTCATCCGCGAGCGGATGGCTGTCCGGACGGTCTGGGCCAGCACCGCGCCCAGGCCGCGCCGGGCCATCTCGGCGGGCGGCCCCCCGGGCCCGGCGTTGTACGGCACCAGCGGATTGAGGCACAGCACGAGGCGCGCACCCTCCTGCAGCGCGATCGAAGCGTGCAGGGTCTTGTTCAGCGCGCCGTCGACGAACCAGCGTCCGTCGATCCGCACCGGCGGGAACAGCCCCGGGACCGCGGAGGACGCCAGCACGGCCCGCGAGACGGGGACGTGCTCGGTTCCGGGGCCGCCGAAGGCGATCGATTCGCCGGTATCGATGTCCGTGGCGACGATGCGCAGCGCCGGCCGCAAGGCGTCGAAGCGATTGGTGCGACCCGCCTCGGACAGCAGTCGGGCGAGCTTGACCTCGGCGGGCGTCGCGTCGATCACGCCGGTCGGCAGCAGGCTCGCGGCCCGATCGACACCCCGCCAGGCGGCCGTCCCGAGCCCGCCGTGCAGCAGGCCCCTGCGGACTTCGCCGGCGATGTCGGCGGCCACCCTCGGCACGTCGGCCAGCCTCGTGCCGAATTCGGCCCAGGCCGGGCGCAGCAGCGATGCCGGGTCGAAGCGGCCGTCGCCGAGTTCGGTCTCGACGAACATCCGGACCATCGCATGCGGCGTCAGGCCGTGCGCGAGGCCGGCCGCGAGGAACGCACCGGCACTCACGCCCACGTAGACGTCGAGTTCGGTGAGATCCAGGCCGTCGATCGATTCGGACAGCGCGGCCAGCGCCCCGAGTTCATAGGCGGCGCCGAGAAAGCCGCCGCCTGCGAGCGCGATGCCGACGGCGGGGCGGCGGGAGGACCGGGTGCGCATGGCGCGTCCCGACGGACCGCTCGTGCGGCCCGTCGGTGCCGGGCTCACTCAGCCGCCGGCGCCGCGGGTTTCTTGGCGGCCTTGCGCGGGGCGCGCGGCGCCTTGGCGGCCGGGGCGGCCGGAGCGGCCTTCGCCGCCTTGGTCGCCTTCGCGGCCTTCGGCGCACGGCTCGCCTTCGCCGGGGCCTTGCGGGCCGCGGCGGCCCGCGGCGCACGGGCCGGCTTGCCGCCGAGCGACTGCACCGACGCGTTGAGCGCATCGACCCGGGCGATCAGCGCCTGGACGTCGCTGTTGGTCGGCACGCCGAGGCGGTTCAGGGCGCGTGCGACACGCTCCTCGAACACGGTCTCGAGGCGGTCCCACGAGTCGGTCGCCTGCTTCGACAGGCTGCCCGCGACCGTGCCGAGGTTGCCAGCGACGTTGCCCACGCGCCCGGTGACGGCACCGAGCTTCTCCTCGGCCGTCGCGCGGGTGCGCTTCTGGATGTCCTTGCCTTCCTTGACCAGCGCCTCGAAGACCTTGTTGCCTTCTTCCTGCGCTTTCGCGAAGGCGCCGAGCCCCGCCAGCCAGATCTGCTGGGCGGAGTCCTTCACGGCGGCGGCGAGCTGGTTGTCCGCCTTGCTGTCGGTCGCCGGTTTCGTCTTCTTGACCATGGTCGCTGCTCCTGTCGTGGATTCGAGGGATTCGCGCCGCATCGTTGGGACCGGCGATGAAGGAAGTGTAGGCAGAGTGCCTAGAGGGCGCACCCTAATCGTCCCGGGCGTCCCGGCGAGCGGGTTGCCGCGCCCCCCGTCGCGGTGCAATCATCCGTCCAACCCCGCGCGCCGCCCTGCGCCGCCCGGCCAAGACCAACGACGAGGAGGATTCGAGGATGATCTATTTCGTGACCGGCGCCAGCGGCTTCATCGGCAGGCGCCTTGTCCGCAAGCTGCTGCAGCGCCGCGGCGCCGTCGTGCACTTCCTGATCCGCGACGCGTCGCCCGATCGGGTGCAGCCCCTCCTCGATTTCTGGGGCGTCGATTCGAGCCGCGCCGTCGCCGTGCAGGGCGACCTCGTCCAGCCCGGGCTGGGCATCAAGGCCGCCGACCGCAAGAAGTACGACGGCAAGATCGCCCACTTCTTCCACCTCGCCGCGATCTACGACCTGAAGGCCGATGCCGACAGCCAGCTCCGCGTGAACGTCGACGGCACGCGCAACGTCGTCGCGTTCGCCAACGCGATCAAGGCCGGTCGCTTCCACCACGTGTCGTCGATCGCCGCGGCGGGCCTGTACGAGGGCATCTTCCGCGAGGACATGTTCGACGAGGCCGAGGGGCTCGATCACCCGTACTTCGCCACCAAGCACGATTCCGAGAAGGTCGTGCGGGACGAGTGCAAGGTGCCGTTCCTGGTCTTTCGCCCCGGCCTGGTCGTCGGCGACTCGAAGACCGGCGAGATGGACAAGATCGACGGTCCGTACTACTTCTTCAAGCTCATCCAGCGGATGCGGCAGCTGCTGCCGCCGTGGATGCCGACGATCGGCATCGAGGGCGGACGGATCAACATCGTGCCGGTCGACTTCGTGGTCGACGCGATGGATCTGATCGCGCACGCCAAGACCCACGAGTCCGACTGCTACCACCTGGTCGATCCCGAGCCGATGCGCGTCGGCGACGTCCTGAACGCGTTCGCGACCGCGGCGCATTCGCCGAAGATGACGATCCGCGTCAACGCGGCGCTGCTCGGCTTCGTGCCGCGCGGCGTCAAGAAGAGCCTGATGGCGCTGACCCCGATCCGCCGGATCCGCGGGGCGATCATGAAGGACCTCGGGCTGCCCGACGACATCCTCGACTTCGTCAACTACCCGACCCGCTTCGACTGCCGGTACACCACCGCGGCGCTCAAGGGCAGCGGGATCGGCGTGCCGCGGCTGCCCGACTACGCCTGGGTGCTGTGGGACTACTGGGAGCGTCACCTCGACCCGGATCTCCAGATCGACCGGACCCTGCGCGGGCAGGTCGCCGGCAAGGTCGTGCTGATCACCGGCGGCTCGTCGGGCATCGGACTGGCGGCCGCCCGCAAGATCGCCGAGGCCGGCGCCACCACGATCGTCTGCGGCCGAGACCAGGAGAAGCTCGACGAGGCCCGGGCGCTCGTCGAGGCCGACGGCCACACGCTCCATACCTTCTCGGTCGATCTCGCCGACATGGCCGACGTCGACCGGATGGTCAAATGGCTGATCGAGACCCACGGCGGCGTCGACATCCTGGTGAACAATGCCGGCCGTTCGATCCGCCGGGCGATCGAGTCGAGCCAGGAGCGCTTCCACGACTTCGAGCGCTGCATGCAGCTCAACTACTTCGGGGCCATCCGCACGACGATGGGCGTGCTGCCGGGCATGGTCGAGAAGAAGCGCGGGCAGGTGATCAACATCTCGTCGATCGGCGTGCTGACCAACGCGCCACGCTTCTCGGCCTACGTCGCGTCGAAGTCGGCGCTGGATGCGTGGACGATGTGCGCATCGTCGGAGTACTCCGACCTCGGAGTGCGCTTCACCACCATCAACATGCCGCTGGTGCGCACGCCGATGATCGCGCCGACCAAGCTGTACAACAACGTGCCCACGCTGTCACCCGAGGAAGCCGGCGACATGATCGTCCAGGCCATCGTGTACAAGCCCGTTCGGATCGCGACCCGGCTGGGGATCGCTGGAGCCGTGCTGCACGCGACGGTGCCGCGTCTGGCGCAGATCGTGATGAACACCTCGTTCCGCATGTTCCCCGATTCGGACGCGGCCAAGGGTGCGAAGGGCGCGAAGGGCGACAAGCCGCCGCAGCTGTCGGCCGACCAGGTGGCGTTCCAGCAGCTGATGCGGGGCATCCACTTCTGAGGCGGCCGCGGTCGGGGGCAGGGTCGCCCCCGATCCCGTCCCCGGTGCGGCCCGTGGCGCCCGGGGCGGGTCAGCCGGGCGTCGGCACCGAATCGGATGCGCGCGAGGAGGCGGCCCGAGCCGGGCGTCCGGCCTCCGCCGCGGCGAGCGCCTCGAGCACGATCCGGGCGACCCGCGCGTCGTAGGCGAGGCTGATGTGGCCCAGTCCGTGGAGCATCACGGTGCGAGCGCCGGGCAGCGTCTGGATCGCCTGGGGCGCGACGATGTTGTCCTGCCAGGACAGGATCACCGTGAACCGTTCGAGCCGCTCGCGCGGCTCCTCGGCCGCGAGACCTCTCAGCCAATCGCTGTCTCGACGCATCTGGCGCACGTTGCGGCCCCGGCCGAAGCGGGCGTGGATGGTGCCGCGGTGCGGCGTGCCGAGCGTGACCACGCAGGCGACCGCCGCGTCACCGCAGGCGCGCAGGTACGCGCGCGCCGCGAGCCCCCCCATGCTGTGTCCGATCAGGGCGACCTGAGGTGCGCCGGTGCGGGCGCGCAGCGCGTCGACCGCCTCGGCGATGCGCGGCGCGTAGTCGTCGATCGACGCGAACGGCGGCTCCAGGTCGATCGCCTCGACCGCATGTCCGCCGGCGACGAGGCGGGCGGCCATCGGGCGCCACAGTGCCCGGTTGCAGAAGTAGCCGTGGATGAGGAGCACCGGCAGCCGCTGGTCGTGCGGTGCGCCCACCGCGAACGCGCGGCGCGCCAGCAGCGGCTGCGCATAGCTGAAGGTGCGGGTCGAGTCGACGATCTCGCGGACCCAGGCCACGCTCCAGGCCCGCAGGCCGCGCAGGAAGCCGTGGCGGGTGTCGTCCTCGGGGCGCACGCCGCGTGCGACCCACGCGATCGCGAAGTCCGCCGTCAGCACGAGCGCATGCAGCGCGACGGGCGCGAGCAGGCCGAACGCGATGGCCGCACCGATCGATGTCCGTCCGGTGCCCGCGAGCCAGGCCGCGAGCAGGGTGCCGAGCACGAACTGGCCGACGAGCAGCCACAGCTGCAGACGCGCGATCATGCGAGCGGCGCCGGCTCGCGTCCGGTCAGCTGTCTGGCGAGTCCTGCGCTCATCCGGGCGACGATACCGTAGATCGAGAGCTGGGGGTTCGCGCCGATCGAAGTCGGGAAGACCGAGCCGTCGTGGACCGACAGGTTGTCGAGGTGATGGTGCCGGCCATCCGGTCGGACCAGGCCGCGCGCATCGTCCGCCGACATCGCGCAGCCGCCCATCACGTGCGCCGAGACCACCTTGGTGTCGAACGGCGCGAGCTCGAGCCGCTCGAGCTCGGCGAGCAGCCCGGCCAGGGTCGTCTGGGGCGTGGCGCGCTCGTGGCCGATCCGGACGCTTCGCGCGCCGGCCGAGAACTGGATCTCCGCCATCGCGCGGAACGCACGGCGGGCTCCGTCGAACACGACCTCGTCGAGCGGATAGTCCAGCACTGGCGAGCCGTCATCGCGCAGGCTCACGCGCCCGCCCAGCGACCGTTCGTGGAAGCCGTCGCGCATCAGCGCGAGCAGCGCATGGGCGTGTGCGAAGCGCTGCATGGCCGCGGCGTGCTCGGGTCCGAAGCCCGCCAGGTTCACCGCGAAGAGCACCGGGTGGATCGGCGGTGCCTCGAGCTTGAACCCGATCGGTCCGTCGATCGGGTCGATGCCCAGGAAGTGGTCGGTGTAGAGGGTCTGCGGCGCGCCCTCGAAGCCCCGGACCTCCCGGTCGTGGTCGGCCACCGAGAGCACGACCGGATGGAGGAAGGTCCGCGTGCCGGCGATGCCGCGCGGGTCCGGCGCCTTCGAGCGGAGCAGCACCGCGGGCGAGTTGATCGCGCCGCCGGCGAGCACGACGTGGTCCGCCCGGACCTCGACGCTGCGCCCGGCGGGCCGCAGGCCGTCGGCATCGAGCGCCTGCACCTCGATCGCCTCGACGCGCCGGCCGGCGATCCGCAACCGGTGGGCGCGGGCCCGCGTCAGCAGGGTCGCGCCGTGGTCGAGGGCCACGGGAATCGTCGTCACCAGCATGGACTGCTTGGCGTTCGCCGGGCAGCCCATGCCGCAGTAGCCGAGATTCAGGCAGCCGCGGACGTTGCGCGGGATCGCCGGCACCGGGATGCCGAGCTTCATCGCGCCCCGCCGCAGCAGGTCGTTGTTCTCGTTCGGCGGCACCAGCCACGGTCCGATGCCGAGGCGGCGCTCGGCCTGCGCGAACCAAGGCGACAGCGTGTCCGGGTCGTGATCCGGCAGCGCCCAGCGTTCGCCCCACCAGTGCAGCGTGTCGTCGGGCGTGCGAAAGCTCGAGGTCCAGTTCACCGTCGTCGATCCGCCGACGCACCGCCCCTGCAGGATCGTGATCGCCTGGTCGCGCGTCTTGCGCGCGGCCGACTCCTGGTAGAGCTGCGGGTAGGCCTCGTTCTCGCGCATCGAGAAGTCCCGAGAGCTCTTGAGCGGGCCTTCTTCGATCAGCACGACCTTCAGGCCCGCCCGTGCGAGCACCTCGGCCGTGATGCCCCCGCCTGCGCCGGTCCCGATGATCGCCACGTCCGCCCGCAGCGTCTCGGGCAGCGCGTCGCGCGAGGCGTCCAGCACGCGCCAGCCGCGCGCCAGGCCGTCGGCGATCGGATCGGGAAAGCTGCTCATCGATGCCTCGCCGGCGTGTTCAAAGAGGGAGGGGGCCCGCATAGCCGATCGCCGGCCATGCATCGGGATCGGCGTACCAGGTACCGATCACCAGGTCGTGGAGCGCGGCATAGCCGCCACGGAACAGGTCGAAGCGGTGCTGCCGCCACGACTGCAGGAACGCACCGACCTGGGCGGTATCCGCGACGTGCCAGTCGTCGTGCACCCCGGCGAGCAGCCGCCGGCCCGGCGCGGAGCCCAGCAGGGCGAACAGCTGCGCGAGTTCGGCCTGGGAGGACGGCGCGAGCCCGGCGATCGCGGCGACCACGCCGTCGGTGCAGCGTCGCACGGCGGCTTCGCGCAGCGCGCCGCCGGAAGGCAGCGCACCGTCCAGGAGGGCGGGCACGACCGCGCCGAGCACGGCGTCCCGGTCACGGTGCGGATCTCGGTTCGCGACGATCGCAGCGCCACCCGCCGCCGCCAGCAGTGCGCCGCCGACGAGGCCGGCCTTCAGCAGGGTCCGTCTTCGCATGCGGCCCATTCTATGGAGCGGGCCTAGAGCCGCGGCTCTAAAGGCGCGCCGGGGCGGCGGGACCTCGCTTGCGCTGCGTCATACTCGCGGCGGAACCACGACGACAGGCCGGCATGGAACCGTCGCAACGACTCCGCATCGCCGCGGCCGAGGTCGCCGCGCTGCGCACCCTCGACGGCGTGGACGCGGCGACCCGCGCGCGCCGGGACGAGCTGCGTGCCTGGCAGGCGCGGCGGCTCGCCTTCACGCATGCCGACCTGCTCGCGTCTTCGCGATACCGTGACGCCACCCGCTTCTTTCTCGACGAGCTCTACGGGGTCAAGGACTTCTCCCAGCGCGACGCCGAACTGGCGCGCGTGATCCCGACGCTGACTCGGTTCCTGCCGCACGGTGCACTCGAGACGATCGCCGACGCGGTCGAGCTCGATGCCCTCTCCGAGCGGCTCGACCTCGCGACCGCGCGGGTGCTGGCGTCCGACCCGGCGTTGCGCGGCCTGTCGATCGACGACGACGGGTATGCGCGGGCCTTCCGCGCCGCCGGGGCCCGCACCGACCGGGAGCGTCAGGTCGAGCTGGTCGAGCACATCGGCCGGGCGCTCGATCGCCTGGTCCGTCAGCCTCTCCTGGGCGGTCTGCTCGGTGCGATGGAAGGCCCGGCCCGCATGGCCGGCCTGTCGGCGATGCACGCCTTCCTGGCGTCCGGCTTTCGCGCGTTCAAGGCGATGAAGGGTGCCGACGCCTTCGTGAGGACCGTGATCGAGCGCGAGCAGGCGCTGATGCGCCGCATCTGGGCGGGCGATCCCGACCCGATCCGCCGGGCTGGACAGCCCTGACCTGAACGGGCTAGAATCGAGGGTTCCTCGCCGCACGGACTGGGCCGGGCGTATCCGTACAACGGGTCGCACGGCCGGGACCCCGACACGAGCCGGCGGCCGGCCCCCGAGCGATCGGAGGCCGCCTCAGGGGAACACGTGCAGGAACCCGTGCAGCGGTGTTCCACGCACGTCATCCAAGAAAAGCATTCCTAGAAAGGGGAATCGATGCGTCACTACGAGATCGTCTTCATCGTCCACCCCGATCAGAGCGAGCAGGTGCCCGCGATGATCGAGCGGTACAAGACCCTGGTCGACGGACACCAGGGCAAGATGCACCGGATCGAGGACTGGGGCCGCCTGCAGCTGGCCTACCCGATCCAGAAGGTCGCCAAGGCCCACTACGCACTGATGAACATCGAGTGCGACCAGAAGACCCTGGAAGAGCTCGAGCACGCGTTCCGCTTCAACGATGCGGTGCTGCGCCACCTCGTGGTCGGCATGCCGAAGGCCGAGACGGGTGCGTCCCCGATGCTGCGCCGGATCCAGAAGGAAGAGGCCCGCAAGAGCGCCGCCTCGACCGAAGGCACCGGAGAGCGTGGCGACCGTCCGCCGATGGACCGCGGCGACCGTCCCCCGATGGACCGCGGTGACCGTGGCGAGCGTGGCGAGAGGGCCGAAAGGACCGCTTGAACCGGCTCGGACTGACCGCTGCGCTCGTCGAGCGCGAGGCCATCCGCTACACGCCTGCGGGCGTGCCGATCGTCGGGCTGAAGCTCTCGCACCAGTCGGTGCAGCGCGAAGCCGGAGTCGATCGGACGATCGAGCTGGAGATCTCCGCGATCGCCGCCGATCGACTGGCACTGAGGATGGATCGCGTCGCGCTGGGTACCGAGCTGAAGCTGGAAGGCTTCCTCGCCCCGCGCCGTCGCAACGTCAAGGCCCTGGTACTGCACATCACCGATTTCGAGCTGCACGCAGCCGATCGAACCGCATAGAGAGATAGAGGAACGTCATGGCATTCATGCGCCGAGGCAGCAAGGACAAGAAACCCAAGCGTCCGTCACAGAGCGCGCTCTTCAAGCGCAAGCGCTTCTGCCGGTTCACCGCCGAGAAGGTGGAGTGGATCGACTACAAGGACGTGGACGTGCTGAAGGACTTCATCACCGAGACCGGCAAGATCATGCCGGCCCGCCTGACCGGCACGAAGGCCCGGTACCAGCGCCAGCTGTCGGACGCGATCAACCGCGCCCGCTTCCTGGCCCTGATGCCGTACACCGACAACCACTGAGCCGGAGCCCCCCATGCAGATCATCCTGCTCGAGAAGGTCGTGAACCTCGGCGGCCTCGGTGACGTGGTTCGCGTCAAGGACGGCTACGCCCGCAACTTCCTGATCCCCGAAGGCAAGGCGCGCCGTGCGACCGACGCCGCGATCAAGGAATTCGAGACCCGTCGTGCCGACCTGGAGAAGATCCAGGCCGAGAAGCTCGCCGCCGCGCAGGCGGCTGGTGCGAAGCTCGACGGCATGACCCTCGCGCTCAGCCAGAAGGCGGGCGTCGACGGTCGTCTGTTCGGCTCGGTCACCAACTTCGACATCGCGAGCGCGCTGGCGAAGCAGGGCTTCCCGCAGGTCGAGAAGGCGATGGTGCGTCTGCCGAACGGTCCGCTGAAGGCCGTCGGCGAGTTCGACGTCAGCGTCGCGCTCCATGCCGACGTGGTCGCCGCGATCAAGGTCGCGGTCAGCCCCGAGGTCTGATCGCCACGCGCGGGGTGACACCCCGTGCCGCAGCACCGCGAGGGGCCCGAAAGGGCCCCTCGTTCTTTTCCGGCGCCGCCTTTCTGCCCCGGGTCCCGGCGAGTACCATCGACGCATGTCCGCTCAGCCCAATCCGATCCCCGGTTCCCTGTCCACCGACCGCGAGGTCGCCGCGCTGCGCGTGCCGCCGCATTCCATCGAGGCGGAGCAGTCGGTGCTGGGCGGCGTGCTGCTCGACAACGCCGCCTGGGAGAAGATCGGCGACGTGCTGCGCGAGGAGGACTTCTACCGGCACGACCACCGTCTGATCTGGCAGCACCTCGCGAAGCTGCTCGAACGCAATCAGCCGGCCGACGTGCTGACGCTGCAGGACGCGCTCAGGTCCACCGGCAAGCTCGAGGAGGCCGGGGGCCTGTCGTACCTGAACGCGCTGGCGAGCGGCACGCCGTCGGCCGCCAACGCGCGCCGCTACGCCGAGATCGTCCGCGACCGCGCCGTGCTGCGTCGCCTGATCAGCGTCTCCGACGACATCGCCACCACCGCATTGAACCCGCAGGGCCGCGACACCCGCCAGATCCTCGACGAGGCCGAATCCAAGGTCTTCCAGATCTCCGAGGACGGCTCGCGAGGTCGTGCCGGCTTCCAGGACCTGCAGTCGGTGCTCGCGCAGGTCGTCGAGCGTGTCGACGACCTCTACAACCGCGAGAACCCGAACGACATCACCGGCGTGCCCACCGGCTTCACCGACCTCGACCGGATGACCTCGGGCATGCAGCCCGGCGACATGATCATCCTCGCGGCGCGGCCTTCGGTCGGCAAGACCGCGTTCGCGCTGAACATCTGCGAGCACGTCGCGATCGATCAGGGCATGCCGGTCGCGGTGTTCTCGATGGAGATGGGCGCGACCCAGCTCGCCATGCGTCTCGTCTGCTCCGTCGGCCGCATCGATCAGCAGCGGCTGCGCACCGGGCGCCTGACCGAGGACGACTGGCCCCGGCTGACCAGCGCGATCCAGAAGATGCAGGACGCCAACCTGTTCATCGACGAGACGCCGGCGCTCAACCCGCTCGAACTGCGCGCGCGTGCCCGGCGGCTCGCGCGCCAGTACGGCAAGCTCGGTCTGGTGATGGTCGACTACCTGCAGCTGATGTCCGGCACCGGCTCCAGCGGCGAGAACCGCGCCACCGAGGTCGCCGAGATCTCGCGCTCGCTCAAGGCGCTGGCCAAGGAGCTGAGCGTGCCGGTGATCGCGCTGTCACAGCTCTCGCGCGAGGTCGAGAAGCGCAACGACAAGAAGCCGATCATGTCGGACCTTCGAGAGTGCGTCACCGGCGACACGCTGGTCTCGCTCGCGGACGGCCGGCGTGTCCCGATCCGGGAGCTCGTCGGCACGACCCCGGAGGTGCTGGCGATGCACGAAGGGGGGCGGATCGGCCCCGCAGCGAGCGATCTCGTCTGGAGCGTCGGTCGTCGCCCGGTCTTCAGGTTGTCGCTGGCGAGTGGTCGCGCGCTGCGCGCGACGGCGAAGCACCGGTTGTTCACCGGCACCGGCTGGCAGATGCTGGGCGCACTGTCGGTCGGGGATCGCGTCGCCCTCGCTCGCCGGGTGCCGGCGCCGACCGATACGGTGCAGTGGGCCGATCACGAGGTAGTCCTCCTCGGACATCTGGTCGGTGACGGCAGCTACCTGAGCGGTCAGCCGATGCGATACACCACGGCGTCGCAGGCGAACAGCGACGCGGTCCGTGCCGCGGCCGAGGCCTTCGGCAACACGGTCACGCGTCATGAAGGGCGCGGCCAGTGGCACCAGCTGGTCATCGCCGGCAACGGCAACCGCTGGCATCCGGCCGGCGCCGGTCGGTGGCTCAAGGCGCAGGGCATCTTCGGCCAGCGTTCCCATGAAAAGCGCTTGCCGGCTGAAGCGATGCGCCTGCCTGACGCGCAGGCCGCCCTGCTGCTGAGGCATCTGTGGGCCACGGACGGTTGCATCCACGTCACGAAGCCGGGGGCCCGCAGCGCGCCGCGCGTCTACTTCGCCACCTGCAGCGAAGGACTGGCGCGGGACGTCGCGGCGCTGCTGCTTCGCTTCGGAATCGTCGCGCGCCTGCGGAGCGTCCGGCAGGGCGAGCATCGTCCGGTTTGGAATGTCGACGTGTCCGGTGCCGAACAACAGCTCGTGTTCATCGAGCGCGTGGGGGTGTTCGGCCCACGCGAGCAGGCGGGGGCCGTCCTGCGCGAGCGCCTGCTCGACCTGGTCGTCGCCACGAACGTCGACACGCTGCCTCGCGAGGTGTTCGCCGAGGTCCGCGCCGCAATGGCGAGGCGGGGTGTCAGCCAGCGTGCGATGACCGCGATGCGCGGTACGGCGTATGGCGGCAGTTCGCACTTTCGCTTTGCGCCGTCGCGCCGCGTCGTCGCCGACTATGCACGACTGCTGGATGACGATTCGCTGCGCAGACACGCCGACAGCGATCTGTTCTGGGACCGCGTGGTCGCGATCGAGCCCGACGGCGACGAGGAGGTCTTCGACCTGACGGTGCCCGGACCCGCATCGTGGCTCGCGGACGGCATCGTCAGTCACAACTCGGGCGCGATCGAACAGGACGCCGACGTCATCCTGTTCATCCACCGCGAGGACCGCTACGACCCGGACTCGCCGAACAAGGGCATGGCCGAGATCATCATCGGCAAGCAGCGGAACGGCCCGATCGGCTCGGTCACGCTGACCTTCCTCGGCCAGTACACCAAGTTCGAGAACTACGCGCCGGCGAACCCGTACTGAGTCGGCAGCGGCCGACCGGCACGCCGGGACATCCGGCAAGGCGTCTCGCGGCCCGACGCGCCGACCGAGACGTGTCGGCCGCGTCGGCTACAGCGCGTCGGCCGCGAAGTCCGCCAGCCGCGAGCGCTCGCCGCGCTGCAGCGTCACGTGGCCCGCGTGGCCCCAGCCCTTGAAGCGGTCGACCACGTAGGTCAGGCCCGACGAGCCCTCGGTGAGGTAGGGCGTGTCGATCTGCGCGATGTTGCCCAGGCAGACCACCTTGGTGCCGGGGCCCGCGCGCGTGACCAGCGTCTTCATCTGCTTGGGCGTGAGGTTCTGCGCCTCGTCGATGATCAGGTACTTGTTCATGAACGTGCGCCCGCGCATGAAGGACAGCGCCTTGACCTTGATCCGCGAGCGGATGAGGTCGGTGGCCGCCGCGCGTCCCCATTCGCCGCCCGCGCCGTTGCCCTGCGTCAGGACCTCGAGGTTGTCCTCGAGCGCGCCCATCCACGGCTGCATCTTCTCCTCCTCGGTGCCCGGGAGGTAGCCGATGTCCTCGCCGACCGGCACGGTCGCGCGGGTCACGATGATCTCGGTGTAGCGCTTCTGCTCGAGCGTCTGCGCGAGGCCCGCCGCCAGCGCCAGCAGCGTCTTGCCGGTGCCCGCCTGCCCGAGCAGCGTGACGAAGTCGATCTCGGGGTTCATCAGCAGGTTGAGCGCGAAGTTCTGCTCGCGATTGCGCGCGGTCACGCCCCAGACCGCATTCTTCAGATGGCTGAAGTCGCGCAGCGTCTGCAGCACCGCCGTCTTGCCGTTGCGCTCCTTGACCTGCGCGGCGAGGGGCATCTCGCCATCGAGGTAGACGAACTGGTTGAGCATCAGGCCGGGCACGGCCGGGCCGGTGATGCGGTACCAGTTCGAGCCGCCCTGCTGCCAGGACTCCATGCCCTTGCTGTGGCGATCCCAGAAGTCGGCGGGCAGCGCGAGCGTCCCGGCATACAGCATGTCCAGGTCGTCGACGACCTGGTCGTTGTGATAGTCCTCGGCCGGCAGCCCGAGCGCCCGGGCCTTGATCCGCATGTTGATGTCCTTGGACACCAGCACGACCTGCCGGTCGGGATACTTGTGCTTGAGCGCGCGGACGACGCCCAGGATCTGGTTGTCGGCCTTGCCGGTGGCCAGCGTCTCGGGCAGCGACGACGTCAGGGCCTGCGTCTGCAGGAACATCCGTCCCGTAGCCTCCCGGCTGCCGAGCTTGTCGAGGGGGATGCCCTGCTCGATGCCTTCCTCGACATCGGCCACCATCGCGTCGAGCGCGCGGCTGACCTGACGCGCGTTGCGGGCGACCTCGGACATGCCCTTCTTGTGGTCGTCGAGCTCCTCGAGCGTGATGATCGGCAGGAAGACGTCGTGCTCGGCGAACCGGAACAGGCTCGACGGGTCGTGCATCAGCACGTTCGTGTCCAGCACGAAGAGCTTGGATTGCTCGTTGGCCGCGCGTCGTCCGGCGCGACCGGTCGCTCCCGACACCGGCAAGGGCGACACCGCGCCGGTGCGCGCGGGCGTCCGCTGCGTCGGGGGCGTGGCGCGCTCGGTGCCGCGCGCGACCGGTGCCGACGGCAGGGCGTGTGCCGCAACGGGTTCGGGCGCCGGTTGGCGCGGCTGGGTCTCGCCGGCGCGCGGCTCCGGCATCGACGGCGTCGTCGTCGGCGGAACGGCGGATCGTACGACGGGCGAAGGGGCCGCGGCGCGCGGCGTCGCGGCCTTCGGGGAGGCCGGTCCGGCGCGCATCGGGGCGCGCAGCAGCGCGGCGCCATCGGGTGCCGGTGCCCCTGCCGAAGCGGCGGACGGCGCGCCGGCGCCGCGCCGGTTCACCGCCCCGACTTCGGGTTCGAGCACGGCCACGTCGGAGGCGATCGCCTCGGCGGCGACGGGTTCGCTCGCGACCGCCTCGGCACCGCGGCTCCTCGGTCGGGGCGGGCGGGCCAGCACGGCGGTGTCGAGGTCGAGGAGCGTGGCGGGCTTGGTCGGAGCCTTGGGCAGGGGCATCGAGCGTGATCCGGGCGGGGCGGTGGGGTCAGAGCGACTGGACGAACTGCAGCACTTCGTCCACGTGTCCGGGGACCTTGACGCCGCGCCACTCGCGCAGCAGCGTCCGGTCGGGGCCGATCACGAAGGTCGAACGTTCGACGCCGCGGACCTGCTTGCCGTACATGTTCTTCATCTTCATCACGTCGAACACGGCGCACACCGCCTCGTCCGGGTCGGAGATCAGCTCGAACGGCAGTCCGAGCTTCGCCTTGAAGCCCTCGTGCGAACGCAGGCTGTCTCGGGAGACCCCGAACACCGACGCGCCCGCCGCGCGGAACGCCGCATGCGCCTCGCCGAACGCGGCGGTCTCGGTGGTGCAGCCCGGCGTGTTGTCCTTCGGATAGAAGTAGAGGACCAGCACGCCTTCGATCGCCTTCAGGCGGAACGGTCCGCCGGTGGCCTCGGCGGTGAAATCGGAAACCTTCTTGCCGACGCTGACCGTCACGATTCGGAAACTCCGTGGAAAGGACGAATCGACGATAGCACAGCCGGGAACGCGCCCTTCCGGCGCCGGTCTGGGGGCGGGTCCGGCCGGTCGGCGCGGCTCAGACCGGCGGCAGCAGGGCGGCGAGCACGCGGCGCCCTTCGGCCATCAGGATGTTGTAGGTGCGGCAGGCCGCGCCGGTGTCCATCGCCTCGACGCCGATACGCCGCGCGGTGAGCGCGGCGGTCAGGCGCGGGTGCGGGAAGCGCTGCACGGCGCCGGTGCCGAGCAGCACCACCTCCGGCGCATGCGCCAGGATCGCCTCGAAGTGCTCGGCGTCGAGTTCGTCGAAGCGCAGCGGCCCCCAGGCTTCGAGGGGGGCTTCGGGCTGCACGAGCAGGGCATGCTCGTAGCGGCGGGCATTGATCTCGAGCCAGCCCGGCCCGTACGCGGTGACGGTGTTGAGCGCGGGATCGCGGTTCGCGTGGAGCTTCATCTCGTCTGGGCGAGCAGGCGCCGGCGCGGCCGGCAACTGCTTGAAAATGCTACATTATCGGTTTAATGACGACGGTCGCGACGCATGGTTCGGCGCGGCCTGAGCAGGGATCCTACATGAGCGCGCCGCGCGACTTCTCCCGTATCCGTCGACTGCCCCCGTACGTCTTCAACATCACCGCCGAGCTGAAGATGGCCGCCCGGCGGCGGGGCGAGGACATCATCGACATGAGCATGGGCAACCCCGACGGGCAGACTCCGCAGCACATCGTCGACAAGCTGGTGGAGGCCTCCAAGCGGCCGGACACCCACGGGTACTCGGTGTCGAAGGGCATCCCGCGGCTGCGGCGAGCGATCTCGGACTGGTACAAGCGGCGTTTCGCCGTCGACATCGATCCCGATTCCGAGGCGATCGTCACCATCGGCTCCAAGGAGGGCCTCGCGCACCTGATGCTCGCGACGCTCGATCGCGGCGACACCGTGCTCGTCCCGAATCCGAGCTACCCCATCCACATCTACGGCGCGGTCATCGCCGGCGCCGACATCCGCTCGGTGCGGATGACGCCCGGCACCGATTTCTTCGTCGAGCTCGAGCGCGCGATCCGCGAGTCGATCCCCAAGCCCAAGATGATGATCCTGGGCTTCCCGAGCAATCCGACGGCGATGTGCGTGGACCTCGGCTTCTTCGAGCGCGTGATCGCGCTCGCGCGCCAGCACGACATCCTCGTCGTGCACGACCTGGCCTACGCCGACATCACCTTCGACGGCTTCGTGGCGCCGTCCATCATGCAGGTCCCCGGCGCGCGCGAGGTCGCGGTCGAGTTCTTCACGATGAGCAAGAGCTACAACATGGCCGGCTGGCGGATCGGCTTCATGGTGGGCAACAAGGAGCTGGTGAACGCGCTCGCGCGCATCAAGAGCTACCACGACTACGGCACCTTCACGCCGATCCAGGTGGCGTCCATCGCCGCGCTCGACGGCCCGCAGGAGTGCGTCGAGGAGATCCGCCAGCAGTACCAGCGTCGCCGCGACGTGCTCGCCAAGGGGCTGCACGAGGCCGGCTGGATGGTCGAGGTGCCGCGCGCCTCCATGTACATCTGGGCCGAGATCCCCGAGCCGTACAAGGCGGCGGGTTCGCTCGAGTTCGCCAAGCGGCTGCTGGCCGATGCGAAGGTCGCGGTGTCGCCCGGCATCGGCTTCGGCGACTACGGCGACGGCCACGTCCGGTTCGCGCTGATCGAGAACGAGCAGCGCACGCGGCAGGCGGTCCGGGGCATCAAGGAGATGTTCCGCAAGGACGGGCTCATGCCCCGGGTGGCGGCGTGAGCGGGGAGGGCGCATGACCGTCGTGAAGCTCGCCCCCGTCCGCGTCGGACTGCTCGGCATCGGCACAGTCGGCGCCGGCACGTTCGCCGTGCTGACCCGCAATCAGCTCGAGATCACCCGCCGTGCCGGCCGCGGCATCGAGATCGCCGCGGTCGCGGACCTCGACGTGTCGCGGGCCCGGGCGCTGGTGGGCGAGCGCGCCCGCGTCACCGACGACGCGTTCTCGGTCGTGCGCGATCCGTCGATCGAGGTCGTCGTCGAGCTGATCGGCGGCTACGGCATCGCGCGTCAGCTCGTCCTCGAGGCGATCGCGCACAAGAAGCACGTGGTGACCGCCAACAAGGCGCTGCTCGCCGTGCACGGCAACGAGATCTTCGCGGCCGCCCGCGAGCAGGGCGTCACCGTGGCGTTCGAGCCGGCGGTGGCCGGCGGCATCCCGATCATCAAGGCGCTGCGCGAGGGCCTGACGGCCAACCGCATCGAATGGATCGCCGGGATCATCAACGGCACGACCAACTTCATCCTCTCCGAGATGCGCGACAAGGGCCTGCCCTTCGAGACCGTGCTCGCGGAGGCGCAGCGCCTGGGGTACGCCGAGGCCGATCCGACCTTCGACATCGAGGGCATCGACGCCGCGCACAAGGTCACGATCATGTCCGCGATCGCCTTCGGCATCCCGGTGCAGTTCGATCGCGCGCACGTCGAGGGCATCTCGTCGCTGCAGGCCGAGGACATCCGCTATGCAGAGAAGCTCGGCTATCGGATCAAGCTGCTCGGCATCACGCGGCGCCGCGAGCACGGCATCGAGCTGCGCGTGCATCCGACGCTGATCCCCTCGAAGCGCCTGATCGCCAATGTCGAGGGCGCGATGAACGCGGTCTGGGTCAAGGGCGACGCGGTCGGGCACACGATGTACTACGGCAAGGGCGCGGGTGCCGAGCCGACCGCGAGCGCCGTCGTCGCCGACCTCGTCGACGTGGTGCGCACCCTCACGGTCGACCCCGGCAACAGGGTGCCGCACCTCGCGTTCCAGCCTGACGCGATGGCCGACCTGCCGATCCTGCCGATCACCGAGGTCGAGAGCGCCTACTACCTGCGCCTGCGGGTCGCCGACGAGCCGGGCGTCCTCGCCGACATCACCCGGATCCTCGCCGATGCGCGGATCTCCATCGACGCGGTGCTGCAGCGCGAGCCGGCCGAGGGCGAGCGCCAGACCGACCTGATCCTGCTGACCCACGTCACCATCGAGCACCGCTGCGACGACGCGATCCGCCGGATGGAGGCCCTCTCCACGGTGGTCTCGAAGGTGACGCGGATCCGGCTCGAGGACCTGAACTGACCGGCCCGCACTGACCGGCGCGCGCCGGCACACCGACACGATCCGCCGCGGGCCCGGCCCGCGGCGACACCACCGGACGATCCGATCCATGCGCTACCTCTCGACGCGCGGCGGCATGCCGCCGCAGCGGTTCACCGACATCCTGCTCGGCGGGCTCGCGCCCGACGGCGGGCTGGTCGTGCCCGACCACTACCCGTCGATCGACGAGGCCACGCTCGCCAAGTGGCGGACGCTGCCGTACGCCGACCTCGCGTACGTGCTCCTGCGCCTGTTCTGCGACGACATTCCGGACTCGGACCTGCATGCGCTGGTCCAGCGCACCTACACCGCTGAAACCTTCGGTTCGCCCGACATCGTGCCGCTGCGCACGCTCGAACCGGACCTGCATCTGCTGCGGCTGTCGAACGGCCCGACGCTCGCCTTCAAGGATGTCGCGATGCAGCTGCTCGGGCACCTGTTCGAGTACGTGCTGGCCCGCCAGGGCCGGACGCTGAACATCCTGGGGGCGACCTCCGGCGACACCGGCAGCGCCGCCGAATACGCGATGCGCGGCCGCAGCGGCATCCGCGTGTTCATGCTGTCGCCCGCCGGCCGCATGAGTCCCTTCCAGACCGCGCAGATGTTCTCGCTGCGGGACGCGAACATCTTCAACATCGCGGTCGATGGCGTCTTCGACACCTGCCAGGACATGGTGAAGGCGGTCTCGGGCGACCTCCGGTTCAAGGCCCGCCACGCGATCGGCACGGTCAACTCCATCAACTGGGCGCGCGTCGTCGCTCAGGTCGTCTACTACTTCAAGGCCTGGTTCGCGGTCACCGCCGAAGGCGGGCCCCGCGAGGTCTCGTTCACCGTGCCCAGCGGCAACTTCGGCAACGTGCTCGCCGGCCACATCGCGCGGCGGATGGGCCTGCCGATCCGGCGCCTGGTGGTCGCCACCAACGAGAACGACGTGCTCGACGAGTTCTTCCGGACCGGGGTGTACCGGCCGCGCACCACGGCGGACACCCACCAGACGAGCAGCCCCTCGATGGACATCTCGAAGGCGTCCAACTTCGAGCGCTTCGTCTGGGACCTGGTCGGTCAGGACGGGGCGCGCACCGCGGCCCTGTGGCGCGAGGTCGAGACGCGCGGCGCGTTCGACCTGTCGGGCACGCCCGAGTTCGGCCGGATCGCCTCCTTCGGATTCGTGTCGGGCGCGAGCAGTCACGCCACGCGGCTCGCCACCATCCGCGAGACCGATGCCCGCCACGGACTCGTCGTCGACACGCACACTGCCGACGGCCTGGCCGTCGCACAGCGCTGGCGCGAGCCCGGCGTGCCGATGGTGTGTCTGGAGACCGCCCTTCC
>RPRK01000028.1 GCA_003818495.1 Burkholderiales bacterium
CCGCCGCCCCCGCCGCCGGCAGAGGTGCCGCTCCCCGGCACGGCAGCCCTGCTGCTCATCGGCCTCGGTGCCCTCGGACTGGCCGGACGTCGACGCAAGTCGCGCGACGCCTGATCCGGTAGCAGGTACTCGCTCTCGTCAGAATCCGCCCTCCGGGCGGATTCTGCATTTCAGGGCTACAGCGCCGGCCCGCTCACTCCGTGAGCGCGCCGCGGGCGCGATGGCGCTCGTCGATCTGCGCAGCCCCCAGGATCCGGATGCCCGTCTCGTCCCCACGCAAGGCGTCCACCGCGACCCGCGCGATCTGGACCGAGGTCAGGGTCGGCACCGAGCGCGGCATCATCAGCATCTGCAGGCTCAGGTAGACCCCGGCCACACGCTGCAGCCAGTTGCCGCCGGTCGAGGCGGCCATCGCCACGGGACGCAGCACGGTGACGGCCTCGAACGACAGCCGGGCCATCTCGAGCTCGGCCTCGCCGGTCAGCCCGAGATGCAGCCCCGACATCTGCTGCCAGGCCGGCAGCGGATGCACCAGCACCAGCCGACGCGCACCCGCGGCCGCCGCGGCCGCGGCGATCCGCGGCATGCCCGCCGGCTCGACCAGCGCGAAGGGCGCGTCCCGGCCATGGAACGAGCGCGCGCCCGGCGCGAGCGGATCGAGCGTCTGCGCGATGACGACGTCGGCGAGCGACGGCAGCCCGGTCACCGGGGCGAGCGCCAGGCCGCGCAGCCCGAGGTTCATGCTGGCCTCGCCCTCGGAGAGCGCCACCACCTCGTCGTAGCCGCCCCGGGCGAGCGCCTCGTTGAGGATCGCCTCGCCGAGCCGGCCGACGGCGCCGGCCACCAGCAGTCTACGCACGGTGCCGCGCGCGCGGGATGCGGCCGGCGCGCCGGCCGAGCGCAGCGCGAAGGTGGGGTCCAGGGACATCGGCCGCAGCTTACGCGAGCGGCCGGCACGCCCCGGCGAATCAGCCCGGACGCTTGGCCAGCAGCGCCCAGACGCCGGCCGCCGACAGCAGCGTGCCGCCGGCGATGTTGAAGCGGCGCTGCGCGCGCGGCGAGGCGAGCAGGCGCCGTGCCGAGGCCGCGAAGGTCGCGTAGAGCGTCGCGTTGAGCGCGGCCATCGCGACGAAGGTCGTCGAGAGCACCCAGAGCTGGCGTCCGACGTCGCCGGCCGGGTCCAGGAACTGCGGCAGGAAGGCGACGAAGAACACGATGCCCTTCGGATTGAGCGCGGTGACCAGCCAGGTGTTGGCGAACAGCCGCCAGCGCGACTCGGGCGCGGCCGGAGCGGGCGCCTGCAGCGGCGAGCCGCCGGCACGCAGCAGCTTCACCCCCAGCCACAGCAGGTACAGCCCGCCGGCCCATTTCACCACGGTGAACCACACCGCCGACGTCGCCAGCAGCGCGCCGAGTCCGAGCAGCGACAGCACCAGCGCGGTGGAGTCGCCCAGCGCGACCCCGGCCACGAGCGGCAGGTTCGCGCGACGTCCGTGGGTGACCGAATAGCTGATCACGGTCAGGATCGTCGGCCCGGGCAGCAGGAGGAGCACCGCGGAGGCGGCGACGAAGGCGAGCCAGGTGTCGAGGGCCATGACGGGATTCCGAAGGGGCGCCGGCGCGGAACCGCGGAGCCCGGACAGTCTGCCATGCCCGCCACCCCGACTCACCAGCCGGACGGCATCCGGCGTCGCCAGCCGAGGGCGGCGTCGGCCGCGGCCCGCTCGGCGGCGAGCGAGCGACGCAGCGCCGCGGGCACGCCGATGTCCGCCAGCAGGCGATCGTCGAGCGCGCGCAGCGCGCGGCGCTGGTGCCATGCGCGCAGCGCGGTCCGCAGCGTGGCCAGCCGTCGGCGCAGCGGCCCCGGGCGCGATGCGGCCGGCGCGTCGGCCGCGCGGCACAGATGCACGAGCGCCGGCTCGATGCCGTCGGACTCGAGCACGAGCACGCCCGCGTCGACGATGTCCAGCCAGTCGCCGGCGCCGACGAAGCGATCCTCGGATCGACCGCTCTGCGTGACCCAGACCCGACCGGCGCCGACGGCGAGACGGGCGCCGCGCGGCTGCGACAGCCGCATCGCACGGCCCACGGGCACGACCAGCGCGAGCGTGACCGGCGCCGCCGTGGCGGACACGGAGGACGCGGAGGACGCGGAGGACGCGGAGGACGCGGAGGACGCGAGCGGCGCTGCGCGGCCGGCGACGGCCGCTGCCGCGGCGGCTCCGACGAGGGCGAGACGAGGTTCCATGCCCCGATGCTGGACCGCCCGCCGGCTCGCGCACAGCCACAGCGCCGCACGACCCGGACCCGCACACCCGCGCGAAGCGGACCGCTGTACCGGTTCGATGCACGCCACGCTGTATCGGCCCCGAGCCGATCGGCCGGTACAGAATGCAGCGATGGATCCGCACGACACCCTGTACCTGCGCATCGCCGACACGATCGCCGCATCGGTGCGCACGGGCACGCTCGCACGCGGCGACCGGCTGCCGTCGGTGCGCGACACCGCGCGCCGCGAGGGCGTGTCGGTCGCGACCGCCGTGCAGGCGTACCGCACGCTCGAGGACGCGCGACTGATCGAGGCACGCCCCCGCTCCGGCTACTACGTCGCCGCCCGCCCGCCGCGCGCGCCCGAACCCGAGCCGTCGAGCCCGCCCGCCGATGCGGTCGAGGTCGATCTGGGCCGGATCGGCGCG
Organism: Burkholderiales bacterium; assembly: GCA_003818495.1. Lineage (GTDB taxonomy): Bacteria > Pseudomonadota > Gammaproteobacteria > Burkholderiales > Burkholderiaceae_E > UBA4615. Next base: position 2,697 of record RPRK01000028.1, read on the forward strand.
GAGATCGTGCGGCTCGCCCACGATCCCGACCACGTGTCCTTCGGCGCGGCCTGCCCCGGCGAGCAGCTCTTCGACCAGGACCGCATCCGCCGGACGCTGAGCCGCACCGTCCAGCGCCATCGCGGCCTGCTCGCCCACTACTCGGTCGGACCCGGACGCATCGAGCTGCGCCGCGCGATCGCCCGCCACGCGCTCGGCATGGGCTGCGCGCTCGATCCGCGCCAGGTCACGGTGACCAACGGCTGCATCGAGTCGATCACGCTCGCGCTGCGCGCGGCCACGCGACCCGGCGACGTCGTGGCCCTGGAATCGCCGACGTACTTCGGCTTCCTGCAGATCCTCGAGAGCCTGCATCTGCGCGCGCTCGAGATCCCGACCCATCCGCGCACCGGCCTCTCGGTCGACGCGCTGCGCCTGGCGATCGAGACGCAGCCGGTGCGCGCGGTGCTCGCGGTGCCGACGCTGTCGAATCCGCTCGGCGCCTGCATGCCGGCCGGCGAGCGGCGGCGGCTCGCGCAGCTCGTGGCCGAGCACGACATCCCGCTGATCGAGGACGTGATCTACAACGACCTCGCCGAGCACGACGACAAGCGGCGCGCGGTGCGCGCCTTCGACACGACCGGCCACGTGATGGTCTGCGGCTCGTTCACCAAGACCGTGGCGCCCGGCATCCGACTCGGCTGGATCGACGGGGGCCGCTGGAGCGATCGGGTGCAGCAGCTCAAGTCCACGACCAGCGGCGGTCAGACGGCGGTGCTCGAGCTGGCGCTCGCCGACCTGCTGATGCAGCCCGGCCACGAATCCGCGTACCGGCACCTGCGCAGCACCATCGCCGCGCGCGTCGACGAGGCCCGCGGCCTGGTCGCGGGCCACTTCCCGCGCGGCACCCGGGTGACCGATCCGCCCGGCGGCTTCATCCTCTGGGCCGAGCTGCCCGCCGCGATCGATTCGCTGCGACTGTTCGAGGCCTGCCTCGCCGAGCGCATCTGCGTGGCGCCCGGCGTGCTGTTCGGCGCGAGCGGGCGCTACCGGCACTGCGTGCGGCTGGGCGTCGGCGGCGCCTGGGACGAGACGCATCGCGACGCACTGCGCCGCGTCGGCCGGATCGCCGCGTCGATGCTGCCGGCCGCGGCACCGCGCAGCGAAGCGATGGCCCTGACCTGACCTGATCCCGACCCCGACCCCGACCCCGATCCGGAGAACTCCGATGCCCGTGCGGCGCTTCATCCAGTGCGACGTGTTCAGCCCCGTCCCCACGCAGGGCAACGGCCTCGCCGTCGTCGTCGACGCCGACGGCCTGTCCGACGACGCGATGCAGCGCTTCGCCGCCTGGACGAACCTCGCGGAGACGACCTTCCTGCTGCCGCCGACCGACCCGCTCGCCGACTACCGCGTGCGCATCTTCACGCCGATGCGCGAGATGCCGTTCGCCGGCCATCCCACGCTCGGCAGCTGCGCGAGCTGGCTGCATGCCGGCGGCGTGCCGCGCGAGCCCGGTCTGGTGCGCCAGCAGTGCGGCGTGGGGATCGTGCCCGTGCGGATCGAGTCGGGCGGACGCTTCGCGTTCGACGCGCCGCCCACCGCGGTGCGTCCGATGGACCCCGCGACGCGGGCCGCGATCGTCGAGGCGCTGGCGCTCGAACCCGGATCGATCGTGCGCTGCGCCGAGCTGCAGAACGGTCCGGTGTGGCAGGCCTTCGAGCTGACGTCCGCACAGGCGGTGCTGGCCGCCGATGCGTCACGCGTGCGCTGGCCGACGTTCCGCTCGATCGGGCTGATCGGCCCGCGTCCGGCGGGCGACGCCTGCGACTGGGAGGTCCGGATGCTCGCGCCCTCGAGCGGCATGAGCGAGGACCCGATCACCGGCTCGCTGAACGCCGCGATCGCGCGCTGGCGGCGCGCCGAGGGACGGCTCGGGGCGGCGACGACCGTCGCGCAGGGCACGGCGATCGGCCGCAGCGGCCGCGTGAGCGTCTCGCCCGACGGTGATGCGGTCTGGATCGGCGGCCAGGTGCACGTGCTCGTCGCAGGCACGCTGACGCTGTAGCGGCCCGGACGATGCGCGCGGCGCGGGCTCCGCGGCCCGGGTCGACGCGCACTCGGCCGCGCGGGCCGAGGCGCTCAGCCGTCGGCGCGCCGGCGGCGCTTGGCGTCGTACATCGCCGCGTCCGCCTCGTGCAGGGCGCGCTCCGTGCCGCGGGAGCCGCCCGCGAGCATCGACACGCCGTGGCTCGCCTCGGGCACGACCGTCGTCCCGCCGGGCAGCACGACCGGCACCCGGGTCGACGCGAGGATCCGCTCGGCCGCGGCCTGGGCGGCCTCGAGCGAGCCGACCGCGCCCATCACGATCACGAACTCGTCGCCCCCCAGCCGAACGACATGGTCCAGCCCGCGCACCGTGCGCTGCAGGGCCTCCGCGAACGACCGCAGCACGAGGTCGCCCGCGGCATGACCGTGGGTGTCGTTCAGCGTCTTGAAGCCGTCGAGGTCGATGAAGGCGAGCGCGACGCCCGAGCGGTCCGACAGGTTCGCCAGGTAGTCGCCCAGCCACTGACGGTTGCGGAGCCCGGTGAGCGCGTCGCGATGGCTGCGGTCGCGCAGCGTGCCGACCAGCGCGTCGATCCGACGGCCCTGCGCGATCCTCAGCCGCAGGTCGACGTGCAGCGCGCGCATCGCGAGCCCGCCGACGCCGAGCGCGAGGCCCGCGGTCCACACCACCATGCCCAGGTGGTCCGGGTACTCGAGGACGACCGAGAAGGCCACCAGCCCGACCATCGTCGCGTTGAACGACGCCCAGGCGAGCGGCAGCGGATGCAGGCCGAAGGGCGAGAGGCCGCAGACCAGCGCGATCAGCACGAGCGCGAAGCCGCGGACCTCGGGTTCGGGCACGGCCATCGCCAGCGCGCCCAGCCCGCCCATCATCGCGCCGGTGAGCGCGGTGCCGACCGCGACGCCGCGGGCCATGCGGCGCGCACCTTCGGGCGATCGGCCCGCGGCGCTGACGGGCCGCAGCAGCCCGAAGCGCACGCCGAGGATCGCGACGATCGACACCCACCAGGCACCGAGCGCGACCGCGGTCGCCGGATCCCAGGCGCAGGCGGTGACCGCGCCGGCGGCCAGCATCATCACCGGCATCGCCACGCGCGCGCCGTGCTCGAGATGTCGCAGGCGCTCGACCGTGTCGTCGTCGCGGCCGTCGAGGTCGATGCCGAGCCCGAGCGTCGCCCGGACCCGGCGCATGAGGGGGACGGCTTCGTCTAGGGTGCTGGACAGATCACGCATGGGTCGGCTTCATGCCGGGCGCTGCGCGGGCGAGGTCGCACGCGGCGGGCCGGCGGTCCGACACAGTCTCGGACGGCGCCGGACGCGGCGCGCGGAACTGCCGCACACCTCACCCGCCGCTCGTCGGCGTCGTGCCCGCCGCCCGTCGGCGACGGCGGGCGGCGCCTCAGATCAGCACCGCGCAGGAGTCCGGCGGCGCCTGGTCCCGGTCGGTCATGCCGTAGTCGCGCAGCACCGCCGCGACGCGGATCCGGTAGTCGGCGAAGACGTCGCTGCGGCCCTCCTGCTGCCCCGTCCGGTGTCCGGCGTGCGTGCGCCAGGCGCGGACCGCCTCCTCGTCCCGCCACAGCGACAGCGACAGGAACTTGCCCTCCGTGGTCAGGCTCTGGAAGCGCTCGACCGACACGAAGCCGTCGATGCCCTGGAGCATCGGCTTCATCTCGGCGGCGAGGTCGAAGTAGCGCTGCGCGCGTCCCGGCTTCGGGTGGACTTCGAAGATGACGGCGATCATGGGGGGGTCTCCAGCGTCCCGGGGGTGGGGGTGTAGGCTGACGGCACGCAGCCTACAAGATGCCCGCCCTCGCGATGCGCACACCCCTGCCCCCCGGCCGCCAGGTCCTGGTCACCGAGTTCGCCGACAGCCCGTCCGAGGCGATCGAGCGGTCCACCACGCTGGTGGCCCAGCCCCCGCCCGATCCGTCCTCGCTCGGCCCGGACGAGGTCGTCGTCGGGATCCGCGCCGCCTCGGTCGGCTGGGTCGACCTGCTGATGACCAGCGGCCAGTACCAGCACATGGCCGAACCGCCCTACTGCCCCGGCATCGAGTACGCCGGCGTGGTCGAGCGGGTCGGCGCGGGCGTCGACCCCGCGCGGTGCCGCGAGGGCGACCGGGTCATCGTCGACTTCATGCAGGTCGGCCCGCGCACCGGCGGCGCGTACCGCCGCGCCGGCGGGTTCGCGTCGTACGCGGTCGTGCCGGCGCAGGCCGTCGTCCCGATCCCGGCGCGCCTCGACTTCGACCAGGCCGCGTGCCTCCTCGGCGCCTACGAGACCGCGCACCACTGCCTCGTCACCCGAGCGCAGCTGCGCGCCGGCGAGACCGTGCTGGTGACCGGCGCCTCGGGCGCCACCGGGCTGGCCGCCGTGCAGGTCGCCCGGCGGCTCGGCGCCACCGTCATCGGCACCGGCCGCTCCGATGCCAAGCTCGCCGTGGTGCGCGCGCTCGGCGCCGACCACGTCGTCAACAGCCGCGGCGGCGACGGCGAGCCCGAGGTGCGGCGCTTCCGCGACGAGGTCAAGGCGCTGACCGGCGGGCGCGGCGTCGACGTGGTCTACGACACGGTCGGCGGCGACGTCTCGCTCGAGTGCCTGCGCTGCGTCGACTTCGGCGCGCGCTTCGTGATCGTCGGCTGGACCTCCACGCCCGACGTCGCGCGCGGGCGCGGTCAGCGCGGCGCACCGCGCGCCAACCAGCTGCCGACCAACCTGATCCAGATGAAGGGCCTGAGCGTGCTCGGCGCGCCCGCCGTGATCTCGGTCGGGCGCGACCCGACGCTGCGGCCGCCGCGGCTCGCGCAGGTGCTGGCCTGGGCCGCGAGCGGCGAGATCGCGCCGCAGGTCTCGCACGCGTTCCCGCTGGAACGCTTCCGCGAGGCGATGCGGGCGCGCTGGGAGGGGGAGGTGATCGGCGGGTGCGTGCTGCGGCCCTGAGCCGCACGCGGCGCCTGGGCCGCCCGCAGCGCCTGCAGCGCCTACTCGTCCGTGAGCGGCGCCGGTTCGTCCGTTCGCCGCGCGGGCGGCGTCCGCTCAGGCGCCGCCGGCCTCCCGCGGCTTCATCCCGAACCAGGGCCTGAGCGGCCCCAGGCGGCGGACCAGGCCGTGGACGGCGAACCCGATCGCGAACGTCGCCACGATCAGCACCGGCCCTTCCAGACGCGGGACCCAGCCGAGCGGCAGCAGCATCTGGCTGCCCACGATGATGACCGTCTGGTGCACGAGGTACAGCGGGAAGACCGCCTCGGTCAGCCGCGCCCGCGGCCGCGCGTCGACGTCGAGATGGCGCCGCGCGAAGCCGAACGCCGCGACGAGCGCGCACCAGGTCTGCACCGAGATCGCCGCCTGCGCGAGCGGCCCGGCCGGCACCAGCCACACCGACGCCGCCCAGGCGTCGACGGCCAGCAGCAGCGCCGGCCAGCGCAGCGCGGCCATCCGGTCCCAGACGCCGGGCACGAGCGAGCACACCGCACCCGCCGTGAACATCGATCCGTACAGCAGATGGGCGAACGGATCGTCCACCAGGGCGTGGGTGACCGGGAACCGCTCCAGCAGCGCGAGTCGCAGCATCAGGATCCACAGCACCGGAACCGCCAGCAGCAGGACGCCGCGGCTCGGCGGCGACGCGGCGCGGGCCCACGACGCGAGCGCGCCGGGCCGCACCGCGAGCACCGCGCACAGCAGCATCGTGTACAGCCACAGGTAGGGCAGGAACCACAGGTGGTTCCAGGTCGGCAGGATCAGGCAGGCGCCGCCGTCCCGGCAGAAGCCCGCGTAGCCGGTGAAGTACAGCCCGAGGAAGTCGGCGTAGCCGCCGGTGTACGCGAACCGGCGCAGCACCTCGACGAACGCCTGCGGCGGCACGATCAGCACCACCCCGCACAGCAGCGGCAGCAGCAGCTGGCGGCTCCGGCGCCGGGCCACCGCCGCGGCGGACCCGGTGCCGAGCATGCGCGCGGTGACCGCGCCGGACACCATGAAGAGCAGGCTCATGCGCCACGGCTCGACCAGCCGCATCCACGGCTCCAGCGCCCGATCGGCGAACGGGCTCTTCACGTGGAAGTCCCAGGTCACGTAGTACATGCCCACGTGATAGAGCACGAGGACCGCGAACGCGCCGATCCGCAGCCAGTCGAGGAAGAACAGGCGCCCGGGGTCCGGGGACCCGCGGTCGGGGTTCAGCGCCGGGGGCACGGGGCGGCGGGCTCGCGATGGATTCGGACCGGCATGACTGCGGCGGGGTTCGGCGGGCAAGGCCAAGACTCTAGGCCGGAAACGGCCGAGCCTGCTTAAGAGACTCTTAAGAAGCGCTGAGGGAACTCTTACGAAACGGGCCCGGCGGGGGTCGGCAGACTCCTCCTCACCGATCGCGGACACCGATCCGCGGCGACCTGAACCCCCCGAACCCCAGGAGGACCCCATGGACCAGTCGACCTTCATCCGCTTCGACGACGCGCTGCCGCTGGACGCCGCGCCCCGCATCGACCTGTACGGCCTCGTGCACAAGGGCCTGCGCGCCTTCATGTTCGACACGCTGGCGCGCATGGGCCGCTGCGACGCGAACGACCCGCAGGACCTCGCCGACACGCTGTCCGCGACCCGGCAGCTGCTCGCGGTCCTGCACGGACACCTGCACCACGAGAACGACTTCGTGCACGCCGCGCTCGAGGCGCGCCGCCCGGGCGCCTCGCGGCCGACCGCCGAGGACCACGAGGGCCACGAGCAGGCGATCGCCGCGCTCGAGGCCGCCGTCGACGAGCTCGGGTCGATCGACGCGGCGCGCCGCCCGCGCGCCGCCTACCGGCTGTACCTGCGGCTGGCGCGCTTCGTCGCCGAGAACCTCGAGCACATGGAGGTCGAGGAGACCCACCTGACCGCGCTGCTGCGCGACGCGTTCGACGACACCGAGCTCGCGGCGATCCACGAGCGCCTCGTCGCATCGATCCCGCCCGAGGAGCTGGCGACGGTCCACCGCTGGATCTTCGTCGGCATCACCCACGACGAGCGCGTCGGCATGCTGTCCGCGATGCGCGAGCACGCACCCGCGCCGGTCTTCGAGGGGTCGGTGGCACGCTGTCGCGACCTGCTCGCGCCGCGCGACTGGGCGAAGCTCGCGCGCGCGCTCGATCTGCCCGCGGTGGCGGGTCTGGTCGAGATCTGGTGAGGCGGCCCGGCGGCCCGGCGGCCCGATGAGGCCGCCGATCGCCCCGGGTGCGGCGCCTTCGCCGAGCGCCTAGACTGGCGTCTTCCAGCACCCTGCGGGCGGCCTTCCACGGCCGCCCGGCCGCCTCCGTCGCCATGCCCGTCGCCATGCCCGTCGCACGCCCCGTCGTCAGCGCCTCGACCCGCTCCATCGCGAGCGCCTCGGCCAGCCCCACCGGACCCTCCCGCCGGTTCGCCCTGCTCGGCCTCGCCGCGCTTGCGCTCGCCCTCGCCGCCTGCCGCGGCGCGGACGCGGCCGACTCGGTCAGCCTCGACACCGCCCGCGCCGAGCTCGCGGCCGGCCGCGCGGTCGTGATCGACATCCGGGAGCCCGACGAACACCTCACCGGCGTGGCCGCCGGCGCACGCCTGTTGCCGATGAGCCGGCTGGCCGCGCGCATCGGCGAGATCCCCACCGATCCGTCGCAGCCGGTGCTGCTGATCTGCCGCACGCAGAACCGCTCGAGCGCCACGCTCAAGGCGCTGCGCGAGCGCGGCTACGCCCATGTCCGCTACGTCGACGGCGGCATGTCGGAGTGGGCGCGACGCGGCTGGCCGATGGTGACGCCGCCGCGCTGAGCCGGGCCGCGCCGAACCGATCGGCGCACCCACGCCTTGACGCACCCCGCGGTGCTGCCGACACTCGGCCGGCGACGCGCCCGCGCACCCGACCCCCGGGCGTGACCGGCGCGCGGCGAAGCGGGGAGACCACACGATGGCCGGCAAGGCGCTCCAGGGCGTGCGCGTGCTCGAACTCGGCAGCCTGATCGGTGCGCCGTTCTGCGGCACGCTGATGGCCGAGTTCGGCGCGGACGTGATCAAGGTCGAGGACCCGGAGGTCGGCGACATGTCGCGCCACCTCGGCCAGGCCGTCGACGGCACCGGGCTGATGTTCGCCTCGCTCGGGCGCAACAAGCGCTGCGTGACGCTCGACCTGCGCCGCCCCGAGGGCCAGGCCGTGCTGGCGCGTCTGGCGGCCACCTGCGACGTGGTCATCGAGAACTTCCGCCCCGGCACGCTCGCCGCCTGGAACCTCGACTACGCGACGCTCTCGAAGGACCATCCGCGCCTGGTGATGGCCCACGTCTCGGGCTTCGGGCAGACCGGCCCCTACCGCGACCGCCTGGCCTTCGACCGCATCGCCACCGCGTTCTCCGGCCAGGACTTCATCACCGGCTTTCCCGAGAACCCGCCGACCCGCCCGGGCGGCGCGCTCGCCGACTACATCACCGGCATGTTCTGCACGATCGGCGTGCTGGTCGCGCTGCACCACCGCGACCACGTCAGCGGCCGCGGACAGGAGATCGACCTCGCGCTGTACGAGGGCATCCTGAGGCTCGCGGGATCGATCGAGGCCTTCGACCTGCTCGGCACCGTGCCGCAGCGGATGGGCAACGCGAACCCCGCGATCGCGCCCGCCGAGACCTTCCGCTCGCGCGACGGGCACTGGCTGTCGATCAACGGCGGCACCGACAACGTCTGGAAGCGGCTGCTCGCGCTGATGGGCCGCGAGGACCTCGCCGTCGACGCACGCTTCGCGACGGCGCGCGCCCGCGCGACGCACCAGGCCGAGGTCAACGCCATCGTCGGCGCCTGGACCGCGGGCCTCGACCTCGAGCCGCTGCTCGATGCGCTCGAGCGCGAATCGGTGCCGGCGGCCAAGGTCAACAGCATCGCCGACGTGGTCGCCGACCCGCACGTGCAGGCGCGCGGCAACGTCGTGCGCGCCGTGCTGGCCTCGGGGCGCGAGTTCCTCACCAGCGGCGTCGTGCCCAAGCTGTCGGAGACGCCGGGTTCGATCGAGTTCGTCGCGCCGGCGCTCGGCGCGCACACCGACGTGGTGCTGCGCGAGCTGCTCGGGATGTCCGACGCGGACATCGGCGCGCTCAGGCGCGAGCGGATCGTCTGAGCGGCATCGACGCGGTGGGCGCGGTGGCAGCGATCGCCGCGGCCCCCGCGGCCGTCCCCGCGACCCTCCGGCGGGCCGCGGGCCGACCCGCGTCCCTCACCGCACCTCCACCAGCCGCAGCGCGCGCGACACCTCGAGCCTGAGCCGCCCGCGCCCGGCCTTCTCCAGCCGCAGGCACGCGCAGCGGTCGGCCAGGCGACGCTGCAGCAGCACCAGCCGCGCCTCGAGGTTGTCGCCGATGTCCGGCAGCCGCAGCCGCGGATCGAGCCGCAGCTCGCGGTTGGTGAACTGCGTGCGGCCGTGCTCGACGTGGTCGCGCGCCATCAGCCACAGCACCTGGCCCGCGACGCCCTTGATCAGGTAGTCGTCGCCGAGGAACACGCTGTCGTCGTGCGGGTAGTGACGCAGCGCGATCGGTCCGGCCCCGGGCGATCGCTCGGGCACGGCGCCTCCCGCCGACGCCCCGGACGCGGCGTCCCCCGTCGAAGCCCCGGACGCGGCGTCTCCCGCCGAGGGCGCGGACGCCCGAGGCGCCCGCTCGTCCCGAGGACGCACCGACCCTGCCGTCTCGAGCTCGCGCACCTGCTGCGACTGCAGCAGCGGCATCGTCGCGCCGAGCTGCGCGGCGAGCGCGACCAGCGCGTCCTCGTCGTCGTAGCCGAAGCGGCGGTCCAACGGACTCTCGACGAACAGCACGCCGAACAGGCTGTCGGCCGCGACGATGGGCACCGCGAGCTGGCTGTGCGCCTCGGGCAGCCCCGGCAGCGCGATCTCGGTCTCCAGCCGGTCGAGCTGCCCGGCACGCGCCACCGACTCGCGCACCGCACGCAGGTACGAGTACTCGGCGCTCAGGTGGTTGATGCGGATCGCGGTTCGCTCGCGCGCGCAGGTGCCGATCAGCCCCGCGCCCATCGGCACCTCCGAGCCCGCACCCGACGACGGATAGCCACGGCTCGCGACGGTGAACAGCCGGTCGGCGCGGCGATCGAGCAGCAGGATCATCGAGTGCTCCCAGCCGAACGCGTCGTGCATCGCGGCGAGCGTCTCGTCGAGCAGCGCGTTGAGGTCCGTCGCGGCCGCGACGCGCACGGCCGCACGGCGCAGCGCCGCGAGCGGCCGCCCGCAGCGCGGCGCCGTCGTGCGCGAGGGCGCGCCCCGCGTGACCGCGTGCACCGCCAGCACCCGGTACACGTCGGCGCCGCGCAGCGCGAACACGTCCGCCATCCCGGTCAGCGACGCGATGCCCGCGAGCTTCGCCTTCATCGCCTCGAAGAGCGCTCCCCGGGTCTCGGTGCGCAGATACCGCAGGTCGAGCCGGACCATCGCGGCGGTGTCCGGATGCGGGACCAGCACCTGCGAGAACGGGTTGGCCAGCACGTTCGCGCGGGTCTTGTTGAAGAACTGGAAGGACAGCGCGACGTGCGCGGGGTCGACGTACTGGAGCTGCGACAGGTAGGTCAGGTTCGGCGTGCCGTCGGGCGCGCAGGTGGCCATCATCGCGGGCGTCGTGCCCTCGAAGCACTCGCGCAGGGCGTCGAGGCCGAGGTCGCCGGACGGCGGGTCGTCCGGCAGCGGCGCAGACGCGGCGGGCGACGGAGCCCGCGGAGCGGAGTCGGCCACCGTCGACGCGACCTGCAGGACGGGCGCACCGGCCGGCGCCGTCGACCTCGGGGCCGATCCCGTCGCCGCCGTTGGCGCGCCGAGCGGATCCCCTGCCTGCGGCCCGGGCGTCGCGATGAACACCGCCTCGGGCGTGAACGCGATGCCCACGAGCGCGTCGTCGATGCCTTCGAGCAGCGCCTCGGTGTAGGGCGGCGGGTAGTGGACCTCGGCGAGCGAGACGACGAACGCGTCGCGATAGGCGAGCGCCGTGGCGCGGTCCTCCGGGCCGACGGCGACGGCCCGGGCGTCACGCCCCTTGAGCTGGTAGGTGCGGTGCGTGCTCGGCTGCGAGAAGACGACCGACACCTGGCCGTTGGCGGCGACGTCCGCCAGCGTGTCCCCGGCCTGCCCGCGCGGCAGCAGCACGACCACCCGTTCGCCGTCGTGGCGCGTGCCGACCGCCCGCACGACGTGCGGGCGCAGCGACGCATCGCGCGTCGCCACGCCGATGCTGACGCCGCCGCGCACGAACGCGCACAGCGACGCGTCGAGCACGGGGACGGGAAGCTGGACCGGAGCCATCGAGCTGCGCCGCAGGGGACCGCGTCGATCGTGGCGGGCCGCGCGCCGGGCCGCAAGAGGCTCGACCGATGGCGCGGCCGGGACCTACACGGCACGCGACGGGGCCCCCGGCGGCGCTACGGGTACGGCGAGCCCATCGCCTCGAACACCTTCAGCGCCGCGTAGGCGTCGTTGGCCGCATAGAGCAGCTGCTGCGGGGAGAGCCTCGGCGCGCCCCAGTTCGAGGTCGTGACCGACTTCGACTTGGTCAGGCGCCGGCCCAGCACCACGGCGACCGCCGCCTTCGCGCCGAGCGCCTGCTTGTGCCCGAGACTGCGCAGCACCTGCGACACCTCGACGCTCGCGCGCAGCCGCGTGTGCAGCTTGTGCTCGAGCGGGCCGCGGTCCGAGTCCAGGCCGAAGCCGACCTTGACGATGGCCTCCGACTCGAGCACGTCGCGCAGGAAGGCGATCGGGGTCCGGTCGTTCACCTGGACGATGAAGCCCTGGTCGCCGGTGGCGAACTGGATCACGTGCGGGCCGTCGCGCACGGCGTCGCGGGTGAAGGTGGGCTTGGACTCGGTGTCGAAGCCCACGAAGCGCGCTCGGGTCATCGCGCGCAGCGCGGCATCGGCCTGCTCGGCCGTCTCGACGACGACGATGCGCTCGAGGGGCAGCGGATCGAAGGGCGGCAGCGCCGCGATCTGCTCGCGGGTCGGCCGCTCGCGGAACGCGGGGCCGGGGCGTCGATGACGGTTCGGGGTGGCGGAGGTCATCGGGTCTGGAGCGGGGAGAGGTGCGACGGGTGCGGCGGACGCTGCACGGGGCGATCGCTGCGATCGCGGTACGGGCGCGGGCGAGGCCGGCGCCGCGGGCATGGCGAGCGTGGCCTGCGACGCGGACGATGCCGTCGGCGCGGGCATGGCCGGTGTCGACGACACGGCCACGTCCGCCCGCACGAGCCGCGAGCGCGCCGCCCCGAGCAGCGCCCGCGAGTAGACCGCATGGAAGCCGGACAGCGCGTGGAAGGCGACGCCCATGCGGCCGCCCACGCCCGTCGCCGCGCGCCGCGGCACCACCGCGGACCCGAAGTAGAGCCGCGTGCCGGCGCCCGCCGCGAGCGGCTCGACCATCAGCCACGAGCGCGTGCGGCGCGTGAAGTCGCAGAGCAGCAGCTGATCGGGTGCGCGCCCCTCCACCGTCCAGGCGGCGAACGCATCGCTGCGGGCGTCGGCGAGCAGGCGGGCGTCCTCGGGGGACGAGGGCTTCCCGGCGAACCAGGCGAGCAGTCGCCGCTCCACGCCGAACAGCGTCGTCGTGTAGAACGCCTCGACGAATTCGGCGTGCGTCACCGGGCGCGGCACGTCGACGACCCAGCAGTCGGTGAAGCCGCCCACGTCGCGGTACCGCGCGAGCAGCGCGTGGGCGGGGAGCTCGCCGGGTCGGATGGAGGACGTCACCGCGCGAGTATGCCGTACCGGGTCGGCGCGCCCGCCCGCTCATCCCGCTCCTCGCGCTCGTTCCGCCCACCCCGCCCGAACCGGGCCCGGTACGCGCCCGGCGGCACGCCGACGATGCGCCGGAACGCCACGCGGAACGTCTCCGGTGACCCGTAGCCGCACTGCGCGGCGACGTGCGCCACCGGCATCGTCGTGGACTCGAGCAGCTCGCGGGCGCGCGCCATCCGCTCGCGCTGCAGCCAGGCGAGCGGGCTCGTGCCGACGCTCGCCTCGAAGTGCCGCAGGAAGGTGCGCGGACTCATCGCCGCGCGCTCGGCGAGCGTCTCGATGGCGATCGGCGCGTCGAGCCGCGCACGCGCCCAGTCGAGCACCTGCGACATCGTGCGGCCCGGCCGCGGCGCCACCGGCGTCTCGACGTACTGCGCCTGCCCGCCCTCGCGGTGGGCCGGCATCACCAGCCGCCGCGCGACCATGTTCGCCACCCGCGCGCCGAAGTCGCGACGGATCAGGTGCAGCCCCGCGTCCATGCCCGCCGCGCTGCCCGCGGAGGTGAGCAGCGGACCGTCCTCGACGTACAGCACGTCGTCCGCCACGGTGACGAGCGGGAAGCGCTCGCGCAGCTCGGCGACGTAGCGCCAGTGGGTGGTGGCACGACGCCCGTCGAGCAGCCCCGCGTACCCGAGCACGAACGCGCCGGAGCAGATCGTCAGCACGCGCGCCCCGCGGCCGACCGCGCGCCGCAGCTCGCGCAGCAGCGGCTCGGGCGGCCGCTCGGCGCGGTCGCGCCAGCCGGGCACGACGATCGTGCGCGCGTGGCGCAGCGCGGCGACACCCGCCTGCGCGCGCACGAGCACGCCGCCGCTGCCGCGCGCCTCGCGGCCGTCGACGCCGACGATCCTGCAGTCGTACCAGGGCACGCCGAGCTCGGGACGGTCGAGGTCGAACAGCTCGATGGCGATGCCGTATTCGAAGGTGCACAGCCCGTCGTAGGCGAGCACCGCGACGATGCCGGGGTCGGTGGGGCGCATTGGCGGAAAGTTACCAGAGCCTGTCGATCTCGCCACTCCTCGGACAGCCGACCGCCACCGACAATGATTCCCGTCACTCCACGCGCGGATCCGCCCCATGCCACCGACCATCGCACCGACCACCGCATCGCCCGGCGTCTCGACCGTCGCCTCGATCCCCGCGGCCCCGCCGGCCGCCGCCCTCGCGCACTTCGAGGCGCTGCTCGCGCACGAGACCGACTGCGCCGACGTGCAGGCCGACCTCGCCGCCGGCACCGCCGCCTTCGTGCTGCTCGACGTGCGCGGCCCCGCGGCGTACGCGCGCGGTCACGTCGCCGGCGCCGTCAGCCTGCCGCACCGCGGCATCGACGCCGCGCGGATGGCCGAGTGGCCCGAGGGCACGCTCTTCGTGGTGTACTGCGCGGGGCCCCACTGCAACGGCGCGGACCGGGCGGCGCTGCGGCTGGCGCGACTCGGCCGGCCGGTGAAGAAGATGATCGGCGGCGTGACCGGCTGGCTCGACGAGGGCTTCAGGCTGGCAGCCGACGACGGCGCCTCGCGCAAGGTCTGACCCCTGGAGATCGCCATGCTCACGCTCAAGCCGTCCTGCGAATGCTGCGACGTCGACCTGCCGCCCGAGACGCCCGACGCCCGCATCTGCTCGTTCGAGTGCACCTTCTGCGCGACCTGCGCGGACGACCGGCTCGGCGGGCACTGCCCGAACTGCGGCGGCGAGCTGCTGCGCCGGCCGCGCCGACCCGCCGGCAAGCTCGCCCGGTTCCCGGCATCGACCGAGCGGGTGTTCAAGCCGCAGGGCTGCCCGCCCACCGCCTGAGCGCACGCGCTCCGGATCGCGCGCGGCGTCGCGCACGGGGCGTCGGTGCGGCGTCCGGTATCGCTGCGGATTGACCCCGCTCCGGGCGCGGCACAGACTTCGACGACCCGTGCCGGGCGTGCGCATGCCGCGCCGTCCGGGCGCGAGGTCCGGGGAGACGACGATGATCAAGGTGACGGTGATGTACCCGCACACGGAAGGCGCGAAGTTCGACCACGCGTACTACCGCGACACGCACATGCCGATGGTGAAGGACTCGGTCGGCGCGGCCTGCCTGTCGTACACCGTCGCCAAGGGACTCGCCGGCGGCGCACCGGGCGCCCCCCCGCCCTTCGTCGCGTACTGCGAGCTGTTCTTCGAGTCGGTGCCGGCCTTCCAGGCCGCATTCGCCCCGAAGGCCAAGTCGATCATGGCCGACGTCCCGAACTACACCGACATCGTGCCGACGATGCAGATCAGCGAAGTGGTGCAGTGAGGGATCAGCCGCGCGACAGCGCCACCCAGCGCTGCAGGCTCGGCCGCGCCCACTGCCGCGTCGCGTAGTCGGCGAGCCGGACCGGCACCTCGTCGCCGGCCATCACCAGCCGGTTCAGCATCAGCGCGAGGTCGGTGTCGGCGATGCACCAGTCGGCGAACAGGTGCTCGCCGCCGTGCGCGAGCCAGCCGCCCGCGGCCGCGAACAGCCGCGCGGCGGCGGCCCGTGCGGCGGGCGACAGCGGGGTCGGCACCGGCGTCGCGAACACGAACGCGGTCGAACGCTCCTCGCGGATCGGCATCAGGTCGCTGCGGATCCATGCCTGAACCTGGCGGGCCACCGCGCGCTCGCGCGGGTCGGCCGGATACAGGCGCGGCCCGGGGAAGGCCTCGTCGACGTACTCGTCGATCGCCGAGGACTCGGCGAGCCTGAAGCCGCCGTGGTCCAGCGTCGGCACGCGGCCGGTGGCCGAAGTCGCGCCGTAGGCCGCGCGGCGGTGCTCGCCGGCGTCGAGGTCGACGGTCCGCGTCTCGAAGGCGACGCCCTTCTCCACGAGCGCCACGAACGCGGACATCGCGTACGGGCTGAAGTGGTTCGCGTCGACGTGCAGGCAGATACCGTCGGTGTTCATGGTGTCTCCCCCAGCCCCTTCGGTTGGTGCCGATGGTACGCCCGTTCGGGGGGGTGGCGGACGGGCGGCGACGGACTGTGGAACGCGATCCGTGCACTGCGTCACCGAACCCGCACGGGGCGCGGCGTACGGAGCGCGCCGCACGCCGCACGCCCCGGTCCTCACCGCATCGAATGCAGCCCGACCATGTTCCCCTCGGTGTCGGCCACCAGCGCGATGTGGCCGTGCTCGCCGATCGCGAACTTCGGCCGCATGACCTGCCCGCCCGCGGCCTCGACGCGCGCCGCCTCGACCCCGCAGTCGTCGCAGGCGAAGTAGACGAGCGTGCCGCCGCCACCGGGCTCGATGCCCGCCATCTTCACGAGCGCGCCCGAGGCGCCACTCCCCTCCTGCGACGAGGCGAAGCTCCACATCTCGGACTCGCCCGTCGGGTCCTCGAGCTTCGTGAGCGAGGCACCTAGCACGGTCTCGTAGAAGCGCTTCGCGCGCGCGATGTCGGCGACGTAGATCTCGAACCAGACGACGGGATTCGGCTTCATCTCGGACTCCTCGGGGTGCGGTGCGCCGCGGGGCGCGGCGCCGTCCCATGGAGTCTAGTCACCGCCGTCGGTCGGGCTCAAGCCGTTCCGCACGTGCCACTGCGCCAGCGACTCGTCCGGATAGGCGTCGAAGCTGCGGTCGCCGTCGCGGAGCTCGGGCTCGGCCCAGCCGGCCCGGGAGCCGAGCATGATGTGCTCGCGGGCCGGCGGCGTCGGCAGCGGCGTGTCGATCGCCGAGGCGTGCGGATGCACGAGATCGGGCCAGGTCGGGTCGTACAGCCACAGCGCGCTGCCGCATCGGCTGCAGAAATGGCGCCGGCCGCTGCTGACCGAGCCGTCCTCCATCCGAGCGCGGTAGACCGACAGGTGTTCCTTGCCCTCGACGCGCAGCGTGCGGTGGTCCGCGCCGAGGTTGATCGCGCAGCCGCCGCCGCCCGCGGTCTTGCGACAGATCGAGCAGTAGCAGCGCAGGTACGGATACGGCTCGGTCGATTCGACCGTGAAGCGGACCGCACGGCAGTGGCAGGCGCCTTCGAGCTTCATCGGGGACTCCGGGGTTCGGTTGCCGGAATCAGAAGCGTTCTTCGGGCCCGAGGTAGCGCCACTGCCCGACCGGCACGCCGGCGAGCGGCACACGGCCGATCCGCAGCCGGCTGATCGCGAGGACCTTCAGGCCGGCGTCGGCGCAGGCGCGCTCGATGCGGCCGGGCTGGTGCCCCTTGATCGCGAAGCGCAGCCGCGTCGTCTCGTCCGAGCTGCTGCCGATGCTGACCCGCATCGCGCGCGGGGCGCGCGGCTCGGCCGGGTCGATCGCCAGCCGCGCGAGCAGCGCCGGATCCACCGGGCCCGCGACATCCACCATCGTCTCGTGCTCGAGCTGCGAGGCGTCCTCGGTCAGCCGCCGCGCGATCCGCGGGTCCTGCGAGAACACCAGCAGGCCGCCCGCCGTCGTCTCCAGCGGCGTCAGGCAGAGCTGGCGCCGCAGGTGCGCGGGCTCGACGCGCGGCGGCACCCGGTCGCCCGTGGCGCGATGCCGGACCTGCAGCAGGCCCGCCGCCCCGTCGGCCGCATTGCCGACCACGATGCCGGCCACCAGGCCCGGCGGCTTGTTCAGCAGCAGCGTCACCGGCTCGGTCGCCGACAGCGTCGCACCGCGCGTCAGCGCGACGCGCTGCGCATCGCGCACGCGGCTCGGCGGCGTGTCGACCACCACGCCGTCCACCGTCACCATCCCCGACTCGATGTAGCGCTCGGCTTCGCTGCGCGAGCAGCCGATCTCGCGGGCGAGGCGCTTGGCGAGCCGCTCGCCTTCGGCCGCCGGCAGCTCGGGTGCAGCCACGGGGCTCGGGGCGCTCGGGGCGCTCGGGGCGCTGCGGGCCCTCGGGGCAGGCCGAGCGGAGGGGCCGGTCGGGGCCAGGGCCGGGGCCGGGGCCGGGGCCGATGCCGGTGTCGAGGCCGGAGCACGGCGCCAGGCAGCGCCGGGGCGCGATGGGCCGGGGCGCGACGGGCCGGAGGGTTCGGATGGAGCGGGCGGGCGGTTCGGAGGGCGACTCATGCCCGCATGGTACGGGGCGTCGCCTGTCTCGGTCGCGGCACGTCGTCGAGGTCGCGGCCGCCGCGCCACCGCGCCCAGTGCCCGTCGACCCAGTCGCCGAACCGGCGGTCGAAGGCCTCGCGCGAGAAACGCCGGGCGCGCTCGACGCAGGCCGCCGCGGCGATGCGTGCGCCGGACCGCTCGAAGCGCTCGATCGCCTCGACGATCGCCTGCGGCGTCTGCTCGTCGAAGAACACGCCCGTGGGCGCGGCGTCCTCCAGCCCGGCCACCGTCTCGGCCGCGCCGCCGCGGCGCAGCGCGATCACCGGCGTGCCCAACCCCATCGCCTCGACCGGCGCGATGCCGAAGTCCTCGACCGCCGCGAACAGGAAGGCGCTCGCCCGCGCCACCGTCTCGCGCATCGTGTCGAGCGGCAGATGGCCTTCGAAGCGGACGTTCGGCGGCGCGCCCTCGCGCAGCCGGCGCGCATCCGGACCGGTGCCGATCACGGTCAGCAGCCGGTCGGGCATCAGGCGGAAGGCGTCGACCAGCAGGTCGACCCGCTTGTAGTTGATGAGCCGCGACACCGTCACGTAGGTCTTCGGGTCGCGCGCCAGCCCGAGCGCCGGCTGCAGGTCCACCGGCGGCGCGATGACCTCCGCCTCGCGCCGGTACGCCTTCAGGATGCGGCGCGCGACGAACGCGGAGTTCGCGGCGAAGGCGTCCACGCCGGCGGCGCTGCGATGGTCCCAGAGCCGCATCCGGTGCAGCATCACCCGCGCGGCCAGCCCCTTGAGCCCGCGGTCCAGTCCTTCGGTGCGCAGGTAGGTCGGCTGCAGGTCCCAGGCGTAGCGCATCGGCGAGTGGCAGTAGCACAGGTGCAGCGCGTCGGGCGAGACGATCACGCCCTTGGCCACCGTGTGGCTGCTCGAGATCACCAGGTCGAAGTCCGACAGGTCGAACTGCTCGATGGCCAGCGGCATCAGCGGCACCGCGTACTTCAGCGTGCCGGGCAGGCCGGGCAGGCGCTGCAGGAAGCTCGTGCGCGGCGTGCGCCCGCCGAGCATGCCGCGGTCCGCCTCGGGCAGTCGGTCGATCAGCGTGAACAGCTCGGCGTCCGGATAGCGCTGCAGGATCGCCTCGGTCACCCGCTCCGATCCGGCCCGCTCGAGCAGCCACTCGTGGACGACGGCGACACGCCGCGGCGCGCCCGGCGTCGTCAGGTGGGTGGATCGGGGGAGCACGGCGGCCATGATCCGGGCGAGGCTACAGGCTGTCGCCTCCTGCCAGTGGCCAGGGCGGACGGTCTTCGGGCGAGGCCGACGGGCGGTGCGGGAGGCGTCGCCGGGGGACGACAGGCGGGTGCGCAAGGGTCCCGCTCCCTGTTGGCACACGCTGCGTCGTGGAAGCGGCCATGCCTGAGGGCCTTGTATTGCAGCAAGACGCCCACCAGAAGCAAAAAGCCCGACACGTTACCGTGCCGGGCTTTCCGCGTGAAACCGCGCGCCTTACTTCCCGCGCAGCTTCCTGATCGCCGCGATCTGCGCCATCGCCGTCGCCAGTTCGGCCTGCGCCTGGGCGTAGTCGATGTCGGCGGAGCGGTTCTGCAGCGCTTCCTCGGCGGCCTTGCGGGCCTCTTCGGCCTTGGCCTCGTCGAGGTCGTGGCCGCGGATCGCGGTGTCGGCGAGGACCGTCACGCGGTTCGGCTGCACCTCGAGGATGCCGCCGGCGACGAAGACGAACTCTTCCTCGCTCTTGCCGACCAGCTTGATGCGGACCGCGCCCGGCTTGATGCGGGTGATCAGCGGCATGTGCTGCGGATAGATCCCCAGCTCGCCCGTCTCGCCCGGCAGCGCGACGAACTCGGCCTCGCCTTCGAAGATGGATTCCTCGGCGCTGACGACGTCGACTTTGATCGTGTGCATGCGGATGTCCTGGCGTATCGAGAGCGGCCCGGCGCGCGAGCGCCGGACCGTCCGGGGATCACTTCAGCGTCTTGGCCTTCTCGAAGGCCTCGTCGATGGTGCCGACCATGTAGAACGCCTGCTCGGGCAGGGCGTCGCACTCGCCGTCGACGATCATCTTGAAGCCGCGCAGCGTCTCGTTCAGCGGCACGAACTTGCCCGGCGAGCCGGTGAACACCTCGGCGACGTGGAACGGCTGCGACAGGAAGCGCTGGATCTTCCGCGCACGGGCCACGGCCAGCTTGTCGTCGGGCGACAGCTCGTCCATGCCCAGGATGGCGATGATGTCGCGCAGTTCCTTGTAGCGCTGCAGGGTCGACTGCACGCGGCGGGTGATCGTGTAGTGCTCTTCGCCGATGATGTACGGGTCGACCTGGCGCGAGGTCGAGTCGAGCGGGTCGACGGCCGGGTAGATGCCCAGCGCGGCGATGTCCCGCGACAGCACGACGGTGGCGTCCAGGTGGGCGAAGGTGGTCGCCGGCGACGGGTCGGTCAGGTCGTCCGCAGGGACGTACACGGCCTGGATCGAGGTGATCGAGCCGGTCTTGGTCGACGTGATCCGCTCCTGCAGGCGGCCCATCTCCTCGGCCAGCGTCGGCTGGTAGCCCACGGCCGACGGCATCCGGCCCAGCAGCGCGGACACTTCGGTGCCGGCCAGCGTGTAGCGGTAGATGTTGTCGACGAAGAACAGGATGTCCTTGCCCTCGTCGCGGAAGCGCTCGGCCATCGTCAGGCCGGTCAGCGCCACGCGCAGACGGTTGCCCGGGGGCTCGTTCATCTGGCCGAACACCATCGCGACCTTGTCGAGCACGTTCGACTCTTCCATCTCGTGGTAGAAGTCGTTGCCCTCGCGGGTGCGCTCGCCGACGCCAGCGAACACCGAGTAGCCCGAGTACTGCTTCGCGATGTTGTTGATCAGCTCCATCATGTTCACGGTCTTGCCGACACCGGCGCCGCCGAACAGGCCGATCTTGCCGCCCTTGGCGAACGGGCAGACCAGGTCGATGACCTTGATGCCCGTGGGCAGGAGTTCGACCGACGGCGACAGGTCCGCGAACTTCGGCGCGATCTGGTGGATCGCACGGCGCTCTTCGGTCTTGATCGGGCCGGCCTCGTCGATCGGGCGACCCAGCACGTCCATGATCCGGCCCAGCGTGGCCTCGCCCACCGGCACCGAGATCGGCGCGCCGGTGTTGTTCACGCCCATGCCGCGGCGCAGGCCGTCGGACGAGCCCAGCGCGATCGTGCGGACCACGCCGTCGCCGAGCTGCTGCTGCACCTCGAAGGTCAGGCCCGGTTCGGCGAGCGAGTCACCGGCGTCGCCGAGCACGAGCGCGTCGTAGACGCGCGGCATCGAATCGCGCGGGAACTGGATGTCGACCACCGCGCCGATGCACTGAACGATCTGGCCTTGTTGCATGTCGGGACCTCGTTGACTCTTCTGTATGCGTTGAATGCGTTCGTGATCAGACCGCGGCGGCGCCGCTGACGATCTCGCTCAGTTCCTTGGTGATCGCGGCCTGTCGTGCCTTGTTGTACGACAGCTGCAGATCGCCGATGACCTTCTTGGCGTTGTCCGACGCGGACTTCATCGCGACCATGCGCGCGGACTGTTCGGACGCCATGTTCTCGGCCACCGCCTGGAAGACCATCGCCTCGACGTAGCGCAGCAGCAGCTCGTTGAGCACCGACTCCGCGTCCGGCTCGTACAGGTAGTCCCACGAGTACTCGCGCGACGTCTCCTGCAGCTTCGACGGATCCAGCGGCAGCAGCTGCTCGACCACCGGCTCCTGCTTCATCGTGTTGATGAAGCGGGTGTAGGCGATGTAGACCGCGTCGACCTCGCCCGCCGCGTACGCGTCGAGCTGCAGCTTCACAGGGCCGATCATCTTGTCGAGGTGCGGCGAGTCACCGAGCTGGGTGATCTGCGAGACCACCTTGGCGCCGATCCGCTGCATGAAGCCCAGGCCCTTGTTGCCGATCGCGGTGACCTGCAGCTTCGTGCCGGCTTTCTCGAGCTCGCGCATGCGCTGGGTGACCAGGCGCAGCACGTTGGTGTTCAGGCCGCCGCACAGACCCTTGTCGGTGGTCACGAGGATCACGCCGGCCGCCTTGATCGTGTCCCGGCGCACCAGGAACGGGTGCCGGTACTCGGGGTTGGCGTTGGCCAGATGCGCGGCGATGTTGCGCACCTTGTCGGCGTAGGGTCGGGCATGCCGCATCCGTTCCTGCGCCTTGCGCATCTTGGATGCGGCGACCATCTCCATCGCCTTGGTGATCTTGCGCGTGTTCTGAACGCTCTTGATCTTGTTGCGGATCTCTCGCGAGCCAGCCATGGCTACTTTGCCCTTCGCGTGTGCGGTTCGTCAGCGACGGTCAGTACGCGCCGGCCTTCTTGAACGATTCGATCGCGCCCTGCAGCGCGGTCTCGTCGTCCTTCGACAGGTCGTTCGTCTTCGAGACGCTGTCGACCCAGCCGGCGTGCTTGTCGCGCATGAACGCGTGCAGCGCCGACTCGAACGACAGGACCTTCTCGACCGGGATGTCGTCGAGGTAGCCCTTGGTCACCGCGTACAGCGTGACCGCCAGCTGCCACACCTGCAGCGGCTGGTACTGGGGCTGCTTGAGCACTTCCACCGTGCGGCGGCCGCGCTCGAGCTGACGACGGGTCGAGTCGTCCAGGTCCGAGGCGAACTGCGCGAACGCAGCCAGCTCGCGGTACTGGGCGAGGTCGGTCCGGATGCCGCCCGACAGCTTCTTGATGATCTTGGTCTGGGCGGCGCCGCCGACGCGCGACACCGAGATGCCCGCGTTGATGGCGGGACGGACACCCGCGTTGAACAGGTCCGTCTCCAGGAAGATCTGGCCGTCGGTGATCGAGATGACGTTGGTCGGCACGAACGCGGACACGTCGCCGGCCTGCGTCTCGATGATCGGCAGCGCGGTCAGCGAGCCGGTCTTGCCCTTGACGGCACCGTTGGTGAACTTCTCGACGTACTCCTCGTTCACGCGCGCGGCACGCTCGAGCAGGCGCGAGTGGAGGTAGAACACGTCGCCCGGGTAGGCTTCGCGACCCGGCGGGCGGCGCAGCAGCAGCGAGACCTGACGGTAGGCGACGGCCTGCTTGGACAGGTCGTCATAGATGATCAGCGCGTCTTCGCCACGGTCGCGGAAGTACTCGCCCATCGTGCAGCCCGAGTACGCGGCGATGTACTGCATCGCGGCCGACTCGGACGCCGTCGAGGCGACGACGATGGTGTAGGCCATCGCGCCCAGCTCCTCGAGCTTGCGCACGACGTTCGCCACGGTCGAGGCCTTCTGGCCGATCGCGACGTACACGCAGAAGACGCCCTTGCCCTTCTGGTTGATGATCGTGTCGACGGCCACCGCGGTCTTGCCGGTCTGGCGGTCGCCGATGATCAGCTCGCGCTGGCCACGGCCGATCGGCACCATCGAGTCGATCGACTTCAGGCCGGTCTGCACCGGCTGCGACACCGACTTGCGCGCGATCACGCCCGGCGCGACCTTCTCGATGACGTCGGTCATCTTCGCGTTGATCGGGCCCTTGCCGTCGATCGGCTCGCCGAGCGAGTTCACGACGCGGCCGATCAGCTCGGGGCCGACCGGCACCGACAGGATCTTGCCGGTGGCCTTGACGACGTCGCCTTCGGAGATCTGGGTGTACTCGCCCAGCACCACGGCGCCGACCGAGTCGCGCTCGAGGTTCAGCGCCAGGCCGATGGTGTTGCCCGGGAATTCGATCATCTCGCCCTGCATCACGCCGGACAGGCCGTGGATGCGGCAGATGCCGTCGGTGACGGAGACGACCGTGCCCTGGTTGCGGGTATCGGCCGCGACGCCCAGGTTCTGGATCTTGGTCTTCAGCAGTTCGCTGATTTCGGCGGGATTGAGCTGCATGGTTCGTTCCTTCCTGTTTCGCGTCGCGCTCAGTTCATGAGCGCGTCAGCGAGCTGCGCGAGCTTGCCGCGGACCGAGGCGTCCATCACCTCGTCTCCGATGCGGATCGAGATGCCGCCGATCAGGTCGGCGTCGATGCTGACCGTGACCTTGACCTTGCGGCCGTACTTGGCTTCGAGCGTGGCGACCACGTCGGCCACCTGCTGTTCCGACAGCGGATAGGCCGAGGTGACCTGCGCGTCGAGCACACCCTCGTGACCGTTGCGCAGCGTCTCGAAGATCGTGACGATCTCCGGGAGCACCTCGAGGCGCTCGTTGCTGGCGAGGACGGACACGAAGTTCATCTGCTCGTGCGACAGGGTGCCCGCGACGTCGGAGACGAGCGAGGCGACCTGCGCGTCGGTGACGCGGGGATTGCCGATCAGGCCGTGGGCGCCTTCGCTGCGCACCACCGCCGACAGGCGCCCGAGCGCGTCGGACCACTGGGGCAGCGCGTTGGCCTCGCGGGCCAGCTTGAAGGCGGCCTCGGCGTACGGCCGGGCGATGGTGAGCGATTCAGCCATGGCGTGCGTCGGCCCTCAGCGCAGCTCGGCCTTCAGGCCGGTGAGCAGTTCGGCGTGCCGGGTCGCGTCGATCTCGCGCTTGAGGATCCGCTCGGCGCCGGCGACCGCCAGCGTGGCGACCTGTTCGCGGAGCTGGTCCTTGGCGCGCTGGGCGGCCAGGGCGGCTTCGCCTTCCGCGGCCTTGCGGGCCTCGGCGACGATGCGCGCACCTTCGGCGCGGGCGTCCTCGATCAGCGAGGCGGCCTGCTTCTCGCCCGAGGCACGGACCTCGGCGGCGCTGGCGCGGGCCTGGTTGATCTCGGCCTGCACGCGCTTCTCGGCAGCGGCCAGATCGGCCTTCGCCTTGTCGGCGGCGGCCAGGCCGTCGGCGATGCGCTTGCTGCGCTCGTCGAGTGCCTTGACGATCGGCGGCCACACGTACTTCGCCGTGAAGACCCAGAGCGCCAGGAACACGACGATCTGGACGAATAGCGTCGCGTTGATGTTCACGACCGATTTCCTATGAAGGGTTCCAGGGTGGTCGGCATGATGCCGAGCCGATGGCTGGTGTCAGCCCTGGATCACTGGAACGGGTTGGCGAACGCGAACATCATCGCGATACCGACGCCGATCAGGAACGCGGCGTCGATCAGGCCGGCCAGCAGGAACATCTTGGTCTGCAGCTTGTCCATCAGCTCGGGCTGACGGGCCGCGCCTTCGATGTACTTGCCGCCCATCATGCCGATGCCGATACAGGCACCCAGGGCACCCAGGCCGATGATCAGGCCGGCAGCGATCGCGACGAATGCAACGTTGGTCATGACGACTCCTCGAGAGTTGACCGTTTGAGGGAAAGGTCAGGGTTGATGCGAAAGGTCTTCGGTAACGAAGCCGGGCTCAGTGATGCTCGTGCGCCTGTCCGATGTAGACGAGCGTGAGCATCATGAAGATGAACGCCTGCAGCACGACGATCAGGATGTGGAAGATCGCCCAGCCGAGGCCGGTGAGGAAGTGCAGGCCGAAGCCCCACCAGGTGGCCGTCGCGCCGAGCAGCGCGATCAGCATGAACACCAGTTCGCCGGCGAACATGTTGCCGAAGAGTCGCATCCCGAGCGAGACGGTCTTGGCCGCGTACTCGATCAGCTGAAGCGCGAAGTTGAACGGGGCGAGCGCGATCTTGGCGCCGAACGGGGCCGAGAACAGCTCGTGCACGAAGCCGCCGCCGCCCTTGGTCTTGATGCCGTAGTAGATGGACGCGCCGAGCACGACCAGCGACATCGCGAGGGTGGCGTTGAGGTCGGCGGTCGGCACGACGCGCATGTACGCGTGGTGCGGGTCGCGGCCGGTGGCGCCGAAGATCAGTTCCCATGCCTTCGGGATCAGGTCCAGCGGCACCAGGTCCATCGCGTTCATCAGGAGGATCCAGACGAACGACACGAGGGCCAGCGGCGCGATGTAGGTCAGGTCGCCCTTGACGATCGAGCGGGCCTGCTCGTGCACGAACTCGACGATCGACTCGACGGCACCGACGAAGCGACCCGGGACGCCCGAGGTGACGGCCTTGGCGGCGCGCCACATGAAGAAGGCACCGAGCACGCCCATCGCGACGGACCAGAACACGGTGTCGACGTTGATGACGGAGAAATCAATCACCTTCTCCTGGGCGTGCCCAGTGGTGTTGAAGTGCGTCAGGTGATGGACGATGTATTCGGAGGCGGTCGGTGCGTGCGCGGCGTCGGCCATGGCTTCAGGTATGTCGCGAGGACGTTCGATTCATCGTCTGCCGCCCACCGCCGCGTCTTCCGTCACCCCCTCCCCGGGGGTTCCGGCCGCGTCACCCGGCCCCGGGACGTCGCGCTGGAACAGCAGCGCGAAGATCGGGACCTGCAGTGCGGCGATCAGACCGATCAGCAAGGCCAGCCAGCGGACCGACTCGAAGGACCTGGCCACCCACACGACGAGTGCGGTGGTCAGGCCGATCTTGGCGAACTCGCCGAGGAAGAACACCGCGGGATACGACTCCGCGGGCTTGCCCCGGTGACTCGCCAGTCGCAACGCGAACAGGCCGTTCGGAATGATCGCCGCCGCGCCGCCGAGCACCAGGAACTTGGCACTCGTCCAGTCGATCCAAAATCCGGCTACGAGAGCCAGAAGGACGACCGTGGCGACTTGCAGACCGACCGCGATGAACATTGCTGAAATCGCAGTCAGACGTGCGGCAGGCAAAGACTGAAGAGTATAGGGGATCGGACGAGGCGGGTCAAAGAACGCGCAGGGGATGTGATGCAATGCACCATCTCCCGCGAGGCCCGTGCCGTGCCGGAATCGGGAATTCGTCATACCGATGGAACGGGGGGGTGCCGGCGATGGGGCGAGGATGCGCCGCGGATGTGGCGAGCATGTGGCGAGCGTGTGGCGCGCATGTGGCCGGAGGCGGAGCCCGTCATGCCGGGCCGGACCTCGGCCGCCCGTACCGGCCGCCCGGCTTCCCTTGCGTTTTCGCGTCGCTGACCGAACAATCGATCCGACGAGCATCGGGAGGTTCGGATGCGTAGCGTGTCTCGCGGCGGCCGTGTCGCCGAGTCTTGCCTGGCGACGGTCCGTCGCACGGTCCCCGGGCAGACGCCCGATGCGGGTCTGCAGGGTCTGCGGACGGGCCTGTCCAGACGGCGCATCGCCGGCGGACTGGCGGCGGCGGTCGCGACGGGGCTGATGCCCGGGGTGTCCGCGGCGCAGCAGGTGCCCCGACCTCAGGGCGGCCCGCGGGCCCCCTCTCCGGGGCTCGGCGACCTGACCCGGTTCAACAGCTCGATCGTTCGGCTCGACGCCAAGGTGCCGGACGACGCCACCTCGGCACAGAGCCTGGGTGCCGATCGGGTCGGCACCGGCGTCATCCTCGACGACCGGACCGTGCTGACCATCGGCTACCTGACGCTGGAGGCCGACGCGGTGATGGTCACCACCGCGTCCGGCAAGCGGATTCCCGCGTCGGTCGCCGGCTACGACCACACCACCGGCTTCGGCCTGGTGCGCACGGTGCTTCCGGTCGACGGACGTCCGATGGCGCTCGGCGATTCCGACCGGGTGCGCGAGAAGCAGCGGGTGCTCACGCTCGGCCACGGCGAGCCCGAGGCCACCGAGATCTACGTGCTGTCGCGCAAGACCTTCTCCGCCGGCTGGGAGTACCTGCTCGAGACCGCCATCTTCACGTTCCCGCCGGTCAACAACTGGAGCGGGGCGGCGCTGATCTCGGTCGAGGACGGCAGCCTGCTCGGCGTCGGCTCGCTGATCGTCAACGACGCGGCGAGCGGGCAGCAGGGCATCCCCGGCAACCTCTGGGTGCCGGTGAACCTGCTCAAGCCGATCATGGCCGACCTGCTCGCGAAGGGCCGTCGCAGCGAGGGCGCCAATCCCTGGCTCGGCATGACGACCGAGACGGTGCGCGGCAACCTGATGGTCGTGCGCGTCACGCGCAACGGACCCGCCGAGTCCGCGGGCGTCTCGCCGGGGGACATCGTCGTCGGTGTCGCGGGCGAGAAGGTGAGCGACCAGGCCGAGTTCTACCGGAAGGTCTGGAAGGTCGGCCCGGCAGGGACGACGATTCCGCTCAAGCTGCTGAAGGACGGGGACGTCCGGGACCTGACGGTCAAGTCGATCGACCGCGCCGACTTCCTCAGGAAGGCGACCGGCATCTGAGTCTCCGGGGGCGGCGCGCGACGCGCCGCACCCCGCTCGCCGATCCCGTCGGCGCGTCAGTCGCCGATCCGGTCGGCGTCGAGTCCGAGTGCCGCGCGCAGGCCCTCGAACTGCTCGATCGAGTCGAAGTGCACCACCAGCCGGCCCTTGCCGCGGGCGTTCGCATGCAGCTCGACCGGCGCGTTCAGGTGGTCGGCGAGCTTGCCCTGCAGGCGAGCGAGGTCCGCGTCCGCCACGCGCTTCGGGCGCGAGGTCGGCGCCGATCCGGTGCCGGCGGCCTCGGCGGCGGTCTGCGCCACCAGCTTCTCGGTATCGCGCACGGACAGGCGCTTCTCGACGACCCGGTTCGCGGTCAGGATCTGCTGCGCGCGCTCGAGCGAGAGCAGCGCCCGGGCATGGCCCATCTCCAGGTCGCCGGCGAGCAGCATCGTCTGCACCGGCTCGGCGAGGTTCAGCAGCCGCAGCAGGTTCGAGGTCGCGCTGCGCGAGCGACCGATCGCCTCGGAGGCCTGCTCGTGGGTGTACTGGAACTCGTCGAGGAGACGGCGGATCGCCTGGGCCTCCTCGAGCGGATTCAGGTCCTCGCGCTGGATGTTCTCGATCAGGGCCATCGCGAGCGCGTTCTGGTCGCTGACCTCGCGCACCACCACCGGCACCTCGTCGAGTCCGGCGAGCTGGGCCGCGCGGAAGCGTCGCTCGCCGGCGATGATCTCGTGGCGGCCGCCACCGATCGGTCGGACCATCAGCGGCTGCATCACGCCGTGCATCCGGATCGAGGCGGCGAGCTCCTGCAGCGCGGCCTCGTCCATCCGCGTGCGCGGCTGGTAGCGGCCCGCCTGCAGCACCGAGACCGGCAGGGCGACCGGCGGCAGCGGCACGCCCGCGAGGTCGAGCGACGGCGGCGGGCGATCCGCGCCGAGCAGGTTGTCGAGCCCTCGGCCGAGGCCCTTGAGCTTCCGGGGGGTGGCGGCGGGTGTCGTCATCGCGGAGGTGTCCGTGGGGCGGGAGTTCAAAAGGTATCCATGCGCTCGATCATCTCGGCGCCGAAATCGATGTAGGCGCGCGCGCCCTTCGAGGCCGGGTCGAAGACGACGCCGGGAATGCCGTGGCTGGGCGCTTCGGCGAGGCGGACGTTGCGCGGGATCACGGTCCGGAACACCTTGTCGCCGAAGTGCCGCTCGAGCTGGGCGGACACCTGCTGCGAGAGCGTCATCCTCGGGTCGAACATCACGCGGAGCAGACCGATGACCTTGAGGTTCGTGTTCAGGTTCGCGTGGACCTTCTTGATCGTGGCGACCAGGTCGGACAGCCCCTCGAGCGCGTAGTACTCGCACTGCATCGGGATCACCACGCCGTGGGCTGCGCACAGCCCGTTGAGCGTCAGCAGCGACAGCGCCGGCGGCGCATCGATCAGCACGAAGTCGTACTGATCGTCGACCGCGGCGAGGGCCTCCTTCAGTCGCGTCTCGCGCTCGTCGAAATCGACCAGCTCGATCTCGGCACCGGCCAGCTCGCGGTTGGCCGGCAGCACGTCGAAGCCGCCGGCTTCGCTGCGGACGCACGCCTCGGTCACGTCCGACAGCCCGATCAGCACCTGGTAGACCGTGCGTTCGAGGGTCCGCTTGTCGATGCCGCTGCCCATCGTGGCGTTGCCCTGCGGATCGAGGTCGACGAGCAGCATCTTCTTGCCCAGGCGTGCGAGCGCGGCGGCGAGGTTGACCGAGGTGGTGGTCTTTCCGACCCCACCCTTCTGGTTCGCGATGGCGAAGATCTTGGCCACGGGCTGGCGGCTCCGGGAGGGAATCAGGTCGGCCGGACGGCCGTCGGGCCGCGCCGGATCAGCACGAGGTGACGCTCGGCGTCGAGGAACGGGACGTGGATCGGCTCGATGCCGGCGGTGCAGTCGTCGGGCAGGGCCTCGAGCTCGTCGTCGATCTCGCGTCGCTGGCCCTTCATCGCGACCAGCAGCGTGGCCGGACCGGTGAGCCCGACGGCGGTGTCGACGAAGTCCACCAGCGACGCGAAGGCGCGGCAGAGCACGAGATCGACGGTGCGCGCGACGGTTTCGGCGCGACCCGTCACGACTTCGACGTTAGTGAGTCCCAACTCTGCGCATACCTGGCGTTGAAAGGCCGTCTTCTTTCCGACAGGCTCGATGGATACCACCTGCGCGGCCGGGTGGACGATGGCGATCACCAGGCCCGGCAGGCCGGCGCCCGAACCGATGTCCGCGACGGTGGCGCGGTCCAGATCGAGTCGCCGGTCGAGCGCGGGCAGGATGGCCAGCGAGTCCATGAGGTGCTGGACCAGCATCTGGGCCGGGTCGCGAACCGAGGTCAGGTTGTAGACCGAGTTCCACTTGCGCAGCAGGCCGACATAGTCGATCAGCTTGCGCCGTGTCGGTTCGTCGAGGGACAGACCGAGTTCGGACGCACCCTGGGCCAGCAGCGCCGGCAGATCGACGTCGCCCTGCCCGGCCGCTGCGCGACGCTCAGGCGGCATCCCGGGAGGCGCCCGCGCGCCGGCGCTTGAGATGGACGAGCAGCAGCGAGATCGCGGCCGGAGTGATGCCCTGGATGCGTCCCGCCTGCCCCACGGTCTGCGGCCGATGCTGGGCGAGGCGCTGGCGCGCTTCGAACGACAGGCCGCGGACCTCGGCATAGTCGAGATCGTCCGGGATCGCCTGGTGTTCCTGCTGACCCTGGCGCGTCACTTCGGCCTGCTGCCGCGTGATGTATCCGGCGTACTTCAGCTGGATCTCGACCTGCTCGGCGACGGCGGGATCGGTGGCCCCCGGTCCGCCGGTGGCCTCGACGACGGACGCGTAGCTGACGTCGGGCCGCTTGACCAGGTCGGCCAGCGCATAGTCGCGCTCGAGCGGAGCGCCGAGAAGCGCCGTGGCCGCCGCCGCATCGAGCACCTTCGGGTTCACCCAGGTGCTGCGCAGCCGCTGCAGCTCGGCATCGATCGCGTCGCGCTTGCGGCAGAAGGCATCCCATCGGGCATCGTCGACACAGCCCAGCCGACGGCCGATCGCGGTCAGTCGCAGATCGGCGTTGTCCTCGCGCAGGCTGAGCCGGTATTCCGCGCGACTGGTGAACATCCGGTACGGCTCGGCGACGCCTCGGGTGATCAAGTCGTCGACCAGCACGCCGAGGTAGGCCTCGTTCCGTGCCGGGCACCACGGGTCGCGGTCCGTCACCTGCAGTGCGGCGTTCACGCCGGCCAGCAGACCCTGGGCCGCCGCTTCCTCGTAGCCGGTGGTGCCGTTGATCTGTCCGGCGAAGAACAGGCCGCCGATCGACTTCGTCTCGAGCGACGTCTTCAGGGCGCGCGGATCGTAGTAGTCGTATTCGATCGCGTAGCCCGGCCGCAGGATGTGGGCACGCTCCAGCCCGACCATCGAGCGGACGAGTTCGATCTGGACGTCGAACGGCAGGCTCGTCGAGACGCCGTTCGGATAGATCTCGTGCGTCGTCAGGCCTTCGGGCTCGAGGAAGATCTGGTGCGCATCCTTGTGGGCGAACCGGTGGATCTTGTCCTCGATCGACGGACAGTAGCGCGGACCGACGCCTTCGATCACGCCGGTGTACATCGGCGACCGGTCGAGTCCGCCCCGGATGATCTCGTGCGTCCGGGCGTTGGTATGGGTGATCCAGCACGGGAGCTGACGCGGGTGCTGTGCGGCATCGCCGAGGAACGAGAACACCGGTACCGGGTCGCTGTCGCCGGGCTGCACCTCGAGGCGATCGAAGTCGATCGAGCGGCCGTCGATGCGCGGCGGCGTACCCGTCTTGAGGCGGCCCTGCGGCAAGGCGAGATCCTTCAGCCGCGCACCGAGCGACATCGCGGGGGGATCACCGGCGCGTCCGGCCGCGTAGTGCTGCAGCCCCACGTGGATCAGGCCGTTGAGAAACGTGCCTGCGGTCACGACGACGGCCCGGGCGCGGAATCGCAGACCGATCTGGGTGACGGCGCCAACGACGCGATCGCCCTCGACCATCAGGTCATCCACCGGTTGCTGGAACAGCCAGAGGTTCGGCTGGTTCTCGAGCCGCCCGCGGATCGCCTGTCGGTAGAGCACCCGGTCGGCCTGCGCCCGTGTGGCACGGACGGCCGGGCCTTTGCTCGAGTTGAGGATCCTGAACTGGATGCCAGCCTCGTCGGTCGCTGCCGCCATCGCCCCGCCGAGCGCGTCGACTTCCTTGACCAGATGCCCTTTGCCGATTCCGCCGATCGACGGGTTGCACGACATCTGGCCCAGCGTCTCGATGTTGTGGGTCAGGAGGAGCGTGCGCACCCCCATCCGGGCAGCAGCGAGGGCTGCTTCCGTACCGGCATGACCGCCACCCACGACGATGACATCGAACTGTTCGGGGAAATCCATGGCGCAACCGACGCTAAGACCGAGCGGGACGCGATTATAGGCGCGGTTTCACGTGAAACATCGATCGGCAGGCTTAAGCCAAAGAGACGCGGCCGATGCGACCCGTTCAGGTAGAGCGGCCGCAACTGGGTTGGTCCACGCAATCCGACCGCGTCCGGCGTTCGGGTGGAGGTGTCTGGGCTGCGGACACGGGAGCGAGGCAAGCCCAGCGAGCTGTCTTGAGAGCGGTGGGGCGCGTCCGGTGCACGAACCCTTGCGGAAACACGCTGCAGCGCGAACTGGCGGGATCTGCCGCGATAGCTGCGAGCAACTCCGCAGTCCATAGACAGGACTTAGTTGGCACGGACGAACGCCGACACATCGACTCGCGTTGTCGGTTCGGCTCGCCTCGTCGCCACAGTGCGGGTGGTCGACGACATGGGCAGGAGGCTGCGACAAACGCGCGTCGGGTTTACCTTCGTGCGCCCTGGAGCGGCTCCTC
>RPRK01000029.1 GCA_003818495.1 Burkholderiales bacterium
AAGGTGGCGCTGGCGCTGATCGTCGAGAACGGCGGCTTCGGCGCGCAGGCCGCCGCGCCGATCGCCCGCAAGGTGTTCGACTACGTGCTGCTCGGCAAGCTGCCGAAGGACACGCCCGAACCGTTCCCGAACCGGCCCGACCTCGACGAGTCCGAGATGCGCGACGTGCCCGAGAGCGTCGAGCCCGAGCCGCTCACCCCTGCACAGGCGGCGCGCAATTGATCGGCACCTCCGCCGCCTCGATGGAGCGTCGCACGCCGTGGGAGATGGTCCGGCGGTACGTGCTGGTGTTCGACGGCTCGCTGCTGGTCGCGATGGGACTCGTGGTGCTCATCAGCGTCGCGACGATGTACTCGGCGGCGTTCGACTATCCCGGCCGGTTCAACGGGCACTTCCGGAACCTCGGCATCGCGTTCGGCGTGATGTGGGTGGCGGCGATCGTGCCGCCGGCGGTGCTGATGCGGCTCGCGGTGCCGCTCTACGTCGCGGGGGTCGCGCTGCTGGTGGCGGTCGACCTCTTCGGCATCATCAACAAGGGCGCGCAGCGCTGGCTCGACATCGGCGTCACCCGGATCCAGCCGTCCGAACTGCTCAAGATCGCCACGCCGCTGATGCTCGCCTGGTACTTCAACCAGCGCGAGGGGATGCTGCGCTGGGGCGACTTCCTGGTCGCGACGGTGCTGCTGGCGGTTCCGGTCGGCCTGATCGCCAAGCAGCCCGACCTGGGCACCTCGATCCTGGTGCTGGCCGCGGGCGCGTACGTGATCTTCTTCGCCGGGCTGAGCTGGAAGGTCATCATCGGCCTGGTCACCGCCGCGGTCGCCGCGCTCCCCGTGCTCTGGTCGGTGCTGCACGACTACCAGCGCCAGCGGGTGATGACGCTCATCGACCCGACGGTCGATCCGCTCGGCAAGGGCTTCCACATCATCCAGTCGATGATCGCGGTCGGCTCGGGCGGCCTGACCGGCAAGGGGTGGATGCAGGGCACCCAGACCCACCTCGAGTTCATTCCGGAGCGCACGACGGACTTCATCCTCGCGGTCTATGCCGAGGAGTTCGGGATGCTCGGCATCGGGGTCCTGATGCTGCTGTACCTGGCGATCATCTCGCGCGGCCTGGTCATCTCGGGCAGCGGCGCCACCCTGTTCGGCCGGCTGCTGGCCGGCTCGATCACGATGAGCTTCTTCACCTACTGCTTCGTCAACATGGGGATGGTCATCGGCGTGCTGCCGGTGGTCGGCGTGCCGCTGCCCTGGATGTCGTACGGCGGGACCGCGATGGTCACGCTCGGCATCGGCGCCGGCATGCTGATGAGCATCCACCGCCACCGGACACTCGTCCAGACCTGAAGCGTTCAGCGAAGCTGTTTCCGACGACAGCGACCGCTCACATTCCTCGCATCCGATCGGTCGATCCGCCGTCGTCGCGGGTGTAATCCCGACGCCCGTGAGGTTTTCGGTAGACGCCTCACATTTCAATCACGTAATGTCGCGGCTTTCCGCGGCACTGCGGACCGGTACGGGACCCCATGGAACTCTTCGACACCGCCTGGTGGACGGCGCTCGCCACCATCATCGTCATCGACCTCGTCCTCGCCGGCGACAACGCGCTGGTCATCGGCATCGCCGCCAGCCGGCTGCGCCCCGACCTGCGGCGCAAGGCGATCGTCTTCGGCGCCATGGGCGCGATCGCCGTCCGGGCCGCGCTCACGCTGGTGGTGGTCTGGCTGCTCAAGATCCCCGGCCTGCTGCTGGTCGGCGGCGCGCTGCTGCTGCCGATCGCCTACAAGCTCGCGGTGCCGTCCGAAGGGGGCGGCGAGCACGGGCACGCCGCGCCCGACAGCTTCTGGGGTGCGATGAAGACGATCATCATCGCCGACGCGCTGATGGGCGTGGACAATGTGCTCGCCATCGGTGGCGCCGCCCACGGGCGATGGGATCTGGTGATCATCGGACTGCTGATCACGATCCCGCTGGTCGTGTGGGGCAGCGGCTTCGTGACGAAGATGATGGACCGCTGGCCGCTGCTGGCGGCGGTGGGCGCGTCGATCCTCGCCCTGACCGGCGCCGGGATGATCGTCAAGGACCCGATCTTCGACCAGTTCGTGATCGACCACGCCGTCTTCGACCGGGTGCTACAGGTCGGGATCGCGCTCGCGATGTTCGCCTTCGGCTACCGGGCCTACAAGCGAGGCGGCGCCCAGGGCGCCACCACCCCCGGCTGAGCGGGGGACTTGCGAGCGGCCCGCGGACGGGCCGCCCCTCAGGCGGGCGCGCGCACCTGCAGCATGATCTTGCCGATGTGCTCCGAGCTCTCCATGAGCGCATGGGCCTGGGCGGCCTGCTCGAGCGGGAACACCCGGTGGATGTGGGGCAGCACGCGCCCGGCCTCCAGCATCGGCCAGAGGTGCTCGCGCAGCTGCTGCGCCAGACGTGCCTTCTCGGCCGGCGGCCGGGGCCGCAGCGTGGAGCCGGTGTAGGTCAGGCGCTTGACCATCAGCGGCAGCCAGTCGACCTCGACCCGCGAGGTCTGCAGGAACGCGATCTGGACCAGTCGCCCCTCGACGGCGAGCAGCTTGAGGTTCTTCTCGATGTACGGACCGCCGACCATGTCGAGGATCACGTCGACGCCGCGGTTGCCGGTCAGCCGCAGCGTCTCGGCGACGTAGTCCTGGCGCCGGTAGTCGATGGCGGCGTCGGCCCCCACCTCGAGGCAGGCCTGCGCCTTCTCGGCGTTGCC
The DNA here is from genome assembly GCA_003818495.1 of Burkholderiales bacterium. GTDB lineage: Bacteria > Pseudomonadota > Gammaproteobacteria > Burkholderiales > Burkholderiaceae_E > UBA4615. Next base: position 2,740 of record RPRK01000029.1, read on the forward strand.
CACGGTGCAGAGCACGCGGGCGCCGCGCGCCTTGGCGACCTGGATCGCGGTCATGCCGATGCCCGACGAGCCGCCGTGGATCAGCACGGTCTCGCCGCCGGCCAGCCGGCCGCGCTCGACGAGGTTCGCCCAGACGGTGAAGTAGGTCTCGGGCAGCGCCGCCGCCTGCAGCATCGTCAGGCCGCGCGGCACCGGCAGCACCTGGCCCGACGGGGCGATCGCGTAGTCCGCGTAGCCGCCGCCGTTGGTCAGCGCGCAGACCTCGTCGCCGATCTTCCACTCGGTCACGCCCTGGCCGAGCGCGACGATGCGGCCCGCCACTTCCAGACCGAGGTGGGGGGAGGCATCGGCGGGCGGCGGATAGCGGCCGCTGCGCTGCAGGCAGTCGGGACGGTTCACGCCCGCCACGGCCACCTGGATCAGCACGTCGCCGGCGCCGACCTCGGGCACCGGGCCGGTCTTCGTGGCGAGCACCTCGGGGCCACCGCCCGTACCGTGATCGACGTAACGCATCGTCGCAGGGATCGTCATTGGTCTCGTCCTCGTGGAGTCAGGATCGCCTCCACCCCGCGCTGGACGGCGAGGGCTTCGGCGAAGGAAGGCAGCGTGTGGGGCGCGCCCGACAGCAGCGCGTGGAGCTGCTCGAGCTGGCGCTGGTAGGCGGCGGTCCGGGGGTCGGCGGGCAGGCCGGGATGGGGGCGGCCGGCCGGCGACTCGGCATCGAGGATCTCGAGGCGATACCAGTCCGACAGCACGCGCTCGTCGCGCGCACCGACGAAGCGCGCCTCGATCCGGTCGGGCGCAGCACCGCCGACGATGCCGCTGACCGTCGCCGGCACGCCGGCGCAGTCGAGCGCGACCGCGACCGCGGTCTCGGAGGCGCCGGCGGGTCGCGGCGGCCAGGCGGCGGCCGCGCCGCGCAGCTCGAAGCCGCCCCGCAGGCGGTGCACCAGCCACACGAAGTGCGACAGCACCTCGCGGGTGAAGCCGCCCTGATCGGCGCGCGACAGCCAGGTCGCGCCCGCCTGCCAGGCGCGCGGCCACTCGTGGAAGCGCACGCGGACCTCGATCGCGCACAGGCCGAACGCGGGATCGGCGATCGTGCGGCGCAGCGCGTCGACCGCGGCCGACGATGCGAACGGGAAGTTCACCGCCTGCGGCAGGCCAGAGGCCTCGACCTCGGCGACCAGCGCCTCGCTCTCGGCGACGTCGACGCCGAGCGGCTTCTCGCAGAAGATCGCCTTGCCGGCGGCGACGGCGCGGCGCACCAGTTCGGCGTGCGCCAGCGGCGGCACCGCGACGTAGACCACGTCGACGTCGAGCCGCTCGATGGCGTCGGCCGCACTCGCGGCCATCGGCAGGCCGGGGAAGTCGGCGGCCGCCGCGCTGCGCACCGCGGGCGACTGGTCCCACGCCGACACCACACTCAGGCCCGCGCTCGCCGAGGCCTGCTCGAGCATCCGTCGCCCGACCACGCCGAGCCCGATCACCGCCATCCCGAACCGTTTCATCGTGTCGCGCACCCTCCGTTCGCGTCGCGGGGTTATACCGCAATTCGCCCGCGGCGCCCGCCCGGCGGGACACGAACCGACCGTTCGTCGCCCGAAGCCGTCCGAGGCACGGTCGACGCACTCCAGCCGCGCTCCGTGCCCCTACAAGGCGGATATGTCAACGATCCCTCGCCTCGACGCGCTCGCGGCCCGCCGATCGGGGGTGGTGCTGGCCACCGCCTCCGCCGCGGTGGCGCTGCTCGCCTGGGGCATCGGGATCGCCCTCGCCTCGCTGTGGCGTCCGGTCGGCCTGTGGCCGCTCGGCGCGTTCATGCTCGGCTGGCTCGCCTATGCGCCCGCCATCGCCGGCGCCGGCATCGACGACGGCCGGCGCAGCGCGGGCCGCGCGGACCGGCGCGGCGAGACCCGGCTGAGGCTGCTGTGCGCCGTGGCGGCGATGGCGGCCGTGGGGCTGGCCGACGCCGCGCACGCGTCGGTCTGGCACGCGGGCTGGACGATGGCGGCGGGCGTGCTCATGCCCTGGATCGCCTCCGAGCTGCTGTCGCGGCTCGCCTCGGCCAGGCCGCCCCGCGGCGTCGGCAGCGTCGAGCTGCGGCTGCTCGGCGCGGCGATCGCCTGCGCGCCCCTCGGCGCGCTGCTGCGGGGCATCCAGCCCCCGGGCAGCCGGGGCGGATGGGTGTCCCCCGACTACGTCGACCTGCTGTTCGGCGACATCCTCGCCGCCACCATCTTCGCGCCGCTGGCGGCGGCGCTCGCCGCCCCCCTCGCGGCCCGCATCGAGACCGCCCGCCGCGCGCGCCTGCTCGACGCCGCCGGGATGCGCGCACCGGAGCGCCCGACGACGCTGCCCGCCCCTTCGCGTCAGTCGCTGGCCCTGTCGATCGGCGGCATCGCCGCCTGCGTGCTCGGCGCGATCGCGCTGCGGGCGATGGGGCACGACGATCTGGCCCGCGTCGTCGCGGTGGTCCACCTGCTGCTCGGGCTGCTGGTCGCCCGCGCGATCCCGGGCGCGCCCGGTGCGCTGCTGCTCGCCGGCAACGCCTTCGCGATGGCCGCCTCGTACACCTCGGCGTTCGCGCCCGCGACCGTCGACGACGTCGCGCGGGCGCGAGAGATCGCAGCCCTGCTGCTGCTCGGCGGGGTCTTCTCGCTGCAGTCGATCCTGCACTCCGTCAGCGCCGACAGCCGCGAGGCCGCCCGTGCACTGATCCGGCAGGCGATGCGCAGCGACCTCTCCGGCCTGCCCAACCAGCGCGCGCTCTCGCGGATCGTCGGCGCGCTGCTCGCACGGCCGCGCCGCCAGCGGTTCTGGCTGGTCGGCGTCGTGCTGCCCGACATCGCCCGCTGGAGCGACCTCACCGACAGCGCCGCCGCGGCCGAACTCGAGCGCTCGGTCGCGGGCCGCCTGCGCGCGACCTTCGAGCCGATCGGGGCGCGGGTGGCGCATCCGTCCTCGGGCCGCTTCGTCCTGACCATCGGCGACCGGGTCGACGGCCTCGGCATCCGGCAGCGGCTGCGCGCCACGCTCGGCGGCCAGCGCTTCGACACCAACGAGCAGTCGATCCAGCTGCGCTACCACGCCGGCATGGTCGAGGTGCCCGCCAATGCGGACGTCGGCGCGGACGCGGTGCTGACCGCGCTGTCGATGTCGCTGCAGCGCGCGGCGAACGACCCGGCCGGCATCCACCGCGCGACGGTGTCGGCGGCGCTCATCGACGACTACCGCACCGAGCTGCGCACGATCGAGACGGTGAGCCGGGCGCTCAACGAAGGGCGCATCAAGCTCTACGCCGAGCGCATCGAGCCGAGCAATCCGCTCGCCGGCGACATGCTGCACTTCGAGGTCCTGGTGCGCATCGAGGGCGACGACGGCAAGGTCCTGCAGCCCAAGCAGTTCCTGCCGGCGATCTGGCACGCCGGGCTGCACAGCAAGCTCGATCGGCTCGTCTTCGTGCGCACCGTCGCCTACCTGGCCGCGCACCCGAAGCTGCACGACGCGGTGCACCTGTGCTCGATCAACGTCTGCGGCCCGACCCTGTGCGACCCGGAATTCCCGGATTACGTGAAGCGCTGCCTGGCGGCCCACGCGGTCGATCCGCGGCGACTGATGATCGAGATCACCGAGTCCAGCGCGATCGCCGACCTCGAGCTCGCCCGGGCCCACGTCGGACGGCTCTCCGAGATGGGGCTGGCGATCGCGCTCGACGACTTCGGCACCGGCCTGGCGACCTTCGACTACCTCAAGCGCCTGCGCGCCGACGTGCTGAAGATCGACGGATCGTTCATCCGCCAGGTCGTCGACGACCCGCTCGACCGCGAGATCGTCGCGACGATCGTCCGCATCGCGCGGGCCACCGGCGCGCGCACCGTCGCGGAATGGATCGAGACCCCCGAGCAGCGGGCGATCGCCAAGGAGCTCGGCGTCGACTACCTGCAGGGCCGGCTGATCGCCTCGCCGATACCGATCGAGACGCTCGCGATCCCCGAGGCGCGCAAGCCGCAGATGTTCCTCGGCGAGGAGGTCTCGACCACGGTGACGGTGCCGACGGTCACCTACGATCACGGCCGATGGGAAGACCGGCGCGGGATCGGCCGGCCCCGCGGACCGGATCGCCGGGCCGCCGCGGCACCCGAGTCCGCAGCCGCCGGCCGGGCGCCGATCACCTCGCGCTGAACGCCGACGCCCCGCCCGTCAGCAGACGGGCAGGCGCACGGTGAACCGGGCGCCGCGCCCGGGCCCGTCGCTGTGCGCGGAGACGGTGCCGCCGTGCAGCGTCACCAGCCGGCGCACCAGCGCCAGGCCGATGCCGAGCCCGCCGCGCGAGCGGTCGGCCACGGCGTCGACCTGCGAGAACAGGCCGAACACCTCTTCCAGCGACCCGACCGGGATGCCGGCGCCGTCGTCCTCGATCTCGATGAGCACCGTCGCCGCCTCGAGGCCCAGTCGCACGCGGATCGGGCCGCCGTCGTCCGAGTACTTCGACGCGTTGCCCAGCAGGTTCTCCAGCACCTGGACGAGCCGCGCGCGGTCGGCGTCGACGCGGATCGCCGCCCAGCGCGACACCGGCTCGTCCGCCACCAGCGACACGGACTGGCCGCGCGAATGGAACATCGGCCCCATCGAGTCGAGCGCCTCGCGGACCACGTCGGCGATCACGGTGGGCTCGCGGCGCAGCACGATCTTGCCGGCACTGATGCGGGACACCTCGAGCAGGTCGTCGACCAGCCGCGTGAGCTGGCGGACCTGCCGCTGCGCGATCTGCAGCATCGCGGCCGGCGCACCCGCCGGGGTCTCGGGTCGGGCGAGCAGCGTCAGCGCGTTGGTCAGCGCGGCCAGCGGATTGCGCAGCTCGTGCGACAGCACTGCGAGGAACTCGTCCTTGCGGCGATCGGCCTCGAGCAGCCGCAGCGCGTGCTCGGCCGACTGCGACTCGGCGCGCTTGAGGTCGGTGACGTCGAGGTGCGCGCCGACCATGCGCAGCGGCCGGCCCTGCGCGTCGCGCTCGATCTCGCCGAGCGCACGGATCCAATGGACCTCGCCATTCGGCGAGACGATCCGGTACTCGTTCGAATACGCGTTCGACTCGCCGGCGACCGCGTCCAGGAATCGCCGCTCGGCGCGCTCGCGGTCCTCGGGATGGAGCCGCCGCACCCACGCCGCGTGCGGTTCGCGCTCGGCCTCGGGCGGCAGCCCGTGCAGCCTCAGGTACTCGGGCGACCGACGGTTGCCGAAGTAGCTCCCGTCCGACAGCTCGACCTCGAAGCCGCCGAGCCGACCGATGCGCTGCACGCGGGCGAGTTCCGCCTCGCGCTCGCGCAGGCGGGCGGCGGCCCGCTCGCGCTCGGTGACGTCGTGCCAGATCGCGCAGCCCACCACGCGGCCGCCGAGCTCGATGCACTGCACGGTGACGTCGACGTGGCGCAGGCTGGCGTCGCGGGCGCGCTGGATCGAGGCGAACCGCTGCGGCGGCATGCCCGGGCGCATCGCACGCCGACGGGCCAGCAGCACCGCGGCGTCTTCCGCGACGTCGACCTCGGCGAGCCGCAGCCGGGCGAACTCGTCGCGCCCGTAGCCGAGCTGCGCGCAGGCCGCGTCGTTGAAGGCGAGGAAACCGTCGCCCGCGGGGTCGAACAGCACGGCCCCGACCGGCAGGGCCTCGAACAGATGCCGGAACGCCGTGTCCCGTGCCTCATCGACGGACCGGCTGGGCACGCGCGCCTCGGCGGGCCGGATCTCAGCGCATGAACCGCCGGACGTAGTCGCCGCCCAGGCCGACCGACTCGAAATGCGCGCGGTACTTGTCGATCCGCGTGAACACGTCGTCGTAGCCGGTCGAGACGCCCTGCGGATCGACGTACATCAGCGCGCCGTGCACGGTGAACATGGTGATCATGTCCGTGCAGTCGTCGGGGACCACCAGGGTGTGCGTCTCGCCCGGCGGCTCGAACACGTAGCTGCCTTCCTCGGCGACCCAGTCGTGCTCGAGATACAGCCACTTGCCGCGGATCACGTAGGCGTGGACCTGGCCCGAGTGGCGGTGGCGCTGCAGCAGGCCCGAGCGCTGCACCTTGAGCAGGTGGACGTAGAAGCCCCCGGTCACGTTCAGGTGCAGCGGACGCGACCAGATGCCCGGCGCGACCGGCGCCCACAGGCGCTCGTCGCCGGTCAGCACGTCGGGCACGACCATGTCGGGGGCCATGCCCCAGGGCTGCGGCTTCTGGAACGGGATGCGGTCGGTCTGGGCGACCTTGGGGTCGAGCGGCTTGTTCATGTCGCCTCCAATGCGGCGTAGGTCGATGCGTGCCGGGAGCGTACCCGAAGCCTCAGCGCCGAGGTAGCGGCGAACCGGACGTCACGGGCCCACGCCGACGCTTGACCGACGGCCCGACGAGGCATAGCGTGAGGACTCCGAAGGCCCTGCAGGCCGGTTCGACCCGAGGGCAACAGGACGCCTCCGGGGCCGGGTGCGACGCCGAAGGCAGGAGCCGCCACCCGCGGCCCCGGGGCGCGGTTCCGACCGCGCCCCTTTTCATTGGTTGGTAGGATGGCGCCCCATGCCCGCCTCCCCGACCACCGCCTCGCCGGTCGCCCGCGCCCTCCTCGACGCAGCCCGCGACCTGTCGGACGCGCTGGCCCCGCTGCGGTTCTCGCCTCCGGTCGCCCACGTCTACGACCCGCTGCAGTACGCCTGGGCCCCCTACGAGGCCTACGTGCGCCGCTACGGCGCGACGCCCAAGCGCATCGTGATGCTCGGCATGAATCCGGGCCCCTTCGGAATGATGCAGACCGGCGTGCCGTTCGGGGAGATCGCCGCCGTGCGCGACTGGATGGGCATCGAGGCGCCGGTCGGTCAGCCGCCCGACATGCACCCCAAGCGGCCGATCCAGGGCTTCGCGTGCCCGCGCTCCGAGGTCAGCGGCCGACGGCTGTGGGGCTGGGCGGCGGCCCGCTGGGGCAGCGCCCCCGCGTTCTTCGCCGATGCGTTCGTGCTGAACTACTGCCCGCTGGTGTGGCTCGAGGCGTCCGGACGCAACCGCACCCCGGTGCAGCTGCCCGCGTCCGAGCTCCAGGCGGTCCACGCCGCGTGCGACCGCCATCTCGCCCGCGCGCTCGTCGCGCTCGCCCCGCAGTGGGCGATCGGCGTCGGCGGCTTCGCCGAGCGCCGGCTGAGCGCCGTGCTCGAGAGCGACCTGGTCGACGGCACCTTCGCGCGTGGCGTGCGCATCGCGCAGATCCTGCATCCGAGTCCGGCGAGCCCCGCGGCCAACCGCGGCTGGTCCGAGGCGGTCGACGCCCGGCTCGCCACCCTCGGTCTCGCCCCCCCGACACGCTAGCCGTCACCCCTCACGACACCGAACGGACCCGACGTCCCACATGATCCTCCACGCCGCCACGATCGCGCTGTCCGCGTTCCTGCTGTTCCTCGTCCAGCCGATCATCGCGCGGCAGATCCTGCCGTGGTTCGGCGGCTCGGCCGCCGTCTGGACCACCTGCATGGTGTTCTTCCAGGTCGCGCTGCTCGCCGGCTACTTCTATTCCGATCTGGTCATCCGCAAGCTGTCGCCGCGCGCGCAGGCCGCGGTGCACACGGTGCTGCTGCTCGCGAGCCTCGCGTTCCTGCCGATCACGGTGTCCGAGGCGATGAAGCCCACCGACGCGACGCAGCCGGTGGGCCGCATCCTGCTGCTGCTGACGGTGACCATCGGCCTGCCGTACCTGATGCTCGCCACCACCGGCCCGCTGGTGCAGGCCTGGTTCACGCGGCAGTTCCGGTCGGCACAGGTCTACCGCCTCTACGCGCTGTCGAACCTCGCGTCGATGCTCGCGCTGCTGGGCTACCCGCCGCTGATCGAGCCGAACGCCTCGGGCGCGATGCAATCGGTCGGCTGGTCGGTCGGCTACGCGATCTTCGTGCTGCTGGCGATCGCCGCCGCATGGACCGGGGTGCGTCGCGGCGCCGGCGCGGACGGCGCCGCCGAGGTCGCGGCCGCCGACGCCCATGCCGAGGGGATCGCGGCGCCGCCGCCGGCGTCGGCCGGCGCCGCCGCGATGCAGGCCGCGCACGAGGCGGCCGCCGCACCGATCGGTCTGGCACGCGATCCGGCCGCGCCGCCGTCGATCGCGGAGCAGGGCCTGTGGCTGCTGCTCGCCGCGCTCGGTTCCACGCTGCTGCTCGCGGTGACCACGCACATCACGCAGAACGTCGCCTCGATCCCGTTCCTGTGGGTGCTGCCGCTGTCGATCTACCTCGTCACCTTCATCCTGTGCTTCGACGGCAAGGGCTGGTACTGGCGTCCGCAGTACCTGCTGCTCGCGGCGATCGCCACCGTCGCGATGCTCGGCGGCCTGAGCTGGCGGCCCGAGGGCTTCGGCGTCGAGCGCGCCATCCTGCACATCGAGCACGCGGTGCCGGTGTACGCGTTCGGCCTGTTCGTGCTGTGCATGTTCGCCCACGGCGAGCTGGTCGCGCGCAAGCCCGCGCCCGCCCACCTGACGCGCTTCTACCTGATGGTGTCGCTCGGCGGCGCGGTCGGCGGGCTGCTCGTCGGCATCGGCGCGCCGCTCGCCTTCGACTGGTACTTCGAGCTGCCGCTGGCGCTGACCGTCGTCGCGGTGCTGGTGGCGGTGCTCTCGCGCGGCGCGCTGCGCATCGCCGGCGCGGTCGCGGCGCTCGTGTGCGCGACGCTCTTCGCCGACTACGTGCACTTCATCCGCGGCGACGTGCTCGAGCTGTCGCGCAACTTCTACGGCACGCTGCGCGTGACCGGCTCGCCCGACGGCGACACCTCGAAGGGTGCCAGCCGGCGGCTGCTGCACGGCGTGATCCTGCACGGCGAGCAGTACATGGCACCCGACCAGCGGGCGGTGGCCACGACCTACTACGGACCCACCTCGGGCGTCGGTCGCACCATCGAGGCCGCACGCGGCGCCCCGATGCGGGTCGGCGTGATCGGCCTGGGCGTCGGGACGCTGGCGACCTACGGCCGCGAGGGCGATGTCTACCGCCTCTACGAGCTGAACCCCGTGGTCCTCGACATCGCGAACGCGCGCTTCTCGTACCTGAAGGACAGCCGCGCGAAGATCGAGCCGGCGCTCGGCGACGCCCGCCTCGTCCTCGAGCGCGAGGCGCCGCAGAAGTTCGACGTGCTCGCCGTCGACGCGTTCTCCAGCGACTCCATCCCGGTGCACCTGCTCACGCGGGAGGCACTCGCGGTCTACAAGCGTCACCTCTCGGAGCGCGGCGCCGTGGTCTTCCACATCACCAACCGCTACCTCGACCTGTCGGGCGTCGTGCGCCAGCTCGCCGACGAGGTGGGGATGCATGCGGTGCGCTTCTCCGACGAGCCGCCGCAGTCGGCGGTGCAGTACCGGTCCGACTGGGTCGCGCTGACGTCCGACGCCGCGTTCGCCGCGACGCTGCGCGCGGCCGGCGGCGCGGACCTCCCGGCCACCCGGGGCACGCGCCGCGCCTGGACCGACGACCACCACAACCTGTTCGAGGTGCTCAAGTGAAGCCCGATCCGTCGCCCCTCCCGACATCCGCCCCGAATCCGGTCGCGAAGCCCCTCGCGCCCATCGGCACGCCGCTCTCCCCGGACGCGACGCGCGTGATGCTGCTCGGCGCGGGGGAGCTGGGCAAGGAGGTGATCATCGCGCTGCAGCGCCTCGGGGTCGAGGTGATCGCCGTCGACCGCTATGCGGATGCGCCCGGCCAGCAGGTCGCCCACCGCGCGCACGTGATCGACATGACCGACGGCGCGCAGCTGCGCGCCCTGATCGAGCGCGAGCGGCCGCACCGCGTCGTGCCCGAGATCGAGGCGATCGCCACGCAGACGCTGGTCGAGCTCGAAGGCGAAGGCAGGGTCGCCGTGACGCCGACGGCCCGTGCCGCGTGGCTGACGATGAACCGGGAAGGCATCCGCCGGCTGGCCGCCGAGACGCTCGGGCTGCCGACCTCGCCGTACCGCTTCGCCAGCAGTCTCGAGGAGATGCGTGCGGCGATCGACGGCGGCATCGGCTATCCGTGCATCGTCAAGCCGGTGATGTCCTCGTCGGGCAAGGGACAGTCGAAGGTCGACGGCCCGCACGAGGTCGATGCGGCCTGGGCCTACGCGGCGAGCGGCGGGCGCGTCGATTCCGGGCGGGTGATCGTCGAGGGCTTCGTCGACTTCGACTACGAGATCACCCTGCTCACCGTCCGGGCCACGGGCGCGGACGGCCGCGTCGCGACCACCTTCTGCGAGCCGATCGGACACGTCCAGGTCGCCGGCGACTACGTCGAGAGCTGGCAGCCGCATCCGATGAGCCCGCTCGCGCTCGAGCGCTCGCGCGAGATCGCGCGTGCGGTCACCGACGAGCTCGGCGGCGCCGGGCTCTTCGGCGTCGAGCTGTTCGTCAAGGGCGACCAGGTCTGGTTCTCCGAGGTCAGCCCACGCCCGCACGACACCGGCATGGTGACGATGGCGACGCAGCACCAGTCCGAGTTCGAGCTGCATGCGCGCGCGATCCTCGGGCTGCCGGTCGACGCGTCGCTGCGCACGCCCGGTGCGAGCGCGGTCATCTACGGCGGCGTGGCGGCACGCGGCATCGTGTTCGACGGCGTGGCGGACGCGCTCGCGGTGCCCGGCACCGACCTGCGGCTCTTCGGCAAGCCCGAGTCCTTCGCCAAGCGGCGCATGGGCGTGGCGCTCGCCCGTGCCGACGATGTCGACACCGCCCGGACGAACGCGAAGCTCGCCGCCTCGCGGGTGAAGCCCCGGGCGGCCTGAGCGCCGGCGGCGGGCTCGGCGGGCTCGGCGGGTCCGTGCCCGCGCCGGTCCGTCCGCCCGTCCGGCTCGGCGGTCCGCTGCGCGGTCGCGTCACCGCCCCGGGCGCGCATCCCGATAGGGTCGTGCGATGCCCGCTCGCCTCGCTCCGGTCGACGAAGACGCCAGTCGTGACCCGCCCGCCCCCGCGACGGTCGAGACCGGCGGCGCGACGGCTCGCCGCTTCCTGGTGCTGCTCGCGCTGTGCGGACTGGTCCTGGTCGCCGGCGCGGCCTCGGTGATCTGGTCGCTGCACCGCGAGTCGGTCGCCCAGCACCAGGCGACGGTGCTCGAGGACGCCGAGCGGCACACCCGCGCGATCACCCAGATGCGCAACTTCTACAGCGCCGAGATCGTGCCGCGCGCGCGCGACGGCGGGCTGGCGATCACCCATGCCTACCGCGACCAGCCCGGTTCGCTGCCGCTGCCCGCGACCTTCATGCTCGACTTCGGCGATTTCGTCGGGCAGCCGGCCTCGGGTCAGCGCGTCCGGCTGTTCAGCGAGCTGCCCTTCCCCTGGCGCGCCGGCGGTCACAAGCTCGACGACTTCGAGACCGCCGCGCTGGCTGCGCTGCGCACCGATCCGGACCGGCCGTTCCACCGCATCGAGAACGTCGACGGCGTCCCGACGTTGCGGTACGCGATCGCCGACCGCCTGCAGGCGAGTTGCGTCGAGTGCCACAACCGGTATCCGGGCTCGCCGCGCACCGACTGGAAGGTCGGCGACGTGCGGGGCGTGCTCGAGGTCAGCCGACCGATCGTCGACGGGGCGCAGCGCATGCGGGCGGGGCTGCGCGAAGCGGTCGCGATGAGCACGCTGGTCATCGGCGCCGCGATGCTGCTGGTGGGACTCGCGTTCCGCGGCCTGCGCACCTCGATCCGCGCGACCGAACGGCTCGCGCAGGATCGCGAGGCCGCGAACCAGCAGCTGCGCGGCGAGGTGGTGCGGCGCGCCGAGACCGAGTCCATCCTGCGCTTCAGCGAAGGCACGCTGCGCGCCACCTTCGACGGCATGCTCGACGGCGTGCTCGTCTACGACCGCGCTTTCCGGATCGTCCAGTGCAATCGGGTCGCCGCGCTGATGTTCGGGCACGAGCCGCACACGCTGCCGGGCACCTCCGCGCTCGCCTTCCTGCCCGAGGAGGCGCTGCAGCCGACGGTCACCGGTGCGGCCGGCCGGCGCCGGCGCGTCGAGGGCGTGCGCCGCGACGGCACCCGCTTCCCGGCCGACCTCGCCATCAGCGAGCTGCGCCTGGGCGACGCGCCCTACTACGCCGCGCTGGTGGCCGATGCGACCGCCCAGGACATGCACGAGCGCGAGCTGTCCGCCGCACGCGACGCCGCCCTCGACTCGACCCGCGCGAAGTCGCAGTTCCTCGCCAACATGAGTCACGAGATCCGCACGCCGATGAACGGGGTGATCGGCGTGACGGACCTGCTGCGCGACACCGCGCTCGACCCCGAGCAGCAGGAGATGGTCGCCACCGTGCAGCGCAGCGCCCATGCGCTGCTGACCATCATCGACGACATCCTCGACCTGTCCAAGATCGAGGCCGGCAAGCTGCGCCTGCAGCAGGCCGACTTCGATCCGGTCGAGTCGCTCGAGGACACCTTCGAGCTGGTCGCCGACCGGGCCGCGGCCAAGGGCCTGCAGCTCGGCTACCGGATCGAGGGGATGGTGCCAGGCGCGATGCACGGCGACGAGGTGCGGTTCCGGCAGGTGCTCAGCAACCTGGTGGGCAACGCGGTGAAGTTCACGTCGCGCGGCGGCGTCGAGGTGCTGGTGAGCTTCCAGCCGGCGGTCCGCCAGCTCGAGCTGCGCGTGCGCGACACCGGCCCGGGCATCCCGGCCGACAAGGTCCGCGACCTGTTCCAGCCGTTCTCGCAGGTCGACGGCTCCGCGACCCGCCGCTTCGGCGGCACCGGCCTCGGACTGGCGATCAGCCGCCAGCTCGTCGAGCTGATGGGCGGCACGATCGGCGTCACCACGCGCGAGGGCGAAGGCAGCGAGTTCCGCTTCTCGGTCGGCTGGCATCCGGCCGTCGACAAGGCCACGCCGCGCGCACCGCGTGCGCGGCTCGCCGGCCGCCCGCTCGCGCTGCTCGGATTCGACCCGCTGCAGCGTGCGCAGCTCGCCGGCTGGGGGGTGGTCGTGCAGGACGCCGAGCCCGACGCCGCCCCGACCGATGCGCCGGTGCTGGTCGACGGTGCCCGGCCCGATGCCGTCGCGGTCGCCGCCCGGCTCGCCGCGGCACACGGCGGCGCGGACGGCTCGGCGGCACGCGTCGCGCTGGTCGCGCGCCGTCCGCTCGCGGGCGCCGGCACGCTGCCCCGCCTGGCCTGGCCGCTGCGGGCTCGCGCGGTCGCGGCGCTGCTGGACGGCACGCCCGACACGCCGCCGGCCGTGCCCGCGACCCGCGCCTCGCTGGGGATCCCCGTCCCGTCGGTGTCGCCGGGCGCATTCGGCAGCGAGGCCTCGGACGGGGCGCCGGCCGCCGGCCCGCCTGGAGCGCGCGCCACGCCGACGTCCACGCCGAAGTTCACCGCGCTGGTGGTCGAGGACAACGCCATCAACCAGGTGCTGGCCGCCGCGCTGCTCGAGCGGCTCGGCATCGCCTCGAGCGTGGTGGTCGACGGCGAGCGCGCCCTCGAGCAGCTTCAGGCGCGACGCTGGGACGTGGTGCTGATGGACTGCCAGATGCCGGTCATGGACGGCTACGAGGCGACCCGACGCTGGCGCGAGATGGAGCGGGCACAGGGCCTGCCCCGCACGCCGGTGATCGCACTCACGGCCAACGCGATGGAGGGCGACCGAGACCGCTGCATCGCGGCCGGCATGGACGACTACCTGTCCAAGCCGATCGACCGCGCCGCGCTCGCGGCCCGCCTGGCGACCTGGCTGCCGGGCTGACTAGACCGCCGAGAACCTGACCACGCCGTCGGCGCCGAGCTCGCGCCGCAGCGCGCCGTCGTACCAGAGCGCATTCAGGTGGGCGAGCGACTCGCCGATCGCGAACATCATCTGGTGGGCGTCGAACTCCCGCCCGAAGAGGATCGGCACCATGCCCGCCGCATGGTGCGCCCGCTCCCGGCAGGCCGCGCCGACCACCGCGAGGCGCTCGTCGTGATGTTCGCGCAGCTGCTCGATGCGCCGATGCAGGCCGCGGAACGGCCGTCCGTGCGAGGGCAGCACCAGCGTGTCGGCCGGACACGGCTCGAAGCGGCGCAGCGAGTCGAGATACCAGGTGAGCGGATTGGCCTCGGGCTCGAGGTCGAACACCGACACGTTGGTGGAGATGCGCGGCAGCACCATGTCGCCGGAGATCAGTACGCCGTCGGCCCCGCTGAACAGCGCCGCGTGCTCCGGCGAATGGCCGGTGCCGACGATCACGCGCCAGCGCCGGTCGCCGATCGGGATCACCTCGCCGTCGCCGATCCGGCGGAACGACTGCGGCATCTCGGGCACCAGCGACGGGAAGTGCTTGCGCACCCGCGAGCCGAGCGCCTCGAGCTGCGGACCCTCGGCCATGCCGTTGCGCCGGTAGTGGCGGTAGCCGGCGTCCGGATCGGCACCAGGCATCGACACCGACAGGATCCGGCCCATCGCGTACTCGCCGAGCGTCATCCACAGCGGCGCCTCGAACCGGTCGCACAGCATCCGCGCCAGGCCGACGTGATCGGGATGGGTGTGGGTGCACAGCACCCTCACGATCGGCAGACCCTCGAGCTCCTCGGCGATCACCGTCTCCCAGTGGCCGCGCAGTTCGTCGGTCGAGACGCCGCAGTCGACGAGCGTCCAGCCGTCGCGGCCGCGGAAGGTGTCGCGCAGCAGCCAGAGGTTGATGTGGTTCAGCGCGAACGGCAGCGGCATGCGCAGCCAGTACACGCCCGGGGCGACTTCGAGCCGGCGGCCGGGTTCGGGCAGCGTGTCGGCGAACGGATAGCTCAGCTCGTGTTCGTGGGGATTCATCGCGGCTAGAATCGGACGTTTACGTCAACGTCAGTCTACCCGCGCGCCGCCCCCCGCCCCCGACGGCGTTCCGCTGCCGAGGCCGCGACCCTCCCGAAGCCGATGGCCACGTTCACGATCACCGAGCTCGCCCGCGAATTCGACGTCACGCCGCGCGCGATCCGCTTCTACGAGGACCAGGGCCTGCTCGCGCCCACGCGGGCCGGCACGGGCGGCCGCCAGCGTGTCTACACGCAGCGCGACCGGACCCGTCTGAAGCTCACGCTGCGCGGCAAGCGCCTGGGGCTGTCGCTGTCCGAGGTCCGTGACCTCGTCGACATGTACGAGTCGCCCTCCGACACCGCAGCCCAGCTCGAGCGCTTCCTGCAGGTGCTGGCCGGACATCGCGCGACCCTCGAGCGTCAGCTCGAGGACCTGCAGGTCACGCTGGGCGAGATCGCCGCGCACGAGGCGCGCTGCCGGACGCTGCTCGAGCGCGCCGCGCGCACCGGCGACGACGCCGCGGGCACCCGTCGGCGCGCGGGCGCCTGAGATGCCGGTCACCGCCCCGGGCCCCTCCCCCGAACCCGCACGCGGCCCCGAGCAGGCCGCTGCGCCGGTCCCTGCGCCCGACCCTGCGGTCGTCGCCGCGCACGCCGACGCGATCCGCGAGCACGGCTTCACCGTGCTGCGGGACGCGATCCCCGAGGACAGCCGCCACGCACTGCGCGAGGCGCTCGCCCGCCTCGAGACGGACGCGGGCCTGGGCTTCGCCCGAACCCGGTTCGAGGGCACCCGCACGGTCCGGATCTACAACCTGCTCGCGCGCGGCGAGGCCTTCTGGCCCGTGCCCCTGCATCCGCTCGCGCTGGCGGTGGCCGAGCGCGTCCTCGACCCGGAGCTGCTGCTGTCCTCGCTGTCGGCGATCACGCTCGCGCCCGGCCAGGCCGCGCAGCCGCTGCACGAGGACACGCAGCGGATCCCGCTGCCGCGACCGCGCGCGGCGATCGCGCTGAACGCCCTCTGGGCGCTGTCGGACTTCACCGAGGCCAACGGCGCGACCCGCATCGTGCCGGGCAGCCATCGCTTCCCGGCGCCGCCCCGATACGGCGCCGATCATCCGACGGTCGCCGCGGAAATGCCCGCCGGCAGCATCCTGCTGTTCGACAGCGCGCTGTGGCACGCCGGCGGCGCCAACGTCACCGACGCGCGCCGCTGGGCGATCGCCTGCTACTACTGCGTGGGCTGGATGCGCCAGCAGGAGAACCAGCTGCTCGGCGTGCCGGACGCGCTCGCCCGCCGCATGCCGCGCCGGCTCCAGCAGCTGTGCGGATGGTCGGTCTGGCAGGGCCAGTACGGGCACGTCGACAACCACGACCCGATCGAGTTCCTCGGCGGCGAGCGCGCCAGGCCGATGATCTGGGACGACCCGCCACGCGCTCCCGAAGCCGCGAAGGAACCGTAGCGAGGAGGCCCGAGCCGGGGTCGAGGCGCGCAGCCGTACATGAGTACGGCGAGCACCGCAGGCGCCGGATCGGGACGCGCCGTAGGCGTGTTCGCGGCTTGCGTCAGCGTTCCAGGCGCGCCAGCAGCGTACCCAGGATCCCCTTGGGCAGATAGATGATGAACAGCACCAGCAGCGCGCCGTAGATCAGCAGGTCCAGGCCGTGGATGGTGTTGCCGACGGCGATCCGCAGGGTCTCGGACAGCGCCAGCAGGAACACCGCACCGACCGTCGGCCCGAGCATCACGAACATGCCGCCCGCGATCGCGCCGAACACCATCTGCAGCGAGATGCCGATGCCCGAGACGGTCTCCGGGTTCACGTAGAGCTGGTACTGCGCGTACAGCACGCCGCCGATGCAGGTCATCGCCGCCGACAGCATCGTGACCTTGAGCTTGGTCCGCGAGACGTCGATCCCGATCGAGGCGGCCGCGTCCTCCTCCTCGCTGATCGCCTCGAGCGCCAGCCGGTCCATGCTGCGGTCCACCCACCGCCAGACCCACAGCGCGGCCAGCCAGCAGGCGACCACGATGTAGAACCACACCAGCTTGTTCGAGAACTGCAGCGCGCCCACCGACACCGTGGCGCCGTCGACGAGCGCCGATTTCGGCGTGATGCCGAGCGAGCCGCCGGTCTGGTCGCGCATCGCGACGATCACCAGGCGCACCACCTCCGACAGCGCCAGCGTGACCAGCGCGAAGTAGTGACCGACGATCCGGAACCGGAAGCACGGCCAGCCGATCAGCACCGCGAGCGCGAGCGTGAGCACGATCGCGCCGACCGCCCCGATCCAGGGCGAGACGCCGGCGGTGTTCCAGAACAGCACCGAGCCGTACGCGCCGATGCCCAGGAACGCGCCGTGGCCGAAGCTCACCATGCCGAGCCGGCCCATGATCGACCAGCTCGTGTAGATGAAGCCCCACAGCAGCGCCATGATGGCGAGGTGCAGCGGGTAGGTGCCGAATCCGGCGAACGGCGCCGCCAGCAGCAGCGCGAGCCCGACGCCCCCCAGTATCCGAGAACGGTTCATCGGCTCACCTGCGCTTCGCGAACAGCCCTTCGGGCTTCCAGAACATCGTCGCGATGAAGAACACGAACGCGATCACGTAGCCCCACTCGAGCTGGAACATGAAGCCGCCGACCGCGATGAACTGCGCGAAGACGAACGCGGCGAGGAAGCCCCCGATGAGGTTGCCGAGGCCGCCCATCACGCAGATCAGGAAGGTGATCGGGCCGAACGACAGTCCGATCGCCGGATGGATGTCGTACTGCAGCACCAGCAGGCAGGCGGCGAGTCCGGCCAGTCCTCCGCCGATCGCCGAGGTGGTCAGGTAGATGCGGCCCGGATCGACGCCCATCAGCGGCATGATCGCGCGGTCCTGGCTGATCGCGCGGATCGCGGTGCCCATGTAGCTGCGCGACAGGAACAGCCAGGTCGCGCCGATCGCGGCGAGCGCCACGGCGAAGGCGATCAGCCGGGCGAGCGAGAGGTTCATCTCGCCGATCGCGAAGGTCGGCAGCCGCACGCCCAGGTTGCGGAACTCGACGCCGAAGGCCACCGTCGCCACCGCCTGCAGGAAGAACAGCACCCCGCCGGTCACCAGCAGCTGGTTGATCGGCTCGGCCGCCAGCACCGGCCGGATGATGAACTGATGCAGCGCCGCCCCCAGCACCGCGAGCGTCGCGATGCCCGCGGCGAACGCCGCGAGCAGCGGCCAGCCCTGCTCGACGTGCAGCCACCAGATCGTGTACATGCCGATCATCATCATCTCGGCATAGCAGATCCAGACGACGTCGATCACGCCGAAGATCAGGTTCAGCCCGAGCGCGAGCAGTGCCAGCAGCCCGCCGAGCAGCAGGCCGTTGATCACCGCCTCGAGGAGGAAGATGTCGAAGAAGTCGCTCATGGGTGTCCTGTCAGACGCCGAGGTAGGCGCGGCGGATCTCGTCGCTCGCCAGCAGTTCGGCCGCCGGGCCGCTCTGGCGGATCCGCCCGGTCTCGAGCAGGTACGCGCGGTCGACGACCTTGAGCACCTGCTGGATGTTCTGCTCGACGATCAGCACGGTGTAGCCCTGCTCGCGGATCGTGCGCATCAGCCCGAAGATCGACTGCACCACTACCGGCGCGAGGCCGGCCGACGGCTCGTCCAGCAGCAGCAGCTTCGGGCCGCTCATCAGCGCGCGACCGATCGCGCACATCTGCTGCTCGCCGCCCGACATCGTGCCGGCCATCTGCAGCCGGCGCTCCTTCATCTTCGGGAACAGCGAGTAGACGAACTCCAGCCGCTCGGCGTGGCGCGAGCGCGCCGCCGGCGTGTACGCGCCCATCTTGAGGTTGTCCTCGACCGACAGCCGCGGGAACAGGCGACGGCCCTCCGGGACCTGCGCGATGCCGAGCGCGATCACCTCGTGGGCCGGCACGTCGTTGTAGCGACGGCCCTCCATCGACAGCGCGCCCGCGCTCGGCTCGATCAGCTTGGAGATGACGCGCAGCAGCGTCGTCTTGCCCGCGCCGTTCGGGCCGATCACCGCGACCGCCTCGCCGGCGTCGACCTTCAGCGACACGTCGAACAGCGCCTGGAACGCGCCGTAGCCGGCGCTCACCCCGTTGAGTTCGAGCATCAGCCGCGCTCCTGCCGTTCGCCCGCGCGCCCGGCGTCGGTCTCGCGAACCTGCGCCTGGACCTGCTCGGCATCGGTGCCGAGGTAGACCTCGACGACCTTCGGGTCGCGGGTGACCTCGGCCGGCGTGCCCTGGGCGATCAGCTCGCCGTGGTCGAGCACCAGACAGCGGTCGATGACCCGCATCAGCACGCCCATGATGTGCTCGACCCAGACGATGGAGATGCCGCGCTCGTCACGGATGCGGCGCAGCATGTCGGCGGCCTGGCTCATCTCGGTCTCGTCGAGTCCGCCCAGGCTCTCGTCGGCGAGCAGCAGCTTCGGCTGCGTCGCCAGCGCCCGCGCCATCTCGAGCTTCTTCAGTCCGGCCGCGCCCAGCCCGTCGACACGCGCGCCCGGATCGGACGGCAGGCCGATCAGCGCCAGCGCGTCCTCGGCCCGGCGCTGCGCCTCGCCGCGGGTCACCGGCTCCGAGGCGCCGTAGTAGGCGGCGAGCGTCGCGTTCTCCAGGATGGACAGCTTGCGGAACGGGCGCGGGATCTGGAAGGTCCGCGCGATGCCGGCCCGGCAGATCCGGTTCGGCGGCAGTCCGCCGATCTCGCGGTCCATGAAGCGCACCGAGCCCTCGGTCGGCGCGTACAGGCCCGCGATGACGTTGAACGTGGTGCTCTTGCCCGACCCGTTCGGACCGATCAGGCCGAGGATCTCGCCCTGGCGCAGCTCGAACGACAGGCGATCGACGGCGGTGAAGCCGCCGAAGCGCTTGGTCATCGACTCGATTCGGAGCATGGGAACAGCCTATCCGGCCGCCTCTCGGCGGATTCACGTTCGTGGAGCACGAGTGCCGGGCCGGCAGGCCCGGCCCGCGTCGCCGGCGGCGAGCAATGCTCGCCGAAACCCCGGCGCCGCCGCCAGCGGCGAGCAGTGCTCGCCGAAACCCCGGCGCCAACGTCAGGGGGCGTAGGTGTGGCCCTTGGGCAGGGGCAGGACCGGATCGCGGGTCTTGATCGCCGCCGGCCAGACGACGAAGGTGTCGTTGCCCGCGTACTGCATCACGACCGGCGAGGAGCGCTCGTTCTGGCCCGACATCGGCGTGCCGGGCGGGAAGAACTTCACCCCGTATCCCTGGATGGTGCCGCCCACCGGGATGTCGGTCTCCAGCGACGCCTTGCGCAGCGCCTCGGCGTCGACGCCGCCGTACTTCTTGATCGCCCGCGGCAGCACGTCGGTGAAGAAGATCCACGACTGGTTGAAGCCCATCGAGACGTGCGGCGGCACCTCGTCGGACTTCACCTCGGCCTTGTAGCGCTTGATCATCTCGGCGGTCACCGCGCCCAGGCCGGGCGCGAGCGACTTCGGATCGAGCAGCTGCGCGGCCACCGGGTCGACGTTGTAGATGTAGTTCGCGTCGTCCTTGAAGCTGGCGTAGAGCTTGTCGAACTGGCCGTAGCCCGCGCCGTGGCCGATCAGCGCGCCCCACTTCAGGCCCTGCTCGCGGGCCTGGCGCAGGAACAGCGTGATGTCCGGGTTGTAGCCGGTGTGCAGGATCACGTCGGGCCGCGCGCGCTTGAGCTTGGTCACCAGCGGCGACAGGTCGGGCGAGGTCGCCGCGTAGCCCTCCTTGAGCGCGACCTGCATGCCGAACTTCTTGCACGCGGCCTCGTTGCCGGAGGCCACGCCCGCTCCGTAGGGGCCGTCCTCGTAGATGATCGCGACCTTCAGGTCCTTGGGCTCCTTGCCGAGCCGCGCCTTGGCCTGCTCGTTGAGGAAGGTGCACGAGGCTTCGCCGAACTGGTCGGAGTGCACCTGCGGGCGGAACACGTAGCGCAGGTTCTTGTCCTTGAACACCGCCGAGGCGACGCAGACGTTCGCCCACATGAAGCGCTTGGACTGGTCGGCCTTCTGGGCCATCGGCACGCAGTGGGCCGACGAGAACACGCCCATCAGCATGTCGACCTTCTCCTGGTTCAGGAGCCGCTCGGCCTCGTTGATCGCGACGTCGGCCTTGCTCTGCGCGTCGGCATAGACCGGCTTGATCTTGTAGCCCTCGACGCCGCCGCGCTCGTTGATCATGTCGATCGCGTACTTGGTGCCGAGGTAGCTGGCGTTGGAGCCGCCGGCCGCGAACGCGCCGGTCAGGTCGTAGATGACGCCGATCTTCAGTTCCTTGCCCTGGGCGAGCACGGAGCCGGAGGCCAGCGACGCGGCGATGGCCGCGGCGGCGAACAGGGTCTTGCGCATGGGGTCTCCTCCCGGCGGCGTCGTTGCGCCGCGATCATCGTTCGAATCGGGATCGATCCTAACCGCAGCGGCTACGCCGGCACAACTCGCACATCGCCTTTCCGCGCCGCGGCTGCATTGACGTTGACGTCAACGTCAACTACGCTGCGGCGGCCTCCCCGGGTCGTTCGCGCCCCGGATGCCAGGCACTGCCCGCCACGCCCTCCCGACCGCCCGCCATGCCCGATACGCCGATCCTGGACGCGCCGCGGCGCGAGCCCGCCGACCCCCGTTTCGAGGCGCGCGTGCGGGCCTCGTTCGCCCGGCAGCGGTTCATGGCGATGATGGGGGCCACGATGACCCGGGTCGAGCCTGGCGAGGTCGACATCGAGCTGCCCTTCGACGCGGAACTCACCCAGCAGCACGGCTTCGTGCACGGCGGGGCGATCGCCTCGGTGCTCGATGCGGCCTGCGGCTACGCCGCCTCGACGCTGATGGCCGCCGATGCGGGCGTGCTCACCGTCGAATTCAAGATCAACTTCCTCGCGCCCGCGGCCGGCGAGCGCTTCCGGTTCACCGGCCGTGTCCGGCGCGCCGGCCGGACGGTAACATTCGTCGACGGCGACGCGATCGCCGTCGCCGACGGTCGCGCCCGCACCGTCGCGACGATGCAGGCCACGATGATGACGGTGCAGGGCCGCGACGACGTCCGGCACTGAACCCGCCCCACCCGACGCAACGCAGGGACCCCCGGATGCTGAACCTCCCCGGATTGCAGTTCGACCTCGGCGACGACGTCGCCATGCTGCGCGACTCGCTGCAGCAGTTCACCGCAGCCGAGATCACGCCGCGCGCCGCCGAGATCGACCGCAGCGACCAGTTCCCGATGGACCTGTGGCGCAAGCTCGGCGACCTGGGCGTGCACGGCATGACCGTGCCCGAGCAGTACGGCGGCACCGACATGGGCTACCTGGCCCACATCGTCGCGATGGAGGAGATCTCGCGCGGCTCGGCCTCGGTCGGCCTGTCCTACGGCGCGCATTCCAACCTCTGCGTGAACCAGATCAACCGCAACGGCACCACCTGGCAGAAGGAGAAGTACCTGCCGAAGCTGGTCTCCGGGGAATGGGTCGGCGCGCTCGCGATGAGCGAGCCGAACGCCGGCTCCGACGTGGTCTCGATGAAGCTGCGCGCCGACTTCCGCGGCGACCGCTGGGTGCTGAACGGCTCGAAGATGTGGATCACCAACGGCCCCGACGCCGACGTGATGGTCATCTACGCCAAGAACGACCTCGAGGCCGGCCCGCGCGGCATCACCGCCTTCCTGGTGGAGAAGACCTTCAAGGGCTTCTCGGTCGCGCAGAAGCTCGACAAGCTCGGCATGCGCGGCAGCCACACCGGCGAGCTGGTGTTCCAGGACTGCGAGGTGCCCGCCGAGAACGTGCTCGGCGGCATCGACGGCGACGACCTCAAGGGCGTGGGCCGGGGCGCCAACGTCCTGATGAGCGGGCTCGACTTCGAGCGCGCGGTGCTCTCGGGCGGACCGCTCGGCATCATGAGCGCGTGCATGGACGTGGTCGTGCCCTACCTGCACGAGCGCAAGCAGTTCGGCCAGCCGATCGGCGAGTTCCAGCTCATGCAGGGCAAGCTCGCCGACATGTACAGCACGATGATGGCCTGCCGCGCCTACGTGTACGAGGTCGGCAAGCAGTGCGACCGCTCGCGCGCCGGACGGATCGACGTGCGCTCGCTGCGCAAGGACGCGGCGGCCGCGATCCTGTACTCGGCCGAGAAGGCCACCTGGATGGCCGGCGAGGCGATCCAGTGCCTCGGCGGCAACGGCTACATCAACGACTACCCGACCGGTCGGCTCTGGCGCGACGCGAAGCTCTACGAGATCGGCGCCGGCACCTCCGAGATCCGCCGGATGCTGATCGGTCGCGAACTGTTCGCCGAGACGGCCTGACGGGCGCGCCGCGATGCCGCAGCGCACCTCCGACCAGGCCCTGGCGATCGCGCAGGCGATCCTCGCCGGCTTCGACCGCCACTACGCCCTCTTCCGCTACAACGCGCAGCAGGCGAAGTCCCGCTACGAGGCGGCCGACTGGCACGCCATCCGACAGCTCGCCCGCGAGCGGATCGCCTTCTACGACGAGCGCGTGCGCGAGGCCGTGGCCCGCATCGAGGACGTCTTCGGCGCGACCGACCTCGCGGCCGGCAACTGGGCGCAGGTCAAGCGCCACTTCGTCGCGCTGCTCGCCGAGCACCGCCAGCCCGAGCTCGCCGAGACCTTCTTCAACTCGGTGTGCGCGAAGCTGCTGCACCGCACCTACTTCCACAACGACTTCATCTTCGTGCGGCCGGCGGTGGCCACCGACTACCTCGACGGCGATCCGCCGAGCTACCGCGCCTACTATCCCGCCGGCCTGGGGCTGCGCCGCACGCTGCGCCAGATGATCGTCGACCTGGGGCTGGCCTGCCCCTTCGTCGACATCGACCGCGACCTCGCGCTGGTGACCGCCGCGATGCGCGAGTTCGCGCCGGAGGATGCCGCGCCGGCGACCGACTGCCAGCTCAACGTGCTGCGCACGCTGTTCTACCGGAACAAGGGCGCCTACCTGATCGGGCGCTACGTGGCGGACGGCGAGGTCACGCCCTTCGCGATCCCGATCCTGCAGGACGGGCGCGGGCGGCTGTTCCTCGACACGCTGCTGCACGGCTCCGAGCGCATCGAGACGCTGTTCAACTTCTCGCGCGCCTACTTCATGGTCGACATGGAGGTGCCGTCGGCCTACGTGCGCTTCCTGAAGTCGCTGATGCCGACCAAGCCGGAGTCCGAGCTCTACACGATGCTCGGGCTGCACAAGCAGGGCAAGACCGCGTTCTACCGCGACATGCTCGCGCACCTGAAGCACTCGCACGACAAGTTCGTCATCGCGCCGGGCATCAAGGGACTCGTGATGGGCGTGTTCACGCTGCCCTCCTTCCCCTACGTGTTCAAGATCATCAAGGACAAGCGCCACAAGGACGTCAGCCGCGAGTTCATCCAGAAGCAGTACCAGCTGGTGAAGTTCCACGACCGCGTCGGCCGGATGGCCGACACCTGGGAATACTCGGACGTGCCGTTCCCGAAGGCGCGCTTCGACCAGGCCCTGCTCGACGAACTGCGCGCCACCGCGCCCTCGATCATCGAGGAGGACGCCGACACCCTGGTCATCAAGCACCTGTACATCGAGCGGCGGATGATCCCGCTCAACATGTACCTCGAGCGCTGCACCGACGCCGAGCGCGAGCACGCGCTGATCGAGTACGGCGATGCGATCAAGCAGATGGTCGCCGCCGACATCTTTCCCGGCGACATGCTCTACAAGAACTTCGGCGTCACCCGCCAGGGCCGCGTGGTCTTCTACGACTACGACGAGGTGGCCTACGTGACCGACTGCGTGTTCCGCCGGATCCCCGAGCCGCGCACGCCCGAGGAGGAGATGGCCTCCGAGCCCTGGTACCGGGTCGGGCCGCACGACGTCTTCCCCGAGGAGTTCGGCACGTTCCTCCTCGGCGACCCGCGCGTGCGGCGGATCTTCGAGCACCACCACGGCGACCTGCTCGACGCGGCGTTCTGGCAGCGCAAGCAGGCCCACGTGCGCGCCGGCCGCTTCGACGACGTGTTCCCGTACCCCGAATCGGTCCGCTTCCGGAACCGTTATGATCAAGTCGAGGCCGCCTCCGCGGGCGGCCCCGCACGACCCGCACCGGACGCAGCCGCGCCCGCGCCCCACGCCCGAGCCTGAACTCCAGGAGACCCGTCATGGCCGATCCCGTCGTCATCGTTTCCGTCGCCCGCACGCCCATCGGCGCCATGATGGGCGAGCTGTCGTCCTTCGCCGGGCACCAGCTCGGCGCCCACGCCATCAAGGCCGCGGTCCAGCGCGCCGGGCTCTCGCCCGAGCAGGTCCAGGAAGTGATCATGGGCTGCGTGCTGCCGGCCGGCCAGGGCCAGGCCCCGGCGCGCCAGGCCACGCTCGGCGCGGGCCTGCCGATGTCCGTCGGCGCCACCACGATCAACAAGGTCTGCGGCTCCGGCATGAAGGCCGCGATGCTCGCGCACGACCTGCTCGCCGTCGGCAGCCAGGACGTGGTCGTCGCCGGCGGCATGGAGAGCATGTCGAACGCACCCTACCTGATGCTCAAGGGTCGCGGCGGCTACCGCTACGGCCACGGCACGCTGTTCGACCACATGGCGCTCGACGGCCTCGAGGACGCCTACGAGAAGACCCCGAACGGCGGCGGCAAGTCGATGGGCCAGTTCGCCGAGGACTGCGCCGGCAAGTACACCTTCACCCGCGAAGAACAGGACCGCTACGCGATCACCTCGACCGAGCGCGCCAAGACGGCGAACACCGACGGCTCGTTCGCCTGGGAGATCGCCGGCATCACGGTGGCCGGCCGCAAGGGCGACGTCGTGATCGACAAGGACGAGAGCCCGTTCAAGGCGAACCCCGAGAAGATCCCGACCCTGAAGCCCGCGTTCCGCAAGGACGGCACCGTGACCGCCGCGACCTCGTCGTCGATCTCCGACGGCGCCGCCGCGCTGGTGATGATGCGCGCGTCCACCGCCGAGAAGCTGGGCGTCAAGCCGATCGCGCGGCTGGTGGCCCACGCGACGCACTCGCAGGAACCGCAGTGGTTCACGACCGCGCCGGTCGGCGCGATCGCCAAGCTCTACGCCAAGACCGGCTGGTCGACCGCGAACGTGGACCTGTACGAGATCAACGAGGCGTTCGCGGTGGTCGCGATGGCCGCGATGAAGGAGCACGGCCTGCCGCACGAGAAGGTCAACCTGCACGGCGGCGCGGTGGCGCTCGGCCATCCGATCGGCGCCTCCGGCGCGCGGCTGATCGTCTCGCTGATCGGCGGGCTGCGGAAGACCGGCGGCAAGCGCGGCGTGGCGTCGCTGTGCATCGGCGGCGGCGAGGCGACCGCGGTCGCCGTGGAGCTGATGTGACCGGCGCGATGCACACCGCGGCGATCCCCGCAGCGACGGCCGCGCCGGCGGTCCGCGAGCCGGCCTGATGCCGACCGCGCTCATCATCGGCGCCTCGCGGGGCATCGGCCTCGAGTTCGTGCGCCAGTACCGGGAGGCGGGCTGGACCGTCTTCGCCACCTTCCGTGGCGAGGACGACCGGGTCCTCCTGCGCGACCTCGGCGCGCACACGCTCAAGCTCGACGTGCAGCGCGCCGAGGACATCGCCGGGATCGGCTGGCAGCTCGACGGCGAGCGGCTCGACGTGGCGGTGGTCAATGCCGGCGTCTACGGACTGCGCACCAGCAGCATCCAGTCGCCGCCCACCGACGAGCAGTTCGACCTGGTGATGCGCACCAACGTGCTGGGCGCGATGCGGCTGATGCCGCTGCTCGCGCCGCTGCTGGCGCCCGCGCAGGGCACGCTCGCCTTCGTCTCGAGCAAGATGGGCTCGATCGCCGAGGCCCAGGCGAGCTACGGCATGCTCTACCGGGTCTCCAAGGCGGCGGTGAACATGGTCGCCAAGATGGCCCACAGCGACTACTCGCCGATGGGCGTGCGGGTGCTGTCGCTGCACCCGGGCTGGGTCCGCACCGACATGGGCGGCCCGAACGCCGAGGTCGCGGTCACCGACAGCGTGGCGGGCCTGCGCGGCGTGCTGGCCGACCGGGCCGCGTTCCCGAGCGGCGGCTTCTTCGACTGGCGCGGCCAGCCCATCGCATGGTGAGCGCCCGCCGCCTGATCTCGTCGGGCTCGAGCTTCGAGCGGCTCGCCGGCTATTCGCGCGCGGTGGTCGACGGCCGGGACGTGCACGTCTCCGGCACCACCGGCTTCGACTACGCGACCATGACCATCGACGAGGACCTCCTCGTCCAGACCCGCCAGTGCCTGGCGAACATCGCCAGCGCGCTCGCGCAGGCCGGCTGCACGCTCGACGACGTGGTCCGCGTGCGCTACCTGTTCACCGATGCGGCCTACTTCGAGCGCGCCGCGCCCCTGTTCGGCGAAGCCTTCGCGCGGTCGCGGCCGGCCGCCACGGCGATGATCGTCGGCCTCGTCGATCCGCGGATCAAGATCGAGATCGAGGTCGATGCACGGGTGCCCGAGGTGCCGCCTCACGACTGGGGCATCCAGCCGGGCGCCTGAGGGACGCGGCCTGCGCCGGCGCGCCGGGCCGGTCGCGGCAGACCGGCCGGTGCCGTCCGCGCGAACGAGGAGACGAGCATGATCCTGAACGAATCGCTGACCATGGTCCGCGACGCAGTCCGCAGCTTCGTGAGCGAGCAGGTGGCGCCGCATGCGGCGCGCTGGGACCGCGAATCGACCTTCCCCGCCGAGGCGCTGCGCGGCCTGGCCGCGCTCGGCTGCTACGGCGTGGCCGTGCCCGAGCGCTGGGGCGGGGCCGGACTCGACTACACCGCGCTCGCGGTCATCCTCGAGGAGATCGCCGCCGGCGACGGCGCGACCTCGACGGTGGTGTCGGTCAACAACTGCCCGGTCTGCTCGATCCTCATGGCCTTCGCCGACGACGCGCAGAAGGACCGCTGGCTGGTGCCGCTGGCGCGCGGCGAGATGCTCGGCGCCTTCTGCCTGACCGAGCCGCACGTCGGCTCCGACGCGTCGGCGCTGACCACCACCGCGCGCCGCGAGACCGGGCCCGACGGTCGCGTCGAGTACGTGATCGACGGCGTCAAGCAGTTCATCACCTCCGGCAAGCACGCCGACGTCGCGATCGTGATGGCGGTGACCGACAAGGCCGCCGGCAAGCGCGGCATCTCGGCGTTCCTGGTGCCGACCGCCACGCCCGGCTATGGGGTCGCACGGCTGGAGGACAAGGTCGGCCAGCACGCCTCCGACACCGCGCAGATCCGCTTCGAGAACTGCCGCGTGCCCGCCGCGAACCTGCTCGGCGAGGAAGGTCAGGGCTACCGGATCGCGCTGTCGGGGTTGGAGGGCGGGCGCATCGGCATCGCGTCGCAGTCCGTCGGCATGGCGCGCGCGGCCTTCGAGGCGGCGCTGCGCTACGCCAAGGAGCGCGAGGCGTTCGGCACGCCGATCTTCCAGCACCAGGCGGTGCAGTTCCGGCTCGCCGACATGGCCACCTCGATCGAGGCGGCGCGCCAGCTGATCCTGCATGCGGCGGCCCTGAAGGACGCCGGCCGACCCTGCCTGAAGGAGGCGGCGATGGCCAAGCTCTTCGCCTCCGAGATGGCCGAGCGGGTGTGCTCGGATGCGATCCAGGTGCACGGCGGCTACGGCTACGTGTCGGACTTCCCGGTCGAGCGGATCTGGCGCGACGTGCGCGTCTGCCAGATCTACGAAGGCACCAGCGACATCCAGAAGATTCTCATCGGGCGCGCGCTCGCCAACGAGGGCTGAAGACAGATGGACACCGTGATGCTGCACGCGATCGACGGCCTGGCGGTGCGGGCCTTCGTCGCGCGCCCCGAGGGCGATCCGAAAGGCTGCGTGGTGGTCGCGCAGGAGATCTTCGGGGTCAACGACCACATCCGCTGGGTGATCGCCGAGCAGTACGCGCGCGCCGGCTACCTCGCGGTCGCGCCGGCGTTCTTCGACCGGATCGAGCCGGACGTCGAGCTCGGCTACACGCCCGAGGGCACCGCGCGCGGTCGCGCGCTGGTCGACGCGCTCGGCCTGGACGCGCCGCTGCGCGACATCCGCGCCGCCGCGCAGCAGATCGGACACGGGCTGCCGGTAGGCGTCGTGGGCTACTGCTGGGGCGGCACGGTCGCCTACCTGGCGGCGACGCGCCTGGGCCTGCCCGCGGTCGGCTACTACGGCGGACGCACCGCGCCCTTCCTGCACGAACGCCTGCAGGCACCGGCGATGCTGCACTTCGGCGAGCACGACAAGCTCATCACGATGGACACCGTGCGCCGCATCAGCACCGCGCATCCCGCCCTGCCCTGCCACGTCTATCCGGCCGGCCACGGCTTCAACCGCTTCGGGCATCCCGACTGGCACGCCGAGTCGGCCGACACCGCGCTCGCGCGCACCCTCGCCTTCTTCAGGCAGCACCTCACCCATGACTGACTCCACTCCTCCGATCCGCGTCGCGCTCGCCGGCGTCACCGGCTGGGCCGGCGCCCCCCTGGCGCGCGGCATCGTCGCCGCCCCCGACCTGCGGCTGGTCGCCGGCATCGCGCGGCGCGCCGCGGGCAGGTCCGTCGGCGACGCGCTCGGCATCGACTGCGCGGCACCCGTCGTCGGCACCGCAGCCGAGGCGCTCGCGCAGGGCGTCGACGTGTTCTTCGAGTACAGCAAGCCCGACATCGCGATCGTCAACGTGCTGGCCGCGGTGCAGGCCGGGGCACACGTGGTCGTCGGCACCTCCGGACTGTCCGACGAGGAGTACGCGCGCATCGACGCGGCCGCGCGTGCCGCCGGGCGCGGCGTCCTCGCCTGCGGCAACTTCGCCATCACCGCGGTGCTGCTGCAGAAGTTCGCCGAGATGGCGGTGAAGTGGCTGCCCGACGTCGAGCTGATCGACTACGCGAAGGCCGGCAAGGCCGACGTGCCCTCGGGCACCGTGCGCGAGCTGAGCGTGCGCCTGGGCGCCGCCCGCGGCGAGGCGCGCTCGTCGGCGCTGCCGCTCGCGAAGCTGCGCGGGCCGGTCGAGACGCGCGGCGCCGAGATGTCCGGCATCCCGGTGCACGCGGTCCGCGTGCCGGGGTTCGTGCTCGGCGTGGAGGTCATCTTCGGCGCGGAAGACCAGCGGCTGCACCTGCGCCACGAGGCCGGCGGCAGCGCCGAGCCCTACGTGCCGGGCGCGCTGCTCGCGATCCGTCGCGTCGCCGGACTGACGGGCGTGGTGCGCGGGCTCGACCGCGTGATGCAGGACTGACCCGGGAGACAGCACGATGGCCGCCGACTACACCCTCTACTGCTTCGCCCAGTCCGGCAACGCCTACAAGGCCGCGCTGATGCTCAACCTGTGCGGCGCCGACTGGACGCCGCGCTTCGTGGACTTCTTCAACGGCGAGACGCGCACCGAGGCGTACCGGGCCGTCAACGTGATGGGCGAGGTGCCGGTGCTCGAGCACCGGGGCCGCCGGCTGTCGCAGTCGGGCGTGATCCTCGACTATCTCGCGCACACCCTCGGTCGCTTCGACTGGGAGGGCGAGGAGGAACGGCGCGAGGTGCTGCGCTGGCTGCTCTGGGACAACCACAAGCTCACCAGCTACACCGCGACGCTGCGCTTCCTGATGGCGCTGTCGAAGGATCCGAACCCGGCGGTGGTCGAGACCTTCCGGGCCCGCGCGCTGACCGCGATCAAGGTGCTCGACACGCAGCTCACCGGGCGCGAGTGGGTGGCGCTCGACAAGCCCTCGATCGCCGACCTGTCGCTGTGCGGCTACCTGTGGTTCAACGACGAGTTCGGCGTCGACTGGAAAACCTATCCGGCGGTCGGTGCATGGCTGCGCCGCCTCGAGGCGCTGCCGGGCTGGAAGCATCCGTACGCGCTGATGCCCGGGCACCCGCTCCCCGCGAAGGGCTGACGCGGTGCGCATCGACGCGGTGATCTTCGACTGCGACGGCGTGCTGGTCGACAGCGAGCCGATCACCAACCGCGTGCTGACCGCGATGCTCGTCGAGCTGGGCCTCGCGTTCACCGTCGAGCAGACGATGCGCACCTTCATGGGCAAGGCGCTGCGCGAGGAGCTGTCGATCATCGAGGCGCTCGCCGGCCGGCCGTTGCCGCCCGACTGGTATGCCGGCTTCGCGCGGCGGCGCGACGAGGCGCTCGCCCGCGAGGTGAAGGCGGTGCCGCACATCGAGACCGTGCTCGATGCGCTGGTGGCCACCGGGCTGCCGCATGCCGTGGCCTCGGGGGCCGACCGCTCCAAGATGCGCGTGACGCTGGGCACGACGGGGCTGCTCGATCGGTTCGAGACGGCCGGCGCGCGCATCGTCGCGGCCGCGCCCGCGGGGACCGTCGGCCACGGCGTCGGCATCGTGCCGGGCTCGCGGATCTTCGGCGCCGACATGGTCGAGCGCGCCAAGCCCGCGCCCGACGTCTACCTGCTGGCCGCGCGCGCGCTCGGCGTCGACGCGGCGCGCTGCGCGGTCGTCGAGGACACGCCCACCGGCACCGCCGCCGGCGTGGCCGCCGGCAGCCTCGTGCTCGGCTACTGCGCCCATACCGATGCGCGCGCGCTGCTCGCCGCGGGCGCGCACGCCGTCTTCGACGACATGCGGCGGCTGCCGGCGCTGCTGGCGCCCTGAGCCGGCCCCGGCCGCCGTCACTCGCCGTCACCCGCCTTCGACCAGACTTCGACCCGCCTTCGACCCCTGAGCGCCATGCACCCGATCCAGACCAAGCTCGACGTCCGCTCGGACGAGTTCAAGGCCAACACC
>RPRK01000030.1 GCA_003818495.1 Burkholderiales bacterium
CACCAACGGGCCGGAGCGTACCACCGGGACGGTGCCCGGCGAAGCCGGCGGCTCAGCGTGCAGTCCGCCGTGCCGTCCTCCGGGCATGGCGTGGCCGTAAGCCGGACGCCGGCATCGCTATGCTGTCGCAGGCCGCGCGCTTCACGACGCCCGGAACGTCCGCCGATCCATCCCCCCGAATCCTCAGCCGAGCCGCCCGCCGTCCGCTGTCCGCTGTCCGTCACCCGATGTCCGACTCCGACCCCTCCCCCGACACCGACCCCGACACCGATCCGCCCGCGCCGCCGCTCTTCGTCGTCATGAACGCCGGGTCCGGCAGCACGGACGCCGAGGCTCGCCGAGCCGCCATGAAGGCGGTGTTCGACGCGGCCGACCAGCCCTACGAACTGATGGTGGTGGCGGATCCGTCGATGCTGTCCGCGCAGGCCCGGCGCGCCGTGTCGCTGGCCCGTGCCGCGGGCGGCACCGTCGTGGCCGCCGGCGGCGACGGCACGATCAACGCGGTCGCGCAGCAGGTGCTCGGCAGCGGCTGCCCGCTCGGCATCCTGCCGCAGGGCACGTTCAACTACTTCGGCCGCACCCATGGCATTCCGACCGACATCGAGGCCGCCGCGCGGGTGCTGCTGCGGGCGCGCCCGCGACCGATCCGGGTCGGCCTGGTCAACGACCGGATCTTCCTCGTCAACGCGAGCGTCGGCCTGTACCCCGAGCTGCTGCAGGACCGCGAGGCATGGAAGCGCCGCTTCGGCCGCAATCGCTTCGTCGCGATGCTGGCGGCGCTGGCCACCGTGCTGCGCGGCTACCGCCCCCTGCGCCTCGAGCTCGACAGCGGCGGCGCGAGCGGCATCGTGCGCACGCCCACCCTCTTCGTGGGCAACAATCCGCTGCAGCTCGCGCGCATCGGCCTGCCGGTCGACACCACGGTCGGTGACGGCCGCCTGGCGGCGATCGTCGTCCCGCCGCTCGGGCCGATGGGGCTGGTCGGGCTCGCGCTGCGGGGCGCGTTCGGGGACCTCGGCGGCGCCGACACGCTGCTGCGCCTCGACGTCGAGCAGCTGACGGTGCGCGCGTCGCGGCTGCGCCGGCGTCGGCGCATGGACGTGGCCACCGACGGCGAGGTGGCGCCGCTCGCGATGCCGCTGCGCTTCCGGGTCGCACCCGAACCGCTGCTGCTGCGGGTGCCCGATGCCGACGATCCCGACCGGGCACCGCTCGAGCACGGGGCGAGCGGCTGATGGACGTCGTCGTCCAGATCTCGGATCCGCACTTCGGCACCGAGCGGCCCGACGTGGTCGAGGCGCTCGTGGCCTTCGTGCACACGCAGGCGCCGACGCTGCTCGTGCTGTCGGGCGACCTCACGCAGCGGGCGCGCACCGCGCAGTTCGACGCGGCCGCCGCGTTCGTGCGCCGGCTGGGCGTTCCCGCGGTGCTGGCCATCCCCGGCAACCACGACATCCCGCTCTACGATCTGCCCGGCCGGCTGCTGCGGCCCTATGCCGGCTGGCGACGCGCGTTCGGCGAAGAGCTCGAGCCGGTGCACGAGAGCGACCACCTGCTGGCGATCGCCGTGAAGACCACCCGGCGCCTGCGCCACGTCGACGGCGAGGTCTCCGAGGCGCAGATCGAGCGGGTCGCGCGTCGTCTCGAGCGCGCGCACCCGAACCAGCTGCGCCTCGTCGTCACCCACCAGCCCGCGTTCACCGTCCGCGAGGAGGACGCGCCCGACCGGCTGCACAACGCGGAGCCCGCGCTTCGCCGCTGGGCCGCCGCGGGCGCCGACATCGTGCTCGGCGGGCACATCCACCTGCCGTACGTGGTGGCGCTGCACGAGCGGCTCGACGGGCTCGCGCGGCGGATGTGGGCCGTGCAGGCCGGCACCGCGGTCTCGAGCCGGGTCCGGCACGAGGCCGGCAACTCGGTCAACGTGCTGCGCTGGCCGTGGGGGCCCGGGCCGCGGCGCTGCACGGTCGAGCGCTGGGACTGCGAGTCGGCGGTGCGCGGCTTCGAGCGTGCGACGCAGCAGCGGCTCGAGCTCAGCGCTCCGCCGCCGGCCTGATCAGCGCCAGCGACAGCGCCGACACGCAGCAGGCGATCGCGAGCCACTGCAGCGCGCCGAGCGGCTCGCCGTGCACGATCGCCCCCGAGATCATCGCGACCACCGGCACCATGATCGACGACAGGCCCGCGACGTTCGCCGGCAGCAGCCCCACGATCGCGAACCAGGCGACGTTGCCGATGCTCATCGGGACCAGCGCGATCCATGCGAACACCGCGATCGAGGTCCAGGACGGCACGAACCACTGGTGATCGCCGAGGATCAGCGCGCCCGCGGTGATCGGCACCGCGGTCAGCAGCAGCTGCCACCCGGTGAGCACCGTGGCCGGCACGTCGACGTCGCTGCGCTTGAGGATCAGCGTGCCGATCGCCCAGCCGATCCCCGAGAGCAGTCCCGCCGCGAGCCCGAGCGGTGCGTCGGAGTACGCCGCGAAGCTCGGCACCATCAGCAGGGCGACCGCCGTGCCCCCCAGCGCCACCGCCAGCAGCAGCCGGCCGGTCAGCCGCTGGCCGAGCACCGCCCACGAGATCAGCGCCGACCACAGCGGCATCGTGAAGCCGAGCACCGCGGCCTGCCCCGAAGGCACCAGGATCGCCGAGTAGGTGCTCGCGATGTTCCAGATGAACAGGTAGAAGAAGGTCGCCACGCCGATCGTGCGCCAGTGCCGCCGGGGAATGACGAGCGACTGGCCGCGGGCGCGGGCGATCGCGAGGATCGCGAGCCCGGCGACCGTCAGCGTGATCGCACGGAAGGTCCAGACCGAGACCTCGCGCACGGCCACGGCGAACAGTGGCCAGTTGGTGCCCCACACGAGCGTGAGCAGCACGAGCAGGGCGAGGGCGCGGGGCGGAATCGATCGTGCGGGCATGGCCGCGCAGGCTCGCACGCGCGCCCCGGGGCGGCAAGCGCGGGGCGCGGTTCGCGGCACGCGCGGTACCATCGCGCACCGCCTCGCAGGAGACCGTGCATGGCTTCGCCGCTCGCCGGCATCCGGGTGCTGGACCTGACGAACGTGCTCGCAGGGCCGTTCTGCTGCCATCAGCTCGCCCACCTCGGCGCCGAGGTCGTCAAGGTCGAGACGCCCGCCGGCGGCGATCTCGCGAGACAGCTCGGTGCCGATGCGGAGCTGAGCCGGCGCGGCATGGGCGTCTCGTTCCTCGCGCAGAACGCGGGCAAGCGCTCGATCACCCTCGACCTGAAGCATCCCCGAGGTCGCGAGGTGTTCCACCGCCTGGTCGCCGGCGCGCAGGTGCTGGTCGAGAACTTCCGCCCCGGCGTGATGGACCGGCTCGGTCTCGGTCACGAGGCCCTGCGGGCGCACAACCCCTCGCTCGTCTACTGCGCGATCTCCGGGTTCGGACAGGACGGCCCGCTGCGCGAGGCGCCCGCCTACGACCAGATCGTCCAAGGCATGTCGGGCATGATGAGCATCACCGGGGCGGCCGACACCGCGCCCTATCGCGTCGGCTATCCGGTGGCCGACACGATCGGCGGCCTGACCGCCGCGATGGCGGTCTGCGCGGCACTGGCCGAGCGCGACCGCGTCGGCGGGCGCTTCATCGACGTCTCGATGCTCGAGTCCGCGATGGCGACGATGGGCTGGGCGGTGTCGAACTGGCTGGTCGCCGGGCGCGCGCCGCAGCCGATGGGCAACGACAACGTGACCGCGAGCCCGTCGGGTGCGTTCCGGACCGCCGACGGCCTGCTCAACGTCGCGGCCAACACGCAGTCCCAGTTCGAGGCGCTGTGCGCCGTCATCGAGCGGCCCGCGCTGGCGACCGATCCGCGCTTCGCGCAGCGCCAGGCGCGGCTCGAGCACCGGCGCGCGCTGGCTGCCGAGATCGAGGCCGCGTTCGCCGCGGGCACCACCGAGCACTGGTGGCACGCGCTGGTCGCCGCGGGCGTGCCCGCCGGCCCGGTCTGGACGGTGCCGCAGGCGCTCGAGCAGCCGCAGCTCGCCGGGCGCGACCTGACCTCCACCTTCGGGAACGTGCCCGGCGTGGATCGCGACGTGCGCATCGTGCGGACCGGCTTCGAGCTCGACGGCGAACGGCCCGCGGTGGGCACGCCGCCGCCGCGGCTCGGCGAGCACACCGACGTGCTCCTCGCGGAGCTCGGGTACACCGCGGCGGACATCGCCGCGCTCAGGACGGAGCGGGCGGTATGACCGATGCAGGAGCCGATCGCGAGGCCCGCGACTGGTGGCGCACCTCGATCATCGACATGGCGCCCGGCACGATCCGGTTCCGCGGTTACGCGATCGAGGACCTGACCGGACGGGTCGGCCTCGTGCAGATGATCTGGCTGATGACCCGCGGCGAACTGCCCACGCCCGCGCAGGCCGCGCTGCTCGAGGCCGCGATGGTGGCCGGCGTCGACCACGGGCCGCAGGCGCCGAGCATCGCGATCGCGCGGATGGCGGCGACCTGCGGGGTCGGCCTGAACGGCGCGATCGGCTCGGCGGTGAACGTGCTCGGCGACGTTCACGGCGGCGCCGGCGAGCAGGCGGTCGAGCTGTACGAGGCGGTGGCGGCACGGCTCGACGCCGGCGTCGCGATGGCCGACGCCGTGCGCGAGACGCTCGCGGCGCAGGTGGCCGCCCACGGCAAGGTGGTGCCGGGCTTCGGTCACCGCTTCCATCCGGTCGATCCGCGCGCCCCACGCCTGCTGGCGCTGGTGGACGAGGCCGCCGCACGCGGCGAGGTGTCCGGACGCTTCGCCGCGATCGCGCGTGCCATCGAGGCGGCGCTCGCCGCAGGGCGCGAGGGGCGCCGCATCCCGCTCAACATCGACGGCGCCACCGCGGTCGTGCACGCCGAGCTCGGCTTCGCCGCGCCGCTGGCGCGCGGCCTGTTCTGCCTGTCGCGATCGGTGGGCATCCTGGCGCATGCGTGGGAGCAGACGCAGCAGGGCGGCCGCAACAAGGGCCCGATGCCGCGGCGGCTGCTGCCGACCTACGACGGCCCGGGTCCGCGGGACGTGCCGCCCGGTGACGGCGAGCCGTGAGGCCCGATCAGCCCGGCACGGCGCGGGCGCCCGCGATGCGCGACGCCACCCGATCGAAGGTCCGCAACGGCGTCCTGCCCGCGACGAATGCCAGGGCCGCATGCAGGCAGTCGGCGAAGTCGGCCCGCGTGGTCTCGTAGAGACGCAGCGCGCCTTCCACGGCGGGCTCCGATTCGAACACCAGTTCGGTCGTCGACAGCAGTGTCGACAGAAGCTGGAGGAAACCGGGCTTGTCGATGCCGAAGCGTGCCCTCATCACCCATTCGAGTTCCAGGGTCACGGTCACCGGAACGTACAGGGTGTCGCCGCGGGCGAGCGCTTCTTCGACCAGGCGCTGCGCCGCGGCGGCCTGGCGCGGGTCGTCGCGGCACAGGTAGCGGACCAGCACGCTCGTGTCCAGCGCACCCATCAGCGCCACGGGTCCATGTCGGAGACCGGAACGCGCCGCTGCCCGGGCTGCTTCAGCAGGCCCGCCAGATCCCGGATCGACCGGTTCTTGACGCGGACCACGACCGTACCGTCCGGCGTCAGATGCCAGACGAGGCGAGCACCCGCCGTGGCGCCGACCGCATCGCGGATGGCCTGGGGGACGGTGGTCTGGCCTTTCGACGTGATCGTGGATTCCTGCACGGTTCCGTCCTTGATCGTCCTTACATTGCGGCCGATTGTAATGAAGGCCGCGCGCCGGCCGCAATCGGGGTCCGTCGGCTCATTCCTCCCGGGGCCGCGGGTAGCCCGCCTCGACCCAGCGCGCCGCCGCCGCCGCGGTGAGCCGGTAGCCGGCCGACACCCGCTGGCTCGCGAGGCTCGTGCCGAAGACGTCTCGCGCGGCGAGCGTCGCGTACGGGTCGTCCTCGTCGGGGACGATGTCGAGCGTGACCGTGACGCGACCCTCGGGGGTGTCGACCTCGGTCTCGCGATGCAGCTGCGCGGTGAGCTGCTGCTCGTGGCGGCGCAGCACCTCGGAGGCCGTCTTGACCAGCGTGTTGAAGGCGTTGACGTCGAGCGGCTTGGGGTTGCGCTTGTCGCGGCCCATCGTCCACGGGCCGACCAGCGCCGGCTCGGACTTGCCGTCCTTGATCATCTCGACGGCCCAGCCGTCGTCGTCCTCGTTCTTGATCACGCGGGCGGTCCAGCCGTTGTCGCGCCAGAGGCGGGGCTCGCGGACGGCGTCGTCCGGGTCGTCGTCGATGGGGGCGGCGGGGTCGGTCATGGCGGTGCGGTGCGGGGTCGGGGGGCACAGGATACGCGGCCCCCGAGCGCGTCCCCGATGCCGCGGACCTAGTCCGGAAGGACGGGACGCGCCGCGGCTCAGGCCGTGAGCGCCGCCGCACCCGATCCCGCACGCGGCGACAGCCCGAACGCATAGGCCGCCATCCGCGCGTCGGCCGACCCGAGCACCGTGGTCAGGCGGGTCTCGGGGTCCACGCAGGTCGCGCGCAGCGTCTCGGCGCCGATGCTGCCCAGCCCGCGGTAGCGCACCGCGACGCAGCCGCCCGTGCGCGCCCGCACCTGCTCGCAGAGCACGCGGAAATGCGCGTCGCCGAAGGCCAGCAGAGGCGCGGTCCCCGGCGCGCCGCGAACCTCGCCGACCGGCGCCTGCACGCGCTCCACGCGCCCCGCGTCGAGCAGCGCGGGCAGCCAGCGCGCCAGGTGCATCAGCAGCAGCGCGCCGATGTGGATGCCGTCGGCGTCGGGATCGTGCAGCAGCAGCACGCGCTCGTAGCGCAGGCCGCCGAGCGCGCAGGTCTCGCCCCAGCCGGTGCCGAGCGCGGCGGACAGCGCGGCCAGGAACGGGTCGGCCGCAACGCGCGCGGCCGTGGCGCGCGCGCCGTTCAGGGGCTTGCCCTGCAGCGGCAGCACCGCCTGCCGGCGGGCATCGCGGACCGCGAGCACGGACTCGGCCGCGGAGCGGCCCTCGACGACGAAGAGTTCGGCGCCGGACTCGGGGCCGTGGCGGGTGCAGTCTGCGAGCAGGGGCGGGGCGGACCAGGCGTGCATGGGATCACCGAGAGAGGCACGGGCGGCTGCCCGGGGCGTGACCCATGGTCGCCTCCCGCTGGCTCACCCGGCGAGCCCGACGATGCCTCGACGACGCCCCACCGACCGGCACCGACCGCCACCAATCGCCACCAATCGCCACAGACCGCCACAGACCGCCACAGACCGCCACGGACCGCCACGGACCGCCACGGACCGCCACGGACCGCCACGGACCGCCACCCGCCGAAGGGCTTACCGTGCGGCCGAGGTTTGCCGGGCTCGACCGCGCAGGGGAGAATGCGACCGCGCGGTGCCGATTCGCCGCGCGCCGCCGCCGCGACCGGATCCGCATCCGCCCGGACCCCACCGGACCGCCATGACCGACGCCACCACCCCCATCCTCCGCGCGCTCCGCGTGCGTCCCGTCCTCGCCCCGATGCGTCGCCCGCTGCGCACCGGCAGCGGGGCGGTCGAGCGCGCGGCGCTCGTGCTCATCGACGTCGAGACCGACGTCGGCGTCACCGGCCGCAGCTACCTGTTCGCGATCGGACCGCACAACCTCAAGCCGCTGGTCGCGCTCGTCGAGGCGATGGCCGAAATGCTCGCGGGCGTGCCGCTCGCTCCGTTCGACATCGAGCGCACGCTGCGTGCGCGCTATGCGCTGCTGGGCGTGCACAACATCGTGCTGTTCGCGATGGCCGGCATCGACATGGCCGTCTGGGACGCCCTCGCGCGCCACCGTGGCGTGGCGCTGGCACGGCTGCTCGGCGGCGCACCTCGGCCGATCCGCGCCTACAACTCGAACGGTCTGGGCCTGATGCCGGTCGCCGAGCTCGCGGCCGAGGCGCAGGCGCTCGTCGCCGAGGGCTTCGGCGCCGTGAAGCTGCGCCTCGGGCGCCCCGATCCGCGCGAGGACCTCGCCGCGATCCGGGCGGTGCGCGCCGCGATCGGTGACGAGGCGACGCTGATGTGCGACTTCAACCAGTGCCTGAGCGTCAACGAGGCGATCCTGCGCGGCCGCATGATCGACGACGAAGGCGGCATGGCGTGGATCGAGGAGCCGACCCGCGCCGACGACTTCGCCGGCAACGCGCGCATCGCCCGCGAGCTGCGCACGCCGCTGCAGCTCGGCGAGAACTTCATGGGCCCGGAGCAGATGGCGCAGGCGCTGGCGGCCGGCGCGGCCGACTACGTGATGCCCGATGCCGAGCGCATCGGCGGCGTCACCGGCTGGATGCGCGCGGCCGCGCTCGCGCAGGCCGCCGGGCTGGAGATGTCCTCGCACCTGTTCCCCGAGGTCAGCGCGCACCTGCTGGCGGTGACACCGACCGCGCACTGGCTGGAGTTCGTCGACTGGGCCGCCCCGGTGCTCGCGCGGCCGATCTCGCCGCAGGGCGGATTCGTCACCGCCCCCGATGTGCCGGGCACCGGCATCGACTGGGACGAGGACGCGGTGACCCGCTACGCCGCCTGACGCGGCGCCCCGCAGGGCGACGCCGCCCCGTCTTTCGCCCCGTCTTTCGCCCTGTCTCTAGCCCTGTCTCTCGCCCCGTCCTCCTCACCGCTCACCGCACCGACCGACCCCGACCCCATGGACCCGCAGCCGATCTCGTTCACCACCTCGTTC
Organism: Burkholderiales bacterium; assembly: GCA_003818495.1. GTDB lineage: Bacteria > Pseudomonadota > Gammaproteobacteria > Burkholderiales > Burkholderiaceae_E > UBA4615. The sequence goes on from RPRK01000030.1 coordinate 8,673, forward strand.
ACCGTCGAGTGGGGCGACTGCGATCCCGCACGGATCGTGTTCTACCCGCATTACTTCTACTGGTTCGATACCGCGTTCCAGCACTGGCTGCGCTGCGCGGGCCTGTCGCAGGCCTCGCTGACCGAGCGCTACGGCGTGGTGGGCACGCCGATCCTCGAAGCCCACGCGAAATTCCTGGTGGCCTCGACCGACGGCGACCGCCTGCTCGCCGAGGCGCGCATCGACAAGTTCGGCCCGAAGCGGTTCCGCATCGACTACAAGCTGATGCGCGGGCAGCAGCTGCTGGTCGAGGGCTGGGAGGTCCGCGCCTGGGTCGCCAAGGTCGGCGACCGGCTTCGCTCGCTGCCGATCCCGGCCGAGTTCGGCTCGGCGCTCGCCAACGTGTCGACCGACGAGGTGCGGCCGGTGCGGGTCGGCCACGACCGGCCGCACTGGTAGCGGCCGTCCGGGGCGCGGCACTCGGGCCGTCCCCGGGCGCGGCGCTCAGGCCGCCTTCGCGAGCCGCGGCGCGCCGTCGGCCGGCGCGTCGGGCTTCGGGTCGAGGCGCGCATCCGGCAGCGGGCCGCCGAGCGATTCGACGACCCCCGCCAGCAGCGAGGACAGCTCGCCCGCCATCAGCGTGAAGTCCGACAGGAACCGCTCCTCGGCGTCTCCACCGGCGGCGCTGCCGGCTTCGGACTCCTTGAGCACGTCGAGCGGACGGATCCGCTTGATCGCGAGCGAGTCGGTCAGCACGAGGCTGACGCGGTCGGCCCAGGTGAGCGCGATGCGCGTGCAGAGCTTGCCGGCCTTGGTGTGGCGCGCCACGTCGTCGGCCTCGAGCGACTGGTTGGCGTAGCGGATCGTCGCCTTCGAGTCGCGGGCCTTGAGCACCACGTCCTGGTCGATGCTGAAGCCGGCGGGCGCGTCGTCGTCGACCAGCCACTGCGTCATGGCGCCGGTCGGCGAGTTCACGGTCTTGAGGGGCCGTGCCGGAAAGCCGTCGAGCGACTTGGCGAGCAGGCCCACGATCTCGTCGGCCCGGGTCTGCGAGGCCGCGTCGATGACCAGCCAGCCGGCCACCGGATCGATCCACGCGCGGGTGTCGGTCGACAGGCTGAAGGCGCGCGGGAGGAGTTCGTCGCGCACCTGCTCCTTGAGTTCCTTCATCCGCTTGCGGCCGGGCTTGAAGCCCTCTTCGGCCTCGATGCGCTCGGCCTTCTGCTTGACGAACTGCGACACCACGCGCGCGGGCAGCAGCTTCTTCTCCTGGCGCAGCGCGATCAGCATCTGACGGCCCGACGCGAAGACGAGCGAGGTGTCGCCCTCGCGCGGCGGCACCCAGCCCGAGCGGACCTCCTCGACCGACGAGGCCTCGGTGAAGGCGAGCGGCAGCAGCGCGTCCGCGAGGGTGTCGACGTCGAGGTCCCAGCCGGCCGGGACGCGGAGCACGATCAGGTTCTTGAACCACATGGGCGCGGCATTCCTTCGAGAAAAAAGCCGTGAGTATGCGCGATCCGGCGGAGCGGCCCCGCACCCGCGCCGCTAGAATGCCTGCGCCTTCCACGTACGGTGCCGACTTGACCGATCCCTTCGTGATCCTGCAGCACCTGCTGCCCAAGCAGGCGATGACCGTCGCCGCGGGACGTCTCGCCTCGGCCCGCGCCGGCGCCCTGACGCATGCGGCGATCCGCCGCTTCGTCGCCCGCTATCGCGTCGACATGAGCGAGGCCGCCGAGCCGCGCGTCGAGGCGTACCCGAGCTTCAACGAATTCTTCACGCGCGCGCTCAAGCCGGGCGCGCGCCCGCTCGCCGATGCCGACTGGATCTGCCCGGTCGACGGCGCGATCAGCCAGTTCGGCCGCATCGAGCGCGATCGCGTGTTCCAGGCCAAGGGCCACGACTACACGACGGCGGCGCTGCTCGGTGGCGACGCCGCGCTCGCAGCGCGCTTCGACGACGGCGCCTTCGCGACGCTGTACCTGAGCCCGCGGGACTACCACCGCATCCACATGCCCTGCGAGGGGCGGCTGCGTCGGATGGTCCACGTGCCGGGCAGCCTGTACTCGGTGAACCCCGCGACCGCGCGCGGCATTCCGGGTCTGTTCGCCCGGAACGAGCGCGTGGTCTGCGTGTTCGACACCGCGCACGGTCCGTTCGTGCTCGTGCTGGTGGGGGCCACGATCGTCGGCAGCATGGCCACCGTATGGCACGGCCTGGTCAATCCGCCGCGTCCGGGCACGGTCCGCGCCTGGGACTACGACGAGCCGGCGGTCGTGCTGGCACGCGGCGCCGAGATGGGCCGATTCCTCCTCGGCTCGACGGTGGTGATGCTGTGGCCGGCGCTGCCGATGCGCTTCGAACCGTCGTGGTCGCCGGGCCGGGCGATCCGCCTGGGCGAGCCGATGGCGACGCGCACGTCGGCCTGATCGATCGCGGTGTCTCCGGCGAGCCTCGCCCCAGGCTGAAAAACGCGGGTTTGCACGGGAAAAAGTGCGACCCGGCCGGATGTTCGTGAGTAGAATCGCGCTGCGTCGTCGCGGCACGCGTAGCGCGATCGATGCCGTCGACCTCGAGGTCTCCCGCCACCGCCACAGGAACCCACATGGCCACCGCAAGCAAAAAGCCCGCTGCAAAGAAGCCCGCCGCCAAGAAGCCCGCCGCCAAGAAGCCGGTCGCCGCCAAGGCGCCCGCGAAGAAAGCCGCCGCCAAGGCCGCCCCGAAAGCCGCCGCGAAAGCTGCGAAGCCCGCCTCGCCCAACGTCACCGCGGCCCCGATGAAGCCGATCGCCAAGCCCCTGAGCAAGTCGGGCCTGGTGTCGCATCTCGCCGAAGTCGCCGCCGTCGAAGTCAAGGCGGTCAAGGCCGTCCTGGCCAACCTCGAGGCCACCATCCTCGCGTCGCTGAGCAAGAAGGGCGCGCGTGCCTTCACGTGGCCCGGTCTGCTCAAGGCCACCGCCGTGACCGTGCCCGCCAAGCCGGCGCGCAAGGGCGTGAACCCCTTCACCAAGCAGGAGCAGGTCTTCGCCGCCAAGCCGGCGAGCACCCGCATCCGCGTGCGCATGCTCAAGAAGGCGCAGGACGCGGTCAAGTGATCGCGCGCGGCCCGGGCTGGCCCCGGGCCGCAGATCGCCGGCACGCGCCCGAGCGCGCGTAGCCGGCGGGGCGCCCCTCCCACGGGTCCGCCCCCGCGTCGCGAAGGCGACGCACGCAGCCCCCCGCTGCGTCATCCCTCTCTGCACCCCTCTCGGCATCCCGCCGCGACAGCCCCCTCACCGTGCATCCGAATCGCGCTCCGACCCGTATACGGGACGGCGGCCCCTTCGACGGCCGCGATCCCGAAGGAGAACGACCATGCACCCCGCTCTGTCCCGCCGCCTTCCCGCCTCCCTCGCCGCGACGGCGTTCGCGGGCCTCGCCGCCTGCGCGAGCCCGCCGATGTCCCCGATGTCCCCGATGTCGCCGATGTCCGCACCGATGCCCTTCAGCCAGGACCGACTGCCCGAGGCGATCAGGGTGCCCGCCGGTCACCGGGTCGCGATGGAGACGGTCGGCACGGGCGAGATCACCTACGAGTGCCGCGACCGTGCGGCCGGCTCCGGACAGGAGTGGGCCTTCGTGGGTCCGGAGGCGGTGCTCGCCGATCGAACCGGCCGCCGCGTGGGCCGCTACTACGGTCCGCCGGCGACCTGGGAGAGCGACGACGGCTCGAAGCTGACCGCGACCCAGGTCGCGGTCGCGCCGGCCGGCGCGGGCGACATCCCGCTGCAGCTCGTCCGCGCGAATCCGGCGACCGGCGCCGGCGCGATGACCGGCGTCAGCTACGTCCAGCGGGTGGCCACCCGCGGTGGGGTGGCACCCGCGTCGCCCTGCGACGCCGGCCAGCGCGGACGCCGCGCGACGGTGAAGTACCAGGCGGACTACGTGTTCTACCGCGCCGGCTGAGTGCGTCCGCGGCGGGCCGCGCCGCGCCGCGCCGTCGGCGGCGCGGTGTCCGACAGGCCCCGCCGCCTAGAATGCAGGACCCGCCGCCCCGGGGCGGTCCGTCCGCCCGCTGTCCGCATGCCCCGATCCGTCCCGCCCGAGCCGATCAGCGCCGCCGCCCTCGCGGCCCGCCACGGCCCGGGCTACCGCAATCGGGTGCTGCTGACGGTGATGGTCGGCACCATCGCGTCGGTGCTGTCGTCGACGATCGTCAATGTCGCGGTCCCCGACCTGATGCGCCACTTCGCGATCGGCCAGGAGCGCGCGCAGTGGGTCTCGGCGGCCTTCATGGCCGCGATGACGGTCGCGATGCTCCCCACGCCCTGGCTCCTCGAGCGGGTGGGCTATCGCGCCGCCTACGTCGGTGCCGTGCTGCTGCTGATGGTCGGCGGCATCGTCGGCGGCCTGTCGACGCGCTACGAGCTGGTGCTGGCGATGCGCGTGGTCGAGGGCCTGGCCGCGGGCGTGCTGCAGCCGATCCCGTCGATCATCATCCTGCGTGCCTTCCCGCCGGGCGAGCAGGGGCGGGCGATGGGCGTGTTCGGATTCGGCGTGGTGCTGGCACCTGCGCTCGGTCCGAGCGTGGGCGGACTGCTGGTCGAGCTGTTCGGCTGGCGCTCGATCTTCTTCGTCGTCGTGCCGTTCTGCGTCGCCGCGCTGTGGCTCGCACGCCGCTACCTGCCCACGACCGCGCCGGGGGGCCTGCCCGCGGGCACCTCCGGCAAGCCGCTCGACACGATCGGCGTCGGCCTCGCCGCGGTGGCCGTGCTCTCGCTGCTCAACGGACTGGTGGCGCTCCACGATCCCTCGCCCCGGGCCGCGTGGCTGCTGCTCGGCACGGCCGCGGTCGCGCTCGGCCTCTTCGTGCTGAGGCAGCGCCGCAGCGCGGCGCCGCTGCTGTCGCTCGACCTGTTCGAGCGGCGGGCGTTCACGATGGGCGGCGTGGTCGCGTTCACCTATGGCATGGGTCTGTTCGGCTCGACCTACCTGGTGCCGGTCTTCATGCAGACCGCGCTGTCGTTCCCGCCGACCGAGGCGGGGGCGGTGCTGCTGCCGGCGGGCCTCGTGCTGGCGCTGACCATCCCGCTGGGCGGGCGGCTCGCCGACCGCATCCGGCCGGCCTGGCAGGTCTCGGCCGGCCTGGCGCTGCTCGCGCTGTCGTTCGTCGCGATGGGCTGGGTCGGCCCCGGCACCGCGCTCGCCTGGCTCGCGGCGCTGACGATCGTCGGCCGCATCGGGCTCGGGCTGACCATGCCGGCGCTCAGCCTCGCGTCGATGCGCGGACTCGCGCCGCACCAGGTGCCGCAGGGCGCCAGCGCGATCAGCCTGCTGCGTCAGCTCGGCGGCGCGGTCGGCGTGAGCGTCGTCGGCATCTTCCTGGAGTGGCGGCTGCGCGTGCACGGCGATGCGCCCGGCGCGGCGCTGCTCGGCTTTCGCGACACCTTCTGGCTGATCGCGGCGATCACCGCGCTGTCGGTGATCGCCGCCTGGCGGATGGACGACGCGCGCGACACGAGGACGCCATGACTCCGATCCTGCACCACTACGACTTCTCGCCGTACGCGGAGAAGGTCCGCACGATGCTCGGTCGCAAGGGGCTGCGCTGGGGGTCGGTCGAGGTGCCGTCGGTGATGCCCAAGCCCGACCTCGTCGCGCTCACCGGCGGCTACCGGCACGTGCCGGTGCTGCAGGTCGGCGCCGACGTGTACTGCGACACGCGCTGCATCGCGCGCGAGCTCGATCGGCGCGTTCCCGAGCGCCCGCTCTCCGTCGCTGCGCACGACCCCGCGCAAGCGGCCCAGGAGGCGGCGATCGAGGCCTGGGTGGAGGGCGATCTGTTCTGGGGCATCGCGCGCTTCGCGAGCGGCGTCAACGCCGAGACGGTCGACGCCGCGCTGCACGTGGACCGTGCCCGGCTGCGCGGCAAGGCGCCGCCGTCGGTCGAGCGGCTGCGGGCCGTCGCGCGTCGCAACCTGCGCACGGTGCGGGCCGCGCTGCCTGCGGTCGCGGGCCTGGTCGCGCACGGCCGTCCCTGGCTGCTGGGCGACGCCCCCGGGCGCGCCGACTTCGCCGCGTACCACACGCTGTGGTTCCTGTCGGCGTTCCGCATCGACTGCGCCGCCGAGCTCGAGCCGTACCCGGCGCTGCGCGCCTGGATGGCGCGGATGGCCGCGATCGGACACGGCACGCCGGTGCCGATGACCGCCTCCGAGGCGCTCGCGGTCGCGGCGGCCGCGACGCCCGACGTGCCGGCGCCGAGCGTGATCGACGATGCGATGCCCGCGATCGGCGCAGCGGTGGCGGTGCGCCCCGACGGCTACGTCACCGATCCGGTCGAGGGCCTGCTCGTCGGCTACGACGTCGACGACGTGGCGATCGCCCGTCGCGATGCGCGGCTGGGCGACACCGTCGTGCACCTGCCGCGGCTGGGGTACACGCTCGTCGAACGCTGAGTCTCGCCGTGCCCGGCGATGCGCGGATTGCCGTCGAGGTCCGGGTGGAGGACACTGCCCGCATGACCTCCGCCCGCGCCAAGACCCACCGTGAATTCTTCCGCGTCGCGATCGACGCCGCCGCCGCCGGTACTGCCGGCTGGAGGCCGGTGCCGGGCTCCGACGGCCTGATCACCGAGCTGATCCTCGCCGACAACGTCGACCCGGCCACGAAGACCGGCTCGCGCACTCGGCTCGCCCGCTGGCAGCCCGGCGCGCGCGTGAGCGAGCCGGTGATCCACGACTTCCACGAGGAGGTGTTCATCGTCGAGGGCGACCTGGTCGTCGGCTGCGATGCCGCCGGCGAGGGCGGCGAGCGCTTCGATGCCTACACCTTCGCGTGCCGCCCGCCGCAGGTGCTCCACGGCCCGTTCGTCAGCCGTGGCGGCTGCATGCTGCTCGAGTTCCAGTACTACGACTGAGCCTCCGGCCGGCCCGCCAGCCGCTTGGCCGCGTCGTGCACCGCGGCGCGCACCCGGGGATAGGTGCCGCAGCGGCAGATGTTGCCCGCCATCGCGGCGTCGATCTCGGCGTCGGTCGGGCTCGGGTTGGCCGCGAGCAGCGCGCTCGCCGACATCACCTGGCCCGGCTGGCAGTAGCCGCACTGCGCGACGCCGAGGGCGACCCAGGCGTCGGTCACCGCGCGGGCGACCCGCCCGGTCGCCCCCTCGATGGTCGTGACCGCCCGGCCGGCGACGGCGGACAGCGGCGTGCTGCACGAGCGCACCGGCGCGCCGTCGACGTGGACCGTGCAGGCGCCGCACAGCGCCATGCCGCAGCCGAACTTGGTGCCGGTCAGGCCGAGGTCCTCGCGCAGCACCCAGAGCAGCGGCGCATCGGCCTCGGCGGTCGTCTCGAGGTCGCGGCCGTTCACCGTGATCGTGGTCATCGTGGTCTCCGATCGTTCAGGCCGCGAAGGCCAGTGGCAGGCTGCGCAGCCGCTTGCCGGTCAGCGCGAACACGGCGTTGGCGATCGCCGGCGCCACCGGCGGCACGCCCGGCTCGCCGACCCCCTCGGGGGGCGCGCCGCTCGGCACCACGTGCACGTCGATCGCCGGGCACTCGGGCAGGCGCAGCACCGGGTGCTCGTGGAAGTTGCCCGGCCGCACGCGGCCCTGCTCGATGTCGACGCGGCCGTACAGCGCCGCCGACAGCCCGAAGACGATGCCGCCCTCCATCTGCTGCGCGATCCCGTCGGGGTTCACCGGCAGCCCGCAGTCGATCGCGCAGGTGACGCGGTGCACGCGGATCGTCCCGTCGCCGGCGACCGAGACCTCGGCCACCTGCGCGACGGTGGCCCCGAACGATTCGTGCAGCGCGATGCCGCGCGCCGTCCGGGCGCCGTCGGGTGCGGGTGGCACCGGCGTGCCCCAGCCGGCCTTCGCCGCGGCGAGCTCGAGCACCGCGCGCTGGCGCGGGCGCTGCGCGAGCAGCTGCAGCCGGTAGGCGAGCGGGTCGGCGCCCGCGGCGTGCGCGCACTCGTCGACGAAGCTCTCCTTGAAGAACGCATGGTGCGAGTGGCCGACCGAGCGCCAGAACCCGACCGGCACCGGCAGGTCGACCGCGACGTGCGCGACCCGCACCGCCGGGAACGCATAGGCGGTGTCGTACGCGCCTTCGAGCGCCGTCTTGTCGAGACCGGCCGTCGGCAGGAAGGTGTTGCGCGGCATGTAGGCGGCCGCGGGGGCCTGGCCCGCCGACACCGCGCGCCACGCGCTGATCCGGCCCTGCTCGTCGAGCGCGGCGCCGTAGCGCGCGACGCAGGCCGGGCGCATGAAGTCGTGGCGCATGTCCTCCTCGCGGCTCCAGAGGACCTGCACGGGGCGGCCGCGGAAGGCCCGCGCGATGGCGGCGGCCTGCGCGACGAAGTCGGACTCGAGGCGACGTCCGAATCCGCCGCCGAGGTAGGTGACCCGCAGCTCGACCGCCGACTCCGGCAGATCGAGCGCCTTTGCCGCCGCCCGCCGTGCGAAGCCGGGCGTCTGCGTCGGCGCCCAGACGGTGGCCGAGTCGCCGCGGTACTCGACCGTGCAGTTCATCGGCTCCATCGTCGCGTGAGCCAGCCACGGCGCGCGGTACTCGGCCTGCACGCGGCGGGTGCTGCGCTCGATGACGGCTTCGGCGTCGCCGGTCTTCCACAGCGCCAGGCCGCTCTCGGTGTCGAGCGTGCGCGCGAGCCCCGTCATCAGCGCCTCGCTCGAGACGCCCGCCATCGGTCCGTCGTCGAAGCTCGCCTCGACCGTCGCCAGCGCCCGCTCGGCGCGCCAGGTCCGGTCGGCGACCACCGCGACGCCGCCGCTGCCGCCGGCCGCCGGTTCGAAGGACACGACCCCCGCCACCCCGGGCATGGCCTTCGCGCGGGTGCCGTCGAAGGTCACCACGCGTCCGCCGGCCACCGGGGACATCCGCACCGCCGCGTGCAGCAGCCCGGGCGGGCGCACGTCGATGCCGAAGACCGCGCGGCCGGTGGTCTTGGCGAGGGCGTCGTCGCGCGGCATGGAGCGGCCGATCACGCGGAACCGGGACGGGTCCTTGAGCGTCACGGCCGAGGCCGGCACGGGCGTCGCGCCGAGCGCCTTGACCGCGTCGCCGAAGCCCATCGAGCGTCCGCCGGGACCGGTGAAGGTGCCCTGGTCGAGCGCGACCTGTGCGGCGGGCACCGACCAGGTCCGCGCCACCGCCTCGACGAGGGTGGCGCGCGTGACCGCCGCCGCCTCGCGCATCGGCCCCCACAGGTCCCGCACGCTCGTCGATCCGCCGGTCAGGTTGAAGCCCAGCTCGCGCGCCCCCGTCGCGAGCCCCCAGCGGAACGCGCGCGCGAGGACGCCGTCGTCGTCCGGCCGCAGCGGCGCCGAGTCGGCGATCGCGACCACGTTCCCGTAGAGCGCGTCGATCGGGGCCTGTTCGGTGCGCAGCTGCGACCATGCGCAGTCGAGCTCCTCGGCGACCAGCATCGAGAGCGCGGTGTGCACCCCCTGGCCCATCTCCGAGCGGGCCATCATCGCGACGACCGTGCCGTCCGCCGAGACCTTGACCCAGCCGTTGAGCGCGACCTGCCCGGGTCCGAGCGCGAGCGGCGTGCCGCGGGGCTGCTGGCGGGCGGCGGGTGCGCACCCGACCAGCAGGCCACCGCCCGCGAGGGCGGCGGCGACGAGGAACGACCTGCGCTGCATGCGGTGGGCTCCGGTGGAGAGGTGGGACGAGAAGGCGGTGCGGTCGGGCAGGAACAGGTCGCGAACCTACCACGGGCCGGGCAGCGGCCCCGCCTGGGGTACGCTGCGGACGAGCGAACCCACGGGCCTGCGGGCCGCGATCCACGCATGTGCGCCAACTACGTTCCTGTCACCGACCTCGAGCGGATGAAGCTGTTCTTCGCGGTCATGCGGGGCGACCCGGTGCCCGACGAGACCTGGCCGGGCTATGCGGCGCCGTTCGTGCGGCAGTCCCGGGAAGACGCCGTGGGCCATGCGCGCGACGCCGCGGTCGGGCTGTTCGGGCTGGTGCCCCACTGGTCGAAGGACCTGACGATCGGGCGCCGCACGTACAACGCGCGCAGCGAGACGGCCGCCGAGAAGCCGAGCTTTCGCGACGCCTGGCGCCACGGCCGGCGCTGCATCGTGCCGGCCGAGTCGATCTACGAGCCGAACTGGGAGTCGGGCAAGGCGGTGCGCTGGCGGATCCGCCGGCGCGACGGCGCGCCGATGGGCATCGCCGGCCTGTGGGGCGCCTGGCGCGGCCCCGACGGCGGCGAGCTGCTGTCGTTCACGATGCTGACGATCAACGCCGACGGCCATGCGCTGATGCAGCGGTTCCACAAGCCGGACGACGAGAAGCGGATGGTCGTGGTGCTGCACGAGGCGGACTACGACCGCTGGCTGGACGCGCCCGTCGGTCAGACGACCGACTTCCTGCAGCGCTGGCCCGCCGACGAGCTCGAGGCCGAGCCCGCGCCACGGCCGCCGGCCCGGCGCAGGACGTCCGGCGCCTGAGGGTCTGCGCGGATCCGCCGCCGCGGGCGGATCAGTCGGCGGCCTGCGGCCGCGACGCCTTGCGGGGCTGGCCCACCATCCGCTTGACCGCGACGCGCCGGACCGTCAGCAGCTCGGCCAGCACCTCCGACGGGAAGCCCCGGCGACCGCCGCGGCGGTCGACCAGCAGGTCGTCGATCATCTCGGCCGCGACCGGCAGGTCGCCCCAGACCGCGGAGATCTGGTTCAGCACGTGCGGATAGCGTCGCGCCAGGCCCGGGACCGGCTCGCCGCCGCGCGCCAGCTCGATCGCCAGCTGGTGGGAGGCGATCGTCAGCGGCTGCGGCGGGCGCCGCTCGAACTGGCCCGTCGGATCGCGCGACTCGGTGGGCTGGGCGGCGTCCGCCCCCGGCTGCGCCGCCGCGGGCGCATGCGAGGCGGGCGGATGCGCGGCGGGTGAGGGCGTGGAGGGTGTGGGGGGTGTGGAGGCTGCCGGGGGGCGGGCCTGGGCGGCCGCGGGGTTCGCCGTGACCGGGGCCGGTACCGCCGAACGCGCCGACCTGGAGGCGGGCGACGGCGTGGAGGGTGACGCGGGCGAGAGCGACGAAACGGACGAGCGGGCCGGAGGTGCCGCTTCCGGTCGGGCCGAGTCCGGTCGGCCCGAGTCCGGTCGGCCCGGGGGCGCCTTCGCACCCGCCTGCGGCGCCACGCGACCCGGCACGGGCGGACGCGCCGCCGATCCGGGCGCCGGCCGGATCGCGGTGCGCGTCGGCGCGCCCGCGTCCTTGCCCGACGTGGGGTCGATCACCGCCGGAGGCGGCGCGACGTAGGCCTCGCCTCGGCTCGACCGGAAGAACTTCATCGTTGCGGCGGACTCGTTCGGGCGGTGCCGCGGGGGCACCCTGCTGCAGGACCGGAACACGCGCTGCGCGCCGTTCCGGAATGGACAGCCCAGTGTCCGCGCGAAGCCCCGGAACCTAAGCCGGCCGCGGTCGAATGGCGCCCGTCGGGCGACCGGTGGCCGGGGCGTCGGAAAATGCCGACGCGTCCGCGTCCGGGCCGCCGGCCCGGGGGGGCAGCAGGGCGGCCAGATGGCCGATCGCCGCCTCGAACGATCCGAACAGCGGGGTCGAGCGCGACAGCATCAGGTTCAGCGGCTCGCCGAAGCCTTCGATCCACAGGCCGTGCGTGTCGTCCCACTCCGTGCCGCCGGCGTCGGTGCGCGTGGGGAAGTGGCGTCGCACCCGGTCGGCGTAGCTGAGCCCGGGTTGCGGCAGATAGCCCGCCACCGGCTTGCCGAGCGCCACCGCGACGCCCACCTCGAACACCGTGCCGCTGTCGGGCTCGATGTGACCGCGGAACGGCTGCAGATTGGCGACGACGGCGTCGCAGCGGCGGATGAGCGCGACATTGCCTTCATAGATGCGCTGGGCGAGCGCGGCACCGGCCTCCCCGCCCTCGCCGCCCGCCTGCCCGCCGTCGGAGGGGCGCAGGCCGACCAGTCCGAGCGCCGCGCACAGCCGCTCCATCCGCGCGTAGCGGGCCTCCGCGTCCGGGCAGAAGACGTCGGGGCCGGCGAGATAGACGGTGGGCGAGGCGGGCATCGGGACGGCGAAGGTGGCGCGCGGCCTTGGATCATACCGGCCGGACACGACACGACAGGACACGGCCGCCGGCCCCGGAAGACCGCCGCCCCGGACGACCGCCGGCGCCCGCTCGCCGCTCGAGCCGGGCCGACGACCGCCCGCTCCCCCGGCCGCGGATTGCGGTGCGCACCCCCCGCTTTTCCGGTCATCGAACGGCCACGCTCGTGCCGATACTTGATTGCATCAAGACTGTGACGACCGCACCGGCGGCGCGCCACGGCCCACCCGGCGAGCCCCAGGGACCCCGATGAACCGGCACCAGGCCAGGACGACGCAGCACCCGCCGCTGCGACAGCCGACGATCCGCCCGACCTGCAGGCAGGGCCGGCCGTCGGGCGGGATTCAGGAATCGCCCGGCGCCGGCCGACATCCCGAACACGAGGCGTGGGGGTGGATGCCGACCCCCGTGCGTTCGCTCAACCGCCGGCGGTCTCCCGTCCGGCAGTCGCAGTCTGTCGCAGTACGAACCGAAGGCACGCGTCAGGGCGCCGGGCCTCGAAGGGAAGTGTCATGAACGTCAAGCTCATCGCCGGCGCGATCGCCGGACTCGCCGCGGCCGCCAGCCTGATCGCCGGCCAGGTGGTCGCCACCGAGGCCTCGAAGCAGGATCCTTGGCTGCGACCCGCGGCCGTGCCGGCGCCGGCCGACAACGTGCCGAACGCCGATCGGGTCGAGCTCGGTCGGGCGCTGTTCTTCGACCCGCGCCTCTCGGGCTCGGGGATGATCAGCTGCGCCACCTGCCACAACCCGTCGCTCGGCTGGGCCGACGGCCAGCCCACCGCGATCGGGCACATGTCGAAGCGACTCGGCCGCGCGACGCCGACGATCGTGAACTCGGCCTACAACACGATCCAGATGTGGGACGGCCGCAAGGCCACCCTCGAGGACCAGGCGCTCGGCCCGATCGGCGACCCGAACGAGATGGCGCTGCCGATCCCGCAGATGCTCGAGCGGCTCGGTGCGATCGACGGCTACCGCGCGATGTTCGAGCGTGCCTACCCCGGCCAGGGCGTCACCGCCGAGACCGTCGCCAAGGCGATCGCGAGCTTCGAGCGCACCGTCGTCTCGTCGACCTCGCCCTTCGACCGCTGGCGCTCGGGTGACGCCACCGCGGTGAGCGACGCCGCCAAGCGCGGCTTCGAGGTCTTCAACGGCAAGGGCAACTGCGCCGCCTGCCACCAGGGCTTCAACTTCACCGACAACGGCTTCCACAACATCGGCGTCAAGGCCGACGGGGACACGGAAGGCCGCTTCGCGCATCGCCGGGTCAAGGTGCTCAAGGGCGCGTTCAAGACGCCGACGCTGCGCGAGATCGCGCTCACCGCGCCGTACATGCGCAACGGCATGTACGCGACGCTCGAGGAGGTCGTGGATCACTACGACCGCGGCGGCGACGACACCTCGAACCTCAGCCCGAACATGAAGCCGCTGGGCCTGAACCCCCAGGAGAAGGCCGACCTCGTCGCGTTCATGAAGACCCTGACGGGTGCACCGGTCGCGATCGTCGTGCCGCAGCTGCCGCCCGGACCGGTGACCGCCACGACCGCTTCCCGCTGATTCCGCATCCACGACACTCGCAGTGAGATCCCAGATGACCCTCAAGAAGACCCTTCCCTCGCTCGCCGGCCTCCTGCTGCTCGCCTTCGCCGGCGGCGCCGCCGCGGCGGAACACATGGTGACGCAGAAGAACAAGGCGTTCGACAAGACCGCGCTGACGATCAAGGCCGGCGACAAGGTCAACTTCAAGAACGACGACCCGTTCGTCCACAACGTCTTCTCGCTGACCGAGCCCGGCTCCTTCGACCTCGGCACCTATGCGCAGGGCCAGGCCAAGGGCCAGGTGTTCGCGCAGGAAGGCAAGTTCGAGATCGAATGCGCCATCCATCCCGAGATGAAGCTGCTGCTGACGGTCACGAAGTAAGCGCCCCACCACGACAACGGGAACGATGATGCGCGCCGCACTGCTGTTCGCGATGCTCACGACCTGCGCCACCGCGCAGGCCGAGCCGGCGCGTGAAGGGAATCGGGTCTTCCAGACGAACTGCGCGCGCTGCCACGGTGCGCAGGCCGACGGGGACACCCCGATCGCGAAGGTGGTCAAGCCGCCGCCGCCCGACCTGCGGCGCACCCCGCTCAGCGAAGCCCAGATCCGCGAGATCGTGACCCATGGCGGGGAGGGCGTGGGCCGCTCGCCGATCATGCCCAACTGGGGCTTCCAGTTGAGCCCGGAGGACATCGATGCCGTCGTGGCCTACGTGAACGGACTGAAGGGAAGCGTCGATGGAGTCAAGAGTGCAGCACGTTCGCAGTGAGCGCCGCCGCTCGGTGGTGACGGCGCTGGGCATCGCCGCAGCCTCCGGCGCGCTCGGGTTGCATCGCCCGGTCCGGGCGCACGCCGGTCCGCACGCATCCGCGCCGGCATCGGCCGCCGGCCGCGCCGCGCCGCGTGGCGTGCTGCTCGATCACACCGGTCGTCGCTTCGAGCTGCAGCGGCTGGCCGGCCGGCCCTCGCTGCTGACCTTCGGCTTCACCCAGTGCTCGAGCACCTGCCCGATCTCGATGCAGACGGCGGCCGAACTGCTCGCACGCGTCGAGTCCGATCGCCTGCAGGTGGTGTTCGTCTCGCTCGAGCCGCTGTCCGACACGCCGGCGCGGCTCGCCAAGTACCTGGCGGCGTTCTCCCCCTCGATCCTCGGCGTGACCGGTGACCCCGTGCTGATCGAGGCGATGGCCGACACCTTTCGGGTCGGCGTGCAGCGCGGCGGCCCGGAGGGCCTCGCGCACAGTTCGATGTGGTACCTGCTCGACGAGCGGGCGGTGGTGCGGGCCGTCGCGAAGTACGACGCGCCGGTCGCCGAACTCGAAACCCTGCTGACGCGCACGCGCGTCTCGACCCGGTGAAGCGATGAGTCAGTCCCTCGGAAGCACCCGGGCCCCGCGCCTGGCCAGGATCGGCGCTCGGCTCGGCCTCGCGTTCGGCCTGATGGGCGTGCTGATGCTCGGCCTCGGCGCGTTCAGCGCCGCGCGGCTCAAGGCGGTGTCGAACGAGTTCGTCGACGTGCTCGACACGCGGCTGCCACGGCTCGAGCTGATGCAGTCGGTGCTCGACGACCTGAACGGGCTGAACATCGCCGCGCGCGACGCGATCGGCGCGTCGCCCGAGGAGATGGCGCCGCTGATCGCGCGCATCGACAAGGCCCGCGAGCAGGTGGGCTCGAAGGTGCAGCAGCTGCAGGACACCTTCAAGGACGAGGGCGAGCTCGGCGCCAAGACCGCCGAGGAGTTCGCCGGGCACGGCTCGGGCGTGCTGGTCTCGCTGGTGAAGTTCACCCGGGCGCTGCGCGCCCAGAACGCGGAGGCGGCCACCCGCACGCTGCGCGAATCGATCCAGCCGCGGCTCAACGGCATGATGGCCGCGGTCGACACCTTCCGGGCGAACCAGTTCACGGCGCTGCAGGACGCCAAGGCGAAGATCGACCGGTCGACGCGCTCGGCGCTGATCGCGATCGCCGCCCTGGTGGGTGCGGCGCTGGTGCTGGCCGGGGTGGCGAGCCTGCTGATCGCCCGCTCGATCACGCGGCCGCTGAGCGACGCGGTCGAAGCCGGCCAGGCGATCGCCGGCGGCGACCTTCGGGTGCGCCCGGTCTCGACCGTGCGCCACGAGGCCGGCCTGGTCATGGCCGCGCTGCGCGGGATCAGCGAGCGGATCGGCGAGGTGGTGCACAGCATCCGCGGCGCCGCCTCGCGCATCGACGTGTCGGCACGCGACATCGTGAGCGGCAGCCAGCGGCTGTCGTCGAGCAGCGCCGAGCTGTCGGTGCGGCTCCACGACTCGGTGGCGGCGATGGGCGAGATCCGCGCGATGGTCGAGGCCAGCGCCGCCGGTGCCCGCCAGGTCGACGCCCGGGCCCGCGAGGCGTCCGAGCGGGCCAGCGACGGCAAGCGAGAGGTCGACGCCGTCCGCCAGGGCATGCGTCAGCTCTCCGACCAGGCGCGCCAGATCGCCGAGATCATCGGCGTGATCGACGGCATCGCGTTCCAGACCAACATCCTCGCGCTGAACGCGGCGGTCGAGGCGGCCCGGGCCGGCGAGCAGGGGCGCGGCTTCGCCGTCGTGGCCGCGGAGGTCCGCAGCCTGGCCACCCGCACCACCGGATCGTCCGCCGAGATCCGCAAGCTGATCGATTCGTCGGTCGCCCAGGTGGCCACCAACGTCGAGCGCATCGAGCAGGTCGGCACCAAGATGGACAGCATCCTCGGCGACGTCGACGACGTCAGCACGAGCGTCGCGAGCATCTCGGCCGCGCTCGTCCAGCAGCTCGAGCGGATCGGCGAGGCCGACGCCAACATGGCCGTGCTCGACCGGTCCAACACCGAGACCGGCGCCATGATCGGCGACCTCGAGCAGATGTCGCGGGTGCTCGACCAGACCGCGCGCGACCTGTCGGAACGGGTGTCGGTGTTCCGGGTACAGGACACGGCTCACGCCTGAACGCGGCGCGGGCCGCGCGCCCGCGCCCCCGGCCGGACGATCCGGAACGGGCCTGCATGCGCTATCGTGCGGGCCATGCATCGCGCGGACGCACTGCGTGGCATCTCCAGGACCGCCCGCCCATGAGCGCCACCGACCGATCCGAGCCCGAGCACGACGACGACGTGCCGCGCCTCCTGTTCCAGACCACCTACTGCAGCCGGGCCGCCGCCGACGTCGACGACGCGGCGGTCCAGCGCATCCTCGCGGCCGCGCACGAGCGCAACCCCCGGCTCGGCATCACCGGGCTGCTGGTCTTCGGCTCCGGCATCTTCTTCCAGTGGCTCGAGGGCCCGCGCGACGCGGTGGCCGGGCTGATGGACATGATCCGAGGCGACGGCCGCCACGATTCGGTCGTCACGCTGAGCGAGACCGAGGAGGTCCGCGAGCGGCTGTTCCCGCACTGGGACATGGAGCTGGTGAGCGCGGACGACATCCGCGACGTGCTGGTCGACGCGCACGAGGGTGCCGCCGACCCGCGCAGCGCGGCCACCCTGTCGCTGATGCTCGAGCAGCTCGAGCGCGGCGCGCTGAGCCCGCTCGGCCGCGGCTGAGCGCGTGAATGGAGCACGGCCGCCGGGCGCATCGCCCGAGCGCGGCCGGCGGGCGCCGCCCCTAGCGCGGCGCCGAGATGTCCGGGTCGCGCAGCATCACCGGTTCGCGGGCGCCCGCGGCCAGCCGGGTGCGCACCGCCGCGTCGATCTCCGCCGCGTGCTGCGTGTAGGTCGACAGCGGGTCGTCGGTGCCGCTGTGCGGGTGATACCGATAGTGCAGCGTGGCCTTGCCGATCGAGGCGCCCACGGGCACGTCGTCGACGCTGACCCAGAAGAACACGTTGGCCGAGCCGGGGTCGTAGTAGGGGGCGTGGGACATGAGGCCTGCGGTGGGGGCGGATCGGAGGTCGATCCTGCGCCTTTCGGGAGGCCGCGTCCACGGAAGGGTCGGGCGCTCACATCGGCGCCAGCCCCAGCGCCTGCCTGAACCGGGTCTTCAGGTACGCCCCGTCGCGGGGCGGCAGCGCGCGCGGCACCTCGGCGCTGGCGATGAAGACCTGCGCGAACGCCGGTCCCTCGCGGGCCGCGATCCGGGCGGCCAGCGCATCGACCTCGTCGATCGAGCGGATCTCGTCCGAGCGGGCGATGCCGCAGGCGCGGGCGACCTCGGCCAGGCGCGTGCCCAGGCTGGTGTGGCTGCGCTGCATGCCGGTCTCGCCGAAGTGTCCGTTGTCGAGCACCACGATCGTCAGGTTGGCGGGCTGCTGCGCGGCGACCGTCGCCAGCCCGCCCATCCCCATCAGCGCTTCGCCGTCGCCGGTCACCACCAGCACCGGGCGGGTCGGCTGCGCGAGCGCCAGGCCGAGGGCGAGCGGCGTGGCGCCGCCCATCGCGCCCCACAGGTAGAAGGTCCGGTCGCGATCGCCGGCGGCGAAGGCGTCGTAGCTCGGCGAGCCGAGCCCCGTGACCACCAGCGCCTCGGGGCAGGCCGCCAGCAGGCGCGCGACGAACGCGCGCCGGTCGATGCCGCCCGGGCGCGCATCGCCGTCGTGTCCGCGGTCGTGTCCGCTGCCGTCCGTCTTCATGCCGTTGCCCGTCATTTCGCCACCCACTGCTTGCGTCCGATCAGCCGCTGCGACAGCAGCACCGCGACCCGCTGGCCGCCACGAAACGCGGCGTCGAGCGCCGCACCCACCACGTCCTCGACCTCGTCGGCGGTGCTCGCGCGGTGGACCGCGACGCCCATCAGCTCCAGCGCGCCCTGCGTGGCGCGCCCCATCGGGCACTGCCACGGATTGAACTCGGCATACTCGCCGCGCATCGTCACGAGCGTGACGAACGGGAAGTCGCCGCTCTGCAGCAGCGACAGCATGTTCACGCAGTTGCCCACGCCGCTGCTCTGCATCAGCAGCACCGCGCGCTCGCCGCCCAGCCAGGCGCCGGCGGCCAGCGCCACGCCTTCCTCCTCGGTGGTGAGCACGATGCCGCGCATGTCCGGATCGGCCTGCACGCGGCGGATCACGTGCGCATGCCCGGCGTCGGGCACGTAGGCCACCTGCCGCACGCCGGCCTCCTTGAGCAGCGTGAAGATGCGTTCCTGCCAGGGCTGCGCCGCCGGCTGGGTCGTCGTCATGTCGAAGTCTCCGATGTCGATGCGTTGGGCGCCGCCGCCGGCGGCCGCCCTCGCCCCGATGGTAGGGCGCGGTGCACGGGCGTGTCGAATCGGGACGCCGCATCGCGCTCGTCGAGCGTTCCGGTCTACGCTCCGGGGTTGGACGACACCGCCGACCCCGGGCGGCACGGAGGAGACATGGAAACGATCGGATTCATCGGACTCGGACGCATGGGCAAGTCCATGGCGGGCAACCTGCTCGCGAAGGGCTTCGCGCTGACGGTGCTCGACATCGATCCGCGGCCCGCCCGCGAGCTCGCCGAGCGCGGCGCGACGCTCGGCGAGAGCGTCGCGCAGATCGCGCGCGACTGCAGCATCGTGATCACCATGCTGCCGACCGCGGTCGAGGTCGAGCAGATCGCGACCGGACCCGACGGCGTGTTCGCGCATGCCGCCCGCGGCAGCCTGCTGATGGACATGAGCACCATCGACCCGCTGGCGACCGACCGGCTGCAGGCCGCGGCGCTCGCGCGCGGGCTGTCGGTGGTCGATGCCCCGGTCGGCCGGCTCGCCGAGCACGCCGACCGCGGCGAATCGCTGTTCATGGTCGGGGCGAGCGACGCCGACCTCGCCCGGGTGCGGCCGCTGCTCGATGCGATGGGCACGACCGTTCACCACTGCGGCGGTGTCGGCACCGGCGGGCGCACGAAGCTGGTCAACAACTTCGTGGCGGTCACGCTCACCCAGGTCAACGCCGAGGCGCTGGCGCTGTCGCAGCGCTTCGGGCTCGATCTCACCCGCACGCTGGCGGTGCTGCTCGGCACCTCGGCGAACAACGGCCAGCTGCGGATGAACTTCCCGAGCAAGGTGCTCGCCGGCGACACCACGCCCGGCTTCACCATCGACCTCGCGCACAAGGATCTCGCGCTGGTCCTCGGCGCGGCCCATGCGGCCCGCGTGCCGATGCCGGTGGCGGCCGCGGTCTTCGAGTCGTTCAGCCTGGCACGCGCCGGCGGCTATGGCGGCCTCGACTTCTCCGGGATCGCGGATGCGAACTGCGACGTCGCGAAGATCGAGCGGGCGCGGGTGCCGAAGGGCTGGACGCCGGGCTGAGGCCGCCCGCGAGGCCTGCGGCGCCGGGGCCGGGCGGATCGTCCGGTCCGGGTCCTGCGGCGCCGCTCAGCGCACCGCGGCCGCCAGCGTCAGCACCGCGTCGGCGAACACCTGCGGCACCTCCTGCGGCATGTTGTGGCCCACGCCCGGCACGACCGCATGGGTGCGCGGCCCGGTGAACCGGTGGCCGTGCTGCGCGGCGTCGGCCGGCGGGCGCACCCCGTCGTCGGCGCCGTCGAAGGTGAGCGTCGGCACCGTGATCGGCGGCTGCGCCGCCAGCCGACGCTCGATTCCGGCGAGCGCCGGGTCGCCCGCCACCAGGCCGAAGCGGTGGCGGTACGAGTGGATCACCACGTCGACGAAATCCGGATTGTCGAAGGCCGCGGCGCTGCGCTCGAAGGTGGCGTCGTCGAAGGACCAGGTGGGCGACCAGGTCTCCCACAGCAGCCGGCACACCGCGCGCCGGTCGCGCTCGAGGCCCGCGCGCCCGCGCTCGGAGTGGAAGTAGTACTGGTACCAGAGGCTGCGCTCGTTGGCGGGCGTGTCCGGCACCATCGCGCGCGAGATGTCCTGGATGTTGTAGCTGTTGAACGAGACCAGGCCCGAGCAGCGCTGCGGCCACAGCGCGGCGACCACGCAGGCCGCGCGGCCGCCCCAGTCGTAGCCCGCGAGGACGGCGCGCGGGATCGCGAGCGCGTCCATCAACGCGAGCAGGTCGTTGCCCAGCGCGGCCTGTTCGCCCGAACGCGGTACCGACGCGTCCGTGAAGCGGGTCGGACCGAAGCCGCGCAGGTACGGCACCACGACACGGCAGCCGGCGGCGGCGAGGCGCGGCGCGACCTGCGCATAGGCGTGCACGTCGTACGGGAAGCCGTGCATCAGCAGCACCGGCGTGCCGTCGAGCGGGCCGGCCGCGTGGTAGGCGACGTCGAGGACACCGGCGCGGACGGTCTGCAGCGGGCCGGGAAGGCCGATCGGGATGGGCGCGGTCATGGCGGCACGGTCGTGAGTGTGGGGAAGTGAGGAGGGGAAGTGAGGAGGGCGACGTGAGGGGGTGGCGACGTGGCCCGGCGGGGCCTGCGGTGTCGGGATCGTACGTCCCCGCCCCGAAACCGGGCTCGCGACGGGTAGAGTCGCGGAACACTTTTTCCGGATCCCCCCCGCGATGACCCTCCGTCCCCTCGGCCTCGGCGCGCTGCAGTGCGTCGCATTCTGTGCGCTCGGTGCGCTCGGTGCGCTCGGTGCGTCCGACGCCCGCGCGCAGACCGCCTTCGAGAACCGCTTCACCGGGGAGGTCGGCGTCGGCGCCTACCTCAAGCGAGGCATGGTGAAGGACGTCGGCGGCTCGGTCATGGTGCTGCCCTACGTGTACGGCGACTACGGCCGCTTCTTCGCCCGCGTCGACACGCTCGGCGTGAAGACGCTGCCGCTCGGCTCGGGTCACCTCGAGCTGGTCGGGCGGGTGAACACCGACGGCTTCGACGCCGACGGCGCCGCGCTGCGCGGCGTGGGCGACCGCCGCAACCCGGTGCCGATCGGCGTCGGCACGATGCAGCGCACGCCGGTGGGCGCCTTCTTCCTCTACGCGATGTACGACGTGACCTCGGGAGGCGCGCTGCTCGAGGGCACCTGGGGCGGCCGCTTCGAGGCCGGACCGGTGACCCTCTATCCGCTGCTCGGGCTCGAATACCGCAGCAGCGCGCTCGTGCGGCACCTCTATGGCATCGACGGCGCGCAGTCCGCCGCGAGCGGCTATCCGGCCTACGCGCCGGGCGGCTCGACCGTGCCGATGGTCGGGCTGGCCGCGACGATGCCGATCTCGGGGCCGTGGGCGCTGCAGCTCCAGTGGCGCCACCGCTGGTTCGACGACGCCATCACCGGCAGCCCGATCGTCAACGAGCGGGGGCTCGACAGCGGCCACGTGGCGATCACGTACGAGTTCAAGTAGACCGTTCGCGCGGCAGCGCCCTGCGCGCGGCCCGGAGCGAACTCGAGCCGGGATTGCCCCGGCCCGGCCGGGCCGGTGCTCAGTCCTGCGCGGCGAGCCTCGCCTCGGCCTGTCGCCGGCTCATCGTGCGGAGCCCCGCGATCGCCCGGAGCTGCTCCGCACGGGGCGTGGCCTTCTGCCGCTCCCAGTTGTAGACCGACTGGCCGCTGACGCCGAGCAGCCTGCCGAGCGCCTCGGCCGACAGGCCCAGGCGCGCCCGATGCGCCTGGAACCCCTTGGCCGACCAGCGCACGGCGCGCGCGGCGACATCGGTCGGGGGGGGCTCGGTCGCGGTCGCGGCGCGAGCGCGGGGCGTCTTCCGCAGCGCCCGGTTCGACTGCTCGAGCGTCCTGATCTGCCGCTTGAGCGCGGCGATCTCGCGCCGATGCTGGGCCGACGCCTTGCGGATCGCTTCGGTCTGGACCCGGATCTCCTTGCGGGCGATCCGCTGGATCTCGGCCTTCAGGGCGGTGGCGATGTCGGGCATGGGGACTCTCGAGGGACGGGGCACGGAACGGCCGCGCGGGCGACAGTCGGTCATTGTCGCAGGGCGCCGGGTCGCCCGCCGAGGTTCGGGTCGGGCGCGGTGCCCGGGGCGTGCCCCCGTGCAACGCCCGCCCGGGCGCCGCTCACCCCGGTTCCGGTGCTCCGAGCACGCCGTCCGTACCCGGCACGTACGCGAGCACCAGCGGCCGGATCGCGTCGAGCATCGCCGCCACGCACCGCGTCGACCCGCGCATCGACGGCGGGTCGCCGGTGTAGGCGTACACCACCGGGCCCCAGTGCCAGGCCTTGTCCACGACCGAGCGCGCCGGCGCGACCAGCTGGAACTGATCGAATTCGGGGACGTCACGCGCCACCGGCTCGATCACCTGCCGGAGCGGGCGCGGCGCCGTCCGCTCGGCCGCGTCGGCGAGGCCGGACAGCCAGGCCGGCAGCGGATCGGCGTCGGTGGACCGCACCGCGACCATCGCGTACAGCGACGCCCGCTCGCCGCCCCGCAGACCGAGCCGGATCCAGACGCGGCGACCGCCCACCTTGCCGAGCGGCAGTCGCAGCCCGTCGACGGACGAGGCCTCGATCCGCGGGTAGCGTGCGCTCAGGTGGTGCCGGATCGCGTCGTTGACGTTGGAGAACTGGTCGGACATCGGCGCAGCGTACCCGAGGCGTGGCGGTCCGCCTCGAGCCGGCCGACGACCGGCCCGGCATCGGGCACAAGCTTTGCCGAGTGCCCGGATTCCCAATCCTTTCCGGAAGCGCACCATGGCCACCCGCAAGCCGCCGCAGCAGTCGTCCACCCGCCGTGAAGGCACCGCCACGCCGTCCGAACGGCCCTCCGAACCGATCACGAAGAAGCTCGGGCGCGCGGTCGCCTCGGCCGGACGGCGCGCCGGCGCGCCCGAGGGCTCGACGGCCGGCACGTCGGCGCGGGCCGTGTCGGCGACGGTGTCGGGAGAGGGCGGTACCCGTTCCACCGCGGGCCGCGCGCCCGGCGCCGACAACCGTGTCGACTCGGGCGGGCACGAACGTCCGCCGATGCCGATGCCGGAAGGCGGCTCGACCCTGGGCCATTCGGCGACGCTCGCCGGCGGGGCCGCCTCGCAGCTCGCCCAGCTCGCCGCGAAGCTCGACGGCCAGGACGCGCTCGCGCAGGCGCTGCCGGTCAACGCCGACAAGGCGAGCGAGTACGGGGACGCGGCGCGCGACCCGCAGGAAGGCCAGCACGCCGCGCCGTCCGACCCCGCCGTCACCGGCAGCACGCTGACCGAGACCGCGCGCTCGGACAAGGTGGGCGCGGGCGACGCGGCCATCGGCACCAATCCCAACAACGGCCCGCTCGACCGCTACCGCGCGGATTCGGGCGGCAGGGCGCTCAGCACCAACCAGGGCGTGCCCGTCGCCGACAACCAGCACTCGCTCAAGGCGGGGCTGCGCGGTCCGACGCTGCTCGAGGACTTCATCCTCCGCGAGAAGATCTCGCACTTCGACCACGAGCGCATCCCCGAGCGCGTCGTCCACGCCCGCGGCTCGGGCGCGCACGGCTACTTCGAGTGCTACGAGGCGCTCGGCGACCTGACCCGCGCGTCGATCTTCGCCGAGGCCGGCAAGCGCACGCCGGTGTTCGTGCGCTTCTCGACCGTCGCGGGCGAGCGGGGCAGTGCCGACACCGTTCGGGACGTGCGCGGGTTCGCGGTCAAGTTCTACACCGACGAGGGCAACTGGGACCTCGTCGGCAACAACATCCCGGTGTTCTTCATCCAGGACGCGATGAAGTTCCCCGACATGGTCCATGCCGCCAAGCCCGAGCCGCATCACCAGATGCCCCAGGCATCGACCGCCCACGACACCTTCTGGGACTTCGTGTCGCTGACGCCCGAGAGCACGCACATGCTGATGTGGGTGATGAGCGACCGCGGCATCCCGCGCAGCTACCGGACGATGCAGGGCTTCGGCGTGCACACCTTCCGGTTCGTCGACGCCGCCGGTTCGAGCCGCTTCGTCAAGTTCCACTGGAACCCGGTGGCCGGCACGCATTCGCTGGTCTGGGACGAGGCGGTGAAGCTCGCGGGCATGGATGCCGACTACCACCGGCGCGACCTGTGGGAGGCCATCGAGTCCGGCCACTACCCCGAGTACGAGCTCGGCGTGCAGGTGTTCAGCGAGGAGGACGCCGAGCTCTGGAGCTTCGACGTGCTCGATGCGACGAAGATCGTGCCCGAGGAGCTGGTGCCGGTGCGGCCCATCGGCCGGATGGTGCTCGACCGCAATCCCGACAACTTCTTCGCCGAGACCGAGCAGGTCGCGTTCTGCACGTCGCACATCGTGCCGGGGCTCGACTTCTCCAACGATCCGCTGCTGCAGGGCCGCAACTTCTCGTACCAGGACACCCAGCTCACGCGCCTGGGCGGACCGAACTTCCACGAGATCCCGATCAATGCGTCGGTCGCCCAGGTGCACAACA
>RPRK01000031.1 GCA_003818495.1 Burkholderiales bacterium
CGCCGGCACCCACGGCAAGACCACCACCTCGTCGCTGCTCGCCTGGATCCTCGAGGCCTGCGGCCGCTCGCCGGGCTTCCTGATCGGCGGCGTTCCGGTCGACTTCCCGTTCTCGGCGCGCCTGTCGGCGCCGGACGCCCCGTTCGTGATCGAGGCGGACGAATACGACACCGCGTTCTTCGACAAGCGTTCGAAGTTCGTCCACTACCGTCCGACGACGGCGATCCTGAACAACCTCGAGTTCGATCACGCCGACATCTTTCCCGATCTGGCGGCGATCGAGACGCAGTTCCATCACCTGGTGCGCACCGTGCCGCGAAGCGGACGGCTCGTCGTCAACGGCGCCCAGGCATCGCTCGCGCGGGTGCTCTCGCGAGGATGCTGGAGCGAACACGTCGCGTTCGATGCAGATGACGGCTGGCACGCCGAGGCGGTCGTCGACGAACCCGATGCGACGGGCTTCGACGTCCTTCGGGGCTCGGAACGCCTGGGCCGCTGCCGGCTGCCGCTGTCGGGTCGGCACAACCGCTCGAACGCCATCGCCGCGATCGCCGCCGCGGAGCACGAGGGCGTGTCACCGGCCGACGCCATCGCGGCCCTCGGCCGCTTCGGCGGGGTCAAGCGCCGGATGGAGGTGCGCGGCACCGCCGGCGGGGTCACCGTCATCGACGACTTCGCGCACCACCCCAGCGCGATCGAGACCACGATCGACGGCCTGCGGGCTCGGCTGGGGCCGGGCGAGCGGATCCTCGCGGTGATCGAGCCGCGCTCGAACACGATGAAGCTCGGCGCGATGAAGGCCCTGCTGCCCGGCAGCCTGGAGGGCGCGGAGCGCACCTACTGCTATGCGGGCGGGCTCGGCTGGGACGCCACCGAGGCGCTGGCTCCGCTGGGCGCCCGCGCCGCGGTGTTCACCGCGCTCGACGCGCTGGTCGCGGCGGTCGCGGCCGAGGCGCGGAGCGGCGACCGCGTGCTGGTGATGAGCAACGGCGGCTTCGGCGGCGTGCACGGCAAGCTGCTCGAGGCGCTGGGCCGGCGCTGAGCGCGCCCGGGCGCCACCGACCGATGCTCGTCTACCTGCACGGCTTCAGGTCGTCACCCTCCTCGTTCAAGGCGCGGCTGCTCGAGACGCGGATGGCCGAGCTCGGGCGCTCCGCCGAATTCGCCTGCCCGGCGCTTCCGGTCTCGCCGCGCGAGGCGATCGAGCTCGTCGAATCGCGCTGGCGCCCGGGGCCGGACGACACGCTCGTCGGCAGCTCGCTCGGAGGCTGCTATGCCACGTACCTGGCCGAGCGACACGGCTGCCGGGCGGTGCTGCTGAACCCGGCGACGCGGCCGGCCGCCCGACTGGCCGCCTACCTCGGGCCGCAGACGATGTACCACGATGCGTCGGTGAGCTTCGAGCTGACGCAGGCGCATCTCGACGAGCTGCGCGCGATCCAGGTCGCCGGGATCACCCGGCCCGGGCGCTACTTCCTCGTGGCCGCCACCGGCGACGAGCTGCTCGACTGGCGGGAGATGGTCGCCGCCTATCCCGGGGCGCGCCACCTCGTGATCCAGGGCAGCGATCACGGGCTGTCCGACTTCGCCGACCACCTCGACGCCGTGCTCGACTTCGCGGGCGTGACCCCGGCCCGTCCGGGCTGAGGCGCTCAGGCCGCTCAGGCCGCCCGACGGGTCGGGTCGGCCCGCGAGCGCACCAGGCGACCCGGCGTCGCGCCCGTCGGCCGGTCGTCGCGCAGCGTCTCGACGCCCGCCACGAAGGTGTGCCGGTATCCGGTGGCCGCCTGCAGGAAGCGACGGCCGCCGGCCGGCAGGTCGTGCTCGATCCAGGGCCGGTGCAGCACCAGTCCGCCGAGGTCGATCAGGTTCAGGTCCGCGCGCATGCCCGGGGCGACGACGCCGCGATCGGTCATCCCGTAGGCCCGCGCGCTGTCCATCGTCTGCTTGCGGACCAGCCGCTCCAGCGCGATGCGCGGTCCGCGCCGGCGGTCGCGCGCCCAATGGGTGAGCAGGAAGGTCGGGCCGCTGCCGTCGCAGATGGTGCCGACGTGCGCGCCGCCGTCGCCGACGCCCATCACGGTCGCGTCGTCCTCGAGCATCGCGCGCACCACTTCGAGATCGCCGCCGGTGTAGTTCTCGAACGGGTGAAGCAGCACGCCGCGCCCGTCGTCGGCCAGCAGGATCTCGAGCGCGAGCGCCCAGGGCGAGCGGCCCTGCGCGCGGGCGCGCGCCCCGATCGCGTTCGCGAGGTCCGGTTCGTAGTCCGGCACGGCGCCCATCTCGAAGGCGCGCTCGAGCATGCCGCCGATCATCCGGGTCCTGCCGTCCTGCGGGCGTTCGTCGACGAGGCGCGCGCGCAGCGCCGCATCGGATCGCAGTCGCGCGACCCGCTCGGCGAGCGGCAGCGCCTCGAGCCCGGCCCAGGCCGGATGCATGCCGAACGGGTTCAGCGTGGCCTCGAGGCCGAGCAGCACGCCGATCGCGCGGCTGCCCACCTGGCCGGTGACCTCGAGCCCCGTCGCGCGGGCCGCGTGGATCTGGTCGAGCGTCTCGCGCCACAGCGTGGGCGCGCGGTCGACCTGGATCAGCAGCAGCGACAGCGGCCGGCCGGCGGCGCGCGCGGCGGCGGCCAGGACGTCGAAGTCGCCCGAACCGAAGTCGGAGTTCACCTCCAGCACGCCCCGGCCCGCGCGGCGCATCGCACGCGCGAGCGCCATCAGCTCGGCCTCGTCGGCGGTCAGGCTGGGCGTCGGCCGGCCGTCGGCGGCGCGGTGCTTGACCGTGCGCGAGGTGGTCAGCCCGAGGGCGCCGGCGCACAGCGCCTCGTCGAGCAGGCGCGCCATCTCGTCCCGCTCGCGCGGCGTGGGGCGCTCGGCGTGGTCGCCGCCGCGCTCGCCCATCACGTAGCAGCGCAGCGCCGCGTGCGGCACCTGCGCGCCGATGTCGATCGCGTGCGGCAGCCGCTCGAGCGCGTCGAGGTATTCGGGGAAGCTCTCCCAGCCGAAGGGAATGCCCTCGGCCAGCACGGTGCCGGGGATGTCCTCGACGCCTTCCATGATGTTGATCAGCTGGTCGATGCCGCCCGGGCGCAGCGGCGCGAAGCCCACGCCGCAGTTGCCGAACACCGCCGTCGTCACGCCGTGCACCGACGAGGGCGCGAGCTGGGCGTCCCAGGTGGCCTGGCCGTCGTAGTGGGTGTGGATGTCGACGAAGCCCGGCGTCAGCAGCAGGCCGCCCGCGTCGATCTCCCGCTGCCCGCGTCCGATCGGCATCGTGCCGCCGCGGGCGACGTCGCGGGCATCGACCTGCTCGACGCCGGGAACGACCGCGGCGCCGTGCCGATGGATCGCCGCGATCGTGCCGCCGTCGACCGCCACGTCGGCGATGCAGGCGGGTGCGCCCGTGCCGTCGACCAGCGTCGCGCCTCGAATGACCAGTCCGTGCATCGTCTCCTCCGTCGGTGGGGCCCGCGGGGCCGTCGCCGCGGACCCCGGGACCATTGTGGGCACCGGCCCTCGGCCACGTCCGTGCGGGGTGCGGGGATTTCGACACGGCGGCCGGCCGGCCGTTCCGTGAATCCCGTCATCCGGAACCGGGCCCCGGTCCGCTTAGAATGCGGCCCGTTCCTCATTTCCCACGGACCCGCCATCGTGCGTCTCAAGGACAAGGTTGCCATCGTCACCGGAGCGGCCCAGGGCATCGGGCTCGCCACCGCCATCCGTTTCGCCGCCGACGGCGCGCGCGTCGTCGTCGCCGATCTCAACGCGCAGCGCGTCGACGCCGCGGTGGCCTCGCTGCGCGCCGCCGGCGGCCGCGCGCTCGGCTGCCTGGTCGACGTCACCGACCGCACGACCATCGATGCGATGGTGTCGCAGGTGCGCGCCGAATGGGGGCGCATCGACGTGCTGATCAACAATGCGGGCATCACCAAGGACGCGCGGCTGGCGAAGATGAGCTCGGCGCAGTTCGACTCGGTGATCGCGGTCAACCTCAAGGGCGTGTTCGAGTGCACTCAGGCCGTGGCCGAATCGATGGTCGCGCAGGGCTCGGGCTCGATCGTCAACGCGTCCTCGGTCGTCGGCCTGTACGGCAATTTCGGCCAGACCAACTACGCGGCGACCAAGGCCGGCGTGATCGGCCTGACCAAGACCTGGGCGCGCGAGCTGGGTCCGAAGGGCGTGCGCGTGAACGCCGTGTGCCCGGGCTTCGTGAAGACCGCCATCCTCGAGACCATTCCCGAGGAGGTGATGCAGAAGATGGTCGCGAAGGTGCCGCTCGGGCGGCTCGGATCGCCCGAGGAGATCGCGGCGGTGTACGCCTTCCTCGCCTCCGACGACGCGAGCTATCTCAACGGGGCGGTGATCGAGGTGTCGGGCGGCATCCAGCTGTGACCGGGCCGCGGTGCCTCCGACGCTAGGTCGCCCGCGGCGCCGCGTTCAGCTCGAGCCAGCCCGTCCACAGGATGTCGAGCCCCATGCACAGCAGGATGAACGCGGCCAGCCGCATCATCACCAGCGTGCCCAGTGGCCCGAGGCGCCCGAGCATCGCGCCGGCGTGGCGGTTCGACAGGTAGATCACCGCGGCGGTGAGCGCGGCGCCCGCCACGGCGGTGGTCGCATGGGCCAGGTAGAGGATGGGCGAGCCGGGGATCTGCGCGCCGAGCGCGATCGACGCGGCGATCGTGCCGGGCCCGGTCATCAGCGGGAAGGTCAGCGGATAGAAGCTCTTGCGCTGCAGCGCGTCGTTCGACAGCGCGGTGCTCTGCAGCGCGGCCGCCGACCGGACCTCGTCGTCCTCGCGGCTGTGCAGCATGCGCCAGCCCGCGCTCGCCACCAGCAGGCCGCCGCCGATCCGCACGATCGGCAGCGAGATGCCGAAGAAGTCGAGCACGTAGGTGCCGATCAGCAGCGAGCCCGCCACCACGAAGAAGGCGTTGACCGCGACCTGGCGCGCCAGGCTCGAGACCACCGCCCGGTCGGTGCCGACGGTCGCGACGAAGACCGGCGCGACGCTCGGCGGGTTGATGATCGGCAGCAGCGTGAGCGGCACGACCAGCACGGCCTTCAGCAGCGGGAACAGCTCGTCGAGCATCGGAGGCGGCGGCGGGGAGGGGAGCTCGACTGTGCCACGGACGGCGGCGGCGCGTCAGGCCCCCGCCGCGGCGCCCGGCCGCGGCCCGGCCTCGGTCGCACGCACCAGCAGCGCGACGCAGGCGATCAGCACCGCCGACACGATCGGCAGTCCGCGGTAGCCGACGGCCGCGATGACGGCACCGCCGATCGCGGCTCCCGCGGCCGTGCCGACGTAGATCATCGACGCATTGAGCGCGAGGACCGCGGTCGCCTGGCGGGGGGCCATCGACACCAGGCGGGACTGCTGGGCCGCGTAGAACGCGAAGCCGATCACGCCCCAGCACAGGAATGCCGCGACGACCGGCGCGGTCTGCCCGGGCAGCGCCCCGATCGCGGCGAACACCAGCAGGAACCCCGCGCAGATCGCGTACATCAGCCGCGTCGGGCCGATGCGGTCCGCGAGCGTGCCGCCGAGGAAGGTGCCGCCGAGCGCGGCCACGCCGAAGCCGGCCAGCACGGGCGCGATCATCGGTGCGGGCACGCCGGCGTACTCGCGCAGGAACGCGCCGACGTAGCTGAAGATCGAGAAGATCGACGCGAAGTACACGCCGGTGATCGCGAGCGCCCCGACGATGCGCACGTCGCGCAGCAGGTGGCCGATGCCCGAGAGGCTGGCCGGCG
Organism: Burkholderiales bacterium; assembly: GCA_003818495.1. GTDB lineage: Bacteria > Pseudomonadota > Gammaproteobacteria > Burkholderiales > Burkholderiaceae_E > UBA4615. The sequence goes on from RPRK01000031.1 coordinate 5,757, forward strand.
CGGTCGGCACGCCGCGCGGCGCGCGCGCCACCAGCAGCGCCAGCACCGCGAGCGCGGCCGCCGACACGCCCCAGAACGCGAGCGGCCAGCCGAAGCGCGACAGGCCCGCCCAGGCCCCGAACGGCACGCCGATCACGTAGGACAGGCCGATGCCGGCGAAGGTGACCGACAGGGCGCGGCCGCGCATCGCGGCGGGCACCAGCGCGACCGCGAGCGCGGCCGCGGTCGGGGTGAACAGGCCCGCGCCGCAGGCCATCGCGACGCGCGCCAGCGCGAGCTCGCCCCAGGTCGCGGCGAGCGCGGAGGCGGCGTTGGCGCCGAGCAGCAGCAGCATCGACACCCACAGCACGGTGCGCGCGTCGAAGCGGCCGGCGACCGCGACCAGCAGCGGAGCGGCGATCGCGTTGGCCGCCGAGTAGACCGTCATCAGCTGGCCGGTGGCCGACACCGAGGTGCCGAGCGCCCGCGACAGCGGCTCGACGATGCCGCCGATCATGAACCCGCCGGTGCCCACCACCAGATTGCCGAGCGCCAGCGCCCACAGGAACGCGGGCAGCCGGGCGGGCGCGCCCGGGCTCACCGGCCGGGTCCGCTCAATCCCGGTCCCCGCCCAGCAGCGCCGACAGCCCGCCCTGCTCGCGGTTGCCGCCGGACTGCGGCGCCGCCGCGAACACGCGGGAGGCCAGCCGCGAGAATGGCAGCGACTGCAGCCAGATCGTGCCCGGACCGCGCAGCAGCGCGAAGAACAGGCCCTCGCCGCCGAACAGCGCGGTCTTGACCTTGCCGACGTACTCGACGTCGAAGTCCACGCCGTCGGTGTAGGCGACGACGCAGCCGGTGTCGACCCGCAGCAGCTCGCCCGGCGCGAGGCGCCGCTCCATGACCGTGCCGCAGGCGTGCACGAAGGCGAGGCCGTCGCCCTCGAGCTTCTGCATGATGAACCCCTCGCCGCCGAAGAAGCCGGCGCCGAGCTTGCGCTGGAAGGCGATGCCGAGCGAGACGCCGCGCGCCGCGCACAGGAAGGCGTCGCGCTGGCACATGACGCGTCCGCCGAGGGCGGCGAGGTCCATCGGCAGGATCCGGCCGGGGTAGGGCGCCGCGAAGCCGAGCTTGCGGCGCACCGTCGCCTGGTTGGCGTAGACGGAGGTGAACAGCGACTCGCCCGTCAGCAGCCGCTTGCCGGCGCCGACCAGCTTGCCCAGCAGGCCGCCGCCGCCGCCGCTGCCGTCGCCGAAGACGGTGTCGAGGCCGATGCCGTCCTCCATGTACATCAGGCTGCCGGCCTCGCCGACCATCGCCTCGCCGGGGTCGAGCTCGACCTCGACGTACTGCATCTCGCCGCCTTGGATCCGGTAGTCGATGACATCCATCGCCATGAGGGCCTCCGGTCTGGGAAGTGGGGCGGGCAGTGTAGCCGACTGGCTATAATCGGCCGCTCGGCGGCGCCTGGCCGCGTCACCGGAAGTCACAGCGTTCCATGGCGAGCACCCACGTCCTGTTCGAGGAAGACGGCGCCTTCAAGGCCGGCACCGTCCTCTCCGATGCCGGAGCCAGCCTGCAGGTCGAGGCGGCCAGCGGCAAGCGAACGAAGGTCAAGACCTCGATGGTGTTCCTGCGCTTCCCGTCGCCGTCGCCGGTCGAGCTGCTCGAGCAGGCGCACCGCGCCGCCGAAGGCATCGATCTCGACTTCCTCTGGGAATGCGCGCCGCAGGACGAGTTCGACTTCGCCGCCCTCGCGGACGACTACTACGGCCATCCGCCGTCCCCGGTCGAGGCCGCCAGCCTGCTGTTCCGCCTGCACGCCTCGCCCGTCTACTTCTACCGCAAGGGTCGCGGCCGGTATCGGCCGGCGCCGCCCGAGACGCTGCGCGCGGCGCTCGCTGCGCTCGAGCGCAAGAAGGAGCAGGCGGCCCGCATCGAGGTGTGGGCACAGGCGCTCGCCGACGGCGACTCGCCCGAGCCGATCCGCCGCGAGGCCGCGCGGCTGCTGGTGCGCCCCGACAAGAACGCCGCCGAGTGGAAGGCGCTCGATCGCGCCTGCGCGCTGACCCGCTCGCCGCCGGCGCGCGTGCTGCTGTCGGCCGGCGCCTTCGCCGATGCGCGGGCGCTGCACATGGGCTGTTTCCTCGCCGAGCAGTTCCCGCAGGGCACCGGGTTCGGCAACCCCGATCCGACGCCGCTCGACGAGGCGCTCGCCGCGCGCGTCGCCGCGCTGCCGATGGCCGAGGTGGAGCCGTTCTCGATCGACGACTCCACGACGACGGAGATCGACGACTGCCTGTCCGTGCAGCGCCTGCCCGACGGGCGCCTGCGCGTCGGCGTGCACATCGCCGCGCCGGGCATCGCGATCGCACCGGGCGACGCGCTCGATCAGATCGCGCGCGAGCGGATGTCGACGGTCTACATGCCGGGCGACAAGATCACCATGCTGCCCGACCTGCCCATCGAGCGCTTCTCGCTCGAGGCGGGCCGGGTGCTGCCGGCGCTGTCGCTGTACGCCGACCTCGACGAGTCCGGCCGTCGCGTGTCCTCGACCCACACCCGGGTGGAACGGATCCGCGTCGCCGCGAACCTGCGCCACGACCGCCTCGACGACCTGATCTCCGAGGAGGCGCTGGCCGATCCGGCGCCGGGCGCGCCCGATCCGCTCGCCACCTTCGCGCAGGCCGATGCGCTGCGGGTGCTGTGGCGCCTGACGCTCGGCCTGTCCGACGAGCGCGACCGCATGCGCGGCAAGCCCGAGGGCCGCAACCGCGTCGACTTCAGCTTCTACGTCGAGCGCGACGCGCAGGGCGTCGAGTCGGTCCGGATCGTCCAGCGTCGCCGCGACGCGCCGCTCGACCGCATCGTGGCCGAGCTGATGATCCTCGCGAACTCGGCCTGGGGCGGGCTCCTGGCCGACCACCGCGTGCCGGGCATCTATCGCGCGCAGGCGCCGGGCGCGCGGGTGCGCATGACCACCCATGCGCAGCCTCACCAGGGCCTGGGGGTCGCGCAGTACGGATGGGCGACCTCCCCGCTGCGCCGCTACGTCGACCTGGTCAACCAGCGTCAGCTGATCGCGGTCGCCGGCGGCACGCCGCCGCCCTACCAGGGCAACGATGCCGACCTGTACGCGGTGATCCAGTCGTTCGACGCCCGCTATGCGTCGTACGCCGAGTTCCAGCAGCGCATGGAGCGCTACTGGTGCCTGCGCTGGGTCGAGCAGCAGCCGTCCCGCAGGCTCGAGGCCGTCGTGGTCCGCGACGAGCTGGTCCGGATGGCGCGCGCGCCGCTCTACGTGCGCATGCCCGAGCTGCCGGCGATGCAGCTCGCGCCGGGTCGGCGCATCGTCGTCGACCTGAGCGAGACCGACCTGCTCGAGCTGTCGGTGGCCGCCCGGTTCGTCGAGTTCGCCCCGGAGGTGTCCGAGGACACCGAGCTGGTGGAACTCGAGGATCCGATGGACGGCGTCGACGAGGTGCCGGGCCCGCCCGAAGCCGAGCGGGCGGGCGACGCTCCGGCGTCACCCGACGGCACGGCCGATGTCGACGACACGGCCGACGACGGGTCGACCGACCGGGCCGCATCGGCCGACACCGCGCCCCCGGGCGCGGGCTGAGCGACGCCCCACGATGCCGCCGCGCGCCCCGACGCCGCCGCAGGAGCCCGACCGCTCGGCCGGCGCCGCCGCGCGCCGGCTCGGAGGGAGCGGACCCGGCCCCGGCCCGGGCGACCGGGGCGTTCGGGGGGCCGCCACCGACCGGAGCGGACGCGCCGCGTCCGACGCCGCGAAGGCCGCGGGCGCCCCCGCCGGGCGTTCCGTCGCTGCACCCGCCGCACCCGCCGCACGTGCCGCCTGGCGCAGACGCCTCGACGATGCGCTCAGCGTCCGCGACCCGATGCGGGTCGCGCTGATCGCCTCGCTGGTGCTGCACGCGGTCGTGATGTTCATGAAGTTCGCGCCGCCGATGCCGGTCCGCGTGAACCCCAACGATGCGCGTCTCGAGGTCGTGCTGCTCAACGCCCAGACGCGGGCGCGGCCGCTGACCCCGGAGGTGCTGGCGCAGGTCAACCAGGAAGGCGGCGGCGAGCACGAGCGCGGCCGCGCCAAGTCGCCGCTCCCCGCCGAGACCACCGCGCGCGACGGGACGGTGCTGCAGGAGCAGCGCCGCCGCGTCGAGCAGCTCGAGCGGCAGCAGCGCGAGCTGATGACCATCGCGAAGGGCCCGCAGGCCTACGTGACGCCCGAGAAGTCGGCCGAGGCGCCGCGCCCCGACGCGGCCGACCGCGACGACCTGAACGCGGTGCTCGCGCGGATGCAGGCCGAGATCGCGCGCAACGTCGAGGACTACAACAAGCGCCCGAAGCGGCTGACCTTCGGCGTCAACGCGGTCGGCGTGAACTACGCGCGCTACGTCGCCGACTGGGCGACGAAGATCGAGCGCATCGGGACCGAGCGCTTCCCGCCTGAGGCGCGCGGCCGGCAGTACGACTCCCTGATCATCACCGTCGAGATCGACAAGCACGGCAACGTGGTCGACATCGTGGTGAACAAGAAGTCGAAGTACGAGGCGCTCAACCGGGCCGTCAAGCAGATCGTCTACGCCGGCCAGCCCTACGAGCGCTTCCCGCCCGAGATGGCGCGCGAAGGCGACATCCTGCAGATCGTGCGCACCTGGACCTTCACCAACGATGCCCTCGAGACCCGCTCGCTACGCGGTGATCGGTAACCCGATCGCGCACAGCCGCTCGCCCGAGATCCATGCGATGTTCGCCGCGCAGACCGGCGAAGCGGTGGCGTACGACCGGCTGCTCGCGCCGCCCGAGGGCTTCGTGGCGGCGGTCGAGGCGTTCCGTGCGGCGGGCGGCGCGGGCCTGAACGTGACGCTGCCCTTCAAGCCCGAGGCATTCGCCTACGCGCGCCGCCGCACGCCGCGCGCCGCGGCCGCCGGCGCCGTCAACACCCTGGCGTTCGACGGCGACGACGTGCTCGGCGACAACACCGACGGACCGGGGCTCGTCGCCGACATCGAGCGGCGCATCGGCATGGCGCTGGCCGGCACGCGGCTGCTGCTGCTCGGCGCCGGCGGGGCGGCGCGCGGCGTCGTGCTGCCGCTGCTGGAGGCCGGCGTCGAGCGCCTCGCGCTCGTCAACCGCACGGGCTCGCGGGCGCTGGCGCTGCGCGACGAGCTCGCCGCGCGGCTCGGTCCCGCGCACGCGGCGCGCCTCACGGCGGGCGAGCTCGGATCGGCCGCCGCGGGCTTCGACCTGGTGGTCAACGCCACCGCCGCCGGCCTGTCGGATGCGGCGCCCGCGCTGCCCTCCGAGGCGTGGCGCGGCCCGCGCCTGGCGCTCGACATGGTCTACGGCGCCCGCCCGACCGCGTTCATGCGGGCCGCGCTCGAGGCCGGCTGCCCCCGCGTCGAGGACGGGCTGGGCATGCTGGTCGGCCAGGCCGCCGAGTCGTTCGCGCTCTGGCGGGGGGTGAGGCCCGACGCCGCCCCGGTGCTGGCGGCGCTGCGCGCCCGGCTCGCCGCCGCGGCCTGACCAGGCCCCGCCTGCGATGGCCCGCGCGGGCGGCCTCGGACGTCGGATCGGCCGCGGCATCGGCTGGCTGCTGCTCGCGGCGGTCGTCGCCGTCCTGGCGCTGCAGCTCTGGTTCCTCGCCCACGTCGTCTGGTACAAGTACCACGAGCCGACCAGCACCGCCTTCATGCGCGCGCAGCTCGCCGTGCTGCGCGAGCAGGATCCGAAGGCCGGCATCCGCTACACCTGGACGCCGTACGCCCGGATCTCGCCGCACCTGAAGCGCGCCGTGATCGCCTCCGAGGACGCCAACTTCACCGAGCACGACGGCGTCGACTGGGAGGCGATCGAGCGGGCCCACGAGCGCAACCTCAAGCGTGGCAAGGTCACGCACGGCGGCTCGACGATCACGATGCAGCTCGCCAAGAACCTGTTCCTGTCGGGCGAGCGCAGCTACCTGCGCAAGGCGCAGGAACTCGTCATCACCTTCATGCTCGAGGCGGTGCTGTCCAAGCAGCGCATCCTGGAGCTCTACCTCAACGTCGCCGAATGGGGCACCGGGGTGTTCGGCTGCGAGGCGGCCGCGCAGCGCTGGTACCGCAGCTCGGCCGATCGGCTCGGGCCCGGGCAGGCCGCCCGGCTGGCGGCGATGCTGCCCCGGCCGCGCTACTACGACCGCAACCCCGGATCGTCGACGCTGGCCCGCCGGGCCGAGACCATCCAGCGCTGGATGGGGTCGATCTCGCCGCCCTGAGGGCTCGCGCGGGCGCAGTCCGACGCGTCTCGGACGCCGAATCCGACGCTCCGTCGGCGAAGTGGTGGCGCCTGTCACACCGCACGCCTAGAATGCGCGGCACCGAAGCCACCGCAGCCTCCCGAGGGCTGTGCCGAACGTGAACATGCCGTCCGCGTTCGCCCGGACCGCCCCGCGCCGACGCTGACCCGCGTCACCCGGCATGGGGCGGCGGGCGACCTCGATCGACCCGATCCCGATCGATCCGATCCCATGACCGAGCCCCATCCGATCACGGACACCCACCGCGATCCTGTCGGCGCCTTTTCCGAGCGGCGCGACGGGCGCGACGTCGCGACGCCTCGCGATCCCGAGGACGCGCAGCGCGCGCTCGCCGAGGTCGAGGACCTGCTGCGCCGCTACGAGGTCGTCCGCGAGCAGGCGCGCCACGAGGGGCATTCGCTCGATCCCGAGCGCCAGATGCTGGTCGAGCAGGTGGCCGTCGCGCAGCACCTGGCCCACCTTCGGCTGCGCCTCGACCGCCTGCACCCCGCGGACGTCGCCTACATCCTGGAGGCGCTGCCGCGCGACCAGCGGCTGGTGGTGTGGGAACTCGTCAAGGCCGAGCGCGACGGCGAGATCCTGGTCGAGGTGTCCGACTCGGTCCGCGAGACGCTGATCGCCTCGATGGACCGCGACGAGCTGGTCGCGGCCGCCGGCACCCTCGACACCGACGACCTGGCCGAGATCGCCGAGGACCTCCCCGACGACGTCGTCGAGCAGGTGCGACGCCGCCTCACGCCCGAGGAGCGCGAGCAGCTGCGCGCGGCGCTGTCCTACCCCGACGAGTCGGTCGGCGCGCGGATGGACTTCGACCTGGTCACGGTGCGCGAGGACGTGACGCTCGAGGTGGTGCTGCGCTACCTGCGCCGTTTCGACGCGCTGCCCGACCACACCGACCAGGTGTTCGTCGTCGACCGCCACGACGTGCTCAAGGGCGCGCTGCCGCTCGACCGGCTGGTGATCAACGATCCCGATGCCATGGTCGAGGACGTGATGAAGCGCGACGTGCTGTCGCTGCAGGCGCTCGACGAGGCGGGCGAGGCCGCCCAGGCGTTCGAGCGCTACGACCTGATCACCGCGCCGGTGGTCGATGCGCGCGGCCGGCTGATCGGGCGCCTGACCGTCGACGAGGTGGTCGACGTGATCCGGGAGGAGGGCGAGTCCGAGGTGCTGTCGGCCGCCGGCCTGCGCGACGAGGAGGACCTCTTCGCGTCGATCTGGAACTCGGCCAAGAACCGCTGGCTGTGGCTGGCGGTGAACCTCGGCACGGCGTTCTTCGCGTCGCGGGTGATCGGTGCGTTCGAGGGCACGATCGAGCGTGTCGTCGCGCTCGCGGCGCTCATGCCGATCGTGGCCGGCATCGCCGGCAACTCGGGCAACCAGACGATGACGCTGTTCATCCGCTCGCTGGCGCTCGGCCAGGTCACCGCCGCCAACGCGCGGCGGCTGGCGCGCAAGGAGCTGCTGATCGCGCTGCTCAACGGCCTGGTGTGGGGCGGCATCGCCGGCACCTTCGCCTGGCTGCTCTACCGCGACACGCCGCAGGGCGTCATGCTCGGCGTGACGATGATGCTGGCCATGGTGCTCAACCTGCTGCTGGCCGCGGTGGTGGCGATGGGCGTGCCGCTGCTGCTGCAGAAGGCCGGCCGCGACCCGGCGCTCGGCTCGTCGGTGCTGCTGACCTTCACGACGGACAGCATGGGGTTCTTCATCTTCCTGGGGCTGGCGACGCTGTTCTTCCGCTGACGCTCCGGGGCATGCCGGCGTGCCGCTACCGCTCCGGTTCGATCACGAAGGCGAGCTGCCTGAGTCCGGAGCGCTGCAGAGCGGCCATCACGCGCGCCACCCGCTCGTAGGGGACCGTCCGGTCTCCGTGCAGCGAGAACTCGGGTTGCGGACTCCGCCCCGCGGCCTCGCCGAGTCGCCGCAGCAGTTCGGGCTCGTCGATCCGCTCTTTGTTCCAGTGGACCGCGCCGTCTGCGGTGACCGACAGGGCGACGGTCACCGGTTCGCTCGCGGCGCGTGTCGCCTCGGCCCGCGGCAGGTCGACCTTCACCGACTGCGTGACCGCCGGAACGGTGACGATGAAGATGATCAGGAGCACCAGCATGATGTCGATCATCGGCACCATGTTGATCTCGCCGACGATCTCGTCGTCGCCCTCCAGCTTTCCGCCGAACGACATGGCTAGGCCCCTCCTGACGCGGGCGGGCCCATGCGGACCGGCGCCGGCGCGAGCGGGGCACCGGTCACGAAGTACGCGTGCAGCTGCCGCGCGAATCCGTTCAGCCTGCCGATCACCGTCTTGTTCGAGCGCAGCAGCCCGTTGTAGGCGAGGACCGCCGGGATCGCGACGGCGAGCCCGAACGCCGTCATGATCAGCGCCTCGCCGACCGGGCCGGCGACCTTGCCGATGCTCGCCTCACCGGAGACGCCGATGCCGACGAGCGCGTGATAGATGCCCCAGACCGTGCCGAACAGCCCGACGAAAGGGGCGGTCGATCCGATCGAGGCGAGCATGCCGAGCCCCGCCTGCAGACGTTCCGCGGCGTCGTCGATCGATCCCCTCAGGCACTCGGTCATCCAGTCCCCGAGGTCGACGCGACCGCTCGCCCGCGACGTCGAGCTGACATGCTCGAATGCCGCCCCCGCGTCGGCGGCGAGTCTGCGGAACGGGCTGCCTGCGCCGCCTCGCTCCAGCATCGCCAGTCCCTCCGGAAAGCTGCCCGCGCTCCAGAATCCCGCCGTCGAGCGTGCCGCCCGCCGGGCCTCGAACGCGAGCCATCCCCGCGAGAGGATCAGGTACCAGGACACCAGCGACATCGCGAACAGCGCGACGGCGACGGTGCGCGTGACCGCGTCGCCCTGGGCCCACAGGGCCGCGGGGCCGAAAGGCGAGTCCGTCATGAACGCATCTCCGCAGGAGGGGCGGGCGGCGCGAGCCGCAGGATCCGGGTACCGACCACGGCGGCGATGTCGTCGTCGTGCGTGACGAACAGCAGCCCGATGCCTCGTTCGATCACGGCCGCCATCAGCTCGGACATCGCGCGCTGCTGGGTGACCGGATCGAGGCGGGAGGTCGGCTCGTCGGCGAACAGCACCGCGGGCCCGACGGCCAGGGCGCGGGCGAGTGCGATCCGCTGGAGTTCGCCCCCGGAGACCTGCGCCGGGCGACGCTCGAGCATCGCACCGTCGATTCCGAGCGACCCGAGCAGGCGTTCGATCACCGCCCATGCCAGGCCGTGCAGGGTGGCCACGTCGCGCAGCGTATCGAGCAGCCGTCGCGCGGGCGCGAACGAACCGACCGGATCCTGGTAGAGCTTCTGGAAGGTTCCCATGCGAGGCCCGACGTGGCGCACCACCCGGCCCTCGTCCGGACTGACCAGTCCGAGGGCCATGTCTCCGAGCGTGCTCTTGCCGACGCCGCTCGGGCCGAGCACGGCCAGCCGATCGCCGGCCTTCAGCTCGAAGCTCACCCCGGCGAAGACCGTCCTGTCGCCGAATCGCTTGGCGAGGTCTCGAGCGTCGAGAAGCGGCGCGCCGCGCATCGGTTCGGGATAGCGGCACCAGCGCGACGGATCGGCGTCGAGCAGGCGTCGCGTGAACGGATGCGACGGCTGCTCGAGCACCTCGAGCGTCGCGCCGCGCTCGACCACTTCGCCGGACTGGAGCACGAGCAGCTGTCCTGCCAGGGCCCGGGCGACCCGCAGGTCGTGGGTGACGACGATCACGCAGCCGCCCGCGGCGCGGAGATCGCGGAGCAGACCGACGACGTGGTCGCGCCAGACCGAATCGAGACCTTTGGTGGGCTCGTCCGCGATGAGCACCGGTGCGCCCCCGGTCAGGGCGAGCATCGTCGTCGCGCGTTGCGCCATGCCGCCGGAGAGCTGCCAGGGATACCGTTCTGCCGTGCCGTGCAGGCCGATCGCGTCGAGTGCCGCGTTCACCCGCTGACGGGCCTGGTCCGGCGGCTCGTGTCCCAGCCGCATCCGCAGGCGGCGTGCCTGCCCGCCCAGCGTGACCAGCGGATCGAGCGCCTGTTCGGGCTCCTGCGGCAGGAGCGCGATGCCGCGGCCCCAGACGGCACGTCGCGCGGCGACGTCCGACACTGCGCTCGGTACACCCGCCAGGCGGATCTCGCCCGAGGCCCGCAGTCCGGCGGGCAGCGTGCCCATCATCGCCTGTGCGAACAGCGACTTGCCCGCGCCGCTCTCGCCGAGCACCACCAGCGCGTCTCCGGCCTGCAGCGAGACGCTCACGTCGCGAAGCAGCGTCCGGTCCCCCGCGCTCACGCGGAGTCCCTCCACCGACACGCTGCCCGCCCGGCTCATGCAGCGTCTGCCGGCGAGACCAGCATCATCCCGAGCACCACCGCCATCAGCAGTGCGGTCGGTGCGGCGATCAGCCAGGGCGCCTCGTGCCAGTGCGGCAGGTACTCGGTCATCATGAGCCCCAGCTCGGCCGTCGGCGGCTGTACGCCGACGCCGATGAATCCGAGCGCGGCGAGCGCGAGGACGCCCTGCGCGGTGCCCAGCGCGAGCATCGTCCGCAGCAGCGGCGCGAGCTCGGGCAGCACGTGGTGACGCAGCAGATAGGTCCGTCCGAACCCCAGCAGTCTCGACGCCTGGACCGCGTGTCCGGCGAGCACCGGCCGGCTCGCCGCGCGCGCGACGCGGAACCACTCGACCCAGAGCACCAGCGCCAGACCTGCATAGAGCGCCCCGATCCGACCCGGCGCGATCGCCGCGAACAGCAGCACCAGCAGCAGACCCGGAACGGACAGCGTCGCGTCGGCCAGCATCGAGAGCGTCCGGTCGATCACGCCGCCGCGCCATGCGGCGAGCACGCCCAGCAGCACGCCGGGCACCGCCGCCGTCAGCGCCGAGGCGAGCGCCAGACCGAGCGACAGGCGCGCCGCGTGCGCGAGTCGTGCCAGCACGCTGCGGCCGAGGACGTCGGTGCCCAGCGGATGCGCCATCCCGGGGGCGAGAAGACTGTCCTCCAGCGCCTGCCTGGTCGGATCGATCCCGAGCATCGAGGGCCCGAGCAGGGCGAATGCGGTCACCGCGACCAGCAGCGCGATGCCGAGGGAGCGACCGCGGCCTCGAGCCCGGACGGGCGCCGCCGCATCGAGGTGTCCCACGCCGCCGCCGTTCATTCGCCCGGCCCCTGGCGCCGACGAGGGTCCGCCAGCAGACAGGCCGCGTCGACCAGCCCGTTGAAGGTCACGAACAGCAGACCCATGCACAGTGCGGTGCCTTGGATCATCGGCACGTCGCGACCGAACACGGCGTGCACGAGCGCATGGCCGATGCCGGGCCACGCGAAGAGTGTCTCGACGACCACCGCGCCCTCGACCAGGAACACCGTCTGCACCCCCAGCCAGACCAGGACCGGAAGCGCCGCGTGCCGTACGGTGTGGTGTCGCAGCACCTGCGCATCGGTGAGACCCGAGGTCAGCGCGAACTCGTGCGAAGGCGAGGCGCGGGCGGCGATGACCGCGCTTCGGACGACCCGGGCCAGGCCCGCGGCCAGGCCGAGGCCGAGTGCGAGGCCGGGCAGCAGCAGGCCGCCCTCGTCCTCGCCCGCGGCGGGCAGCGCACCCAGCCACACGGCGGCCACGAGCATCAGGAGCACGCACAGCAGGAAGGGCGGCATCCCGCGCAGCAGGACGGCGGCGGCGAGCGTCGCACGATCCGTCCAGCCACCCGGTGCGATGCCGGCGCGCATTCCGGCGGGCACGCCGAGCACCAGCGCGATCGCCACGGCGGCGCCCGACAGTTCGAGCGTTGCGCCGAGCTGGTGGACGATCTCGTCCCACACCGGCTCGCCGCTGACCAGCGAGGTGCCGAGTCCGAAGGAGGCGACGTCCGTCCACCAGCGCAGCAGCGCCGGCCACATCGGCCCGTCGAGCGAAAGTTCCGCGCGCACCGCCTGAGCCGCCGCATTGCCGACGAGGTCGTAGCCGTATCGGCTCGCCGCGATCCGCATCGCGAGATCGCCCGGAAGCGCGCGCATCATGAAGAAGCACGCGGTCCCGACCAGCAGCGCGACGACGAGTGCCTGCAGGGCGCGCGCCGCGAGCACGCGCCCCCAGGCCGCCGCGACGGGGCTCATCGGCGCCATCGGATCCGGGTCAGCCGATAGGAGCGCTCGAACGGATCGAGGTCCACCTGGACGATCCGCCGGCTCACCGCGACCTGCTGCCGGTACCAGGACACCGGGATGACCGGCAGACCCTCGTGCAGGGCACTCGCGACGCGGCTCCGCGCGCGGGCCGCCTCGCCACCCGATGCCCGACCCGTCGCGAGCGCGTCGAGCGCGTCCACCACCGTCTCGTCCCGCCATCCGGTCGCGCCCCAGTCGCCACCCCCCGCTCCGAAGTCCTGCAACAGGGTGCCGACCGGGTCGGCGACGGCACCGTAGTTGCGGGCCGCCAGCGCGAGCTGCAGCGTGCCGTCCCGATGCGCCAGCGGGATGTCGCCCGAGTTGCCGATCGAGACCGAGACCTCGACCCCGACGCGCCGCCATTGCGCCTGGAGCGCCGCGGCGATGGTGGGCAGTTCGGGGCGGTCGGGAAAGGTCCGCAGCATCAGCGTCAGCGGAGTGCCGCCTGCGTTGCGCCGCGTGCCTGCCGTGAGCCGCCAGCCCGCCTCGTCCAGCAGGCGCGCGGCCGAGGCCGGGTCGTGCCCGAGCGGCGCGCGGGCGGGGTCGTGCCAGCCCGTCATGGAGGGCGGAAACAGCTGGGTGGCGGCGAGTGTCGCGTCGCGCATCAGCGCGCGCGCGATGCCTTCCCGATCGATCGCCAGGGCCAGGGCCCGACGCACGCGGACGTCGCCGAGCGCGGGCAGGCCAGCGTTGAGCTTCACGATGAGCGTGCGTGGAAGCAGCACCGAGGCGATCGCCGCGCTGTTGCGGGAGGACAGGCGCGTCACGCTCGCCGGATCGAGGGAGAACGCGAGGTCGGCCTGACCGCTCTCGGCCATCATCGATCGGGTCTCGGCGCGGCTCGCCACCAGATAGCGCACCCGCTCCACCTCGGGGAGCGGTCCGCCGCCGTTCCAGCCATCGAAGCGCTCGGCATCGAGCTGCTGCGGCGGGGCCAGCGCCGTGACGCGGTAGGGGCCCGTCGCGACGATCGACTGGACGGCGCCGTCGCGACCATAGCTGGCCGGGGCGAGGACGATCGCGCTGTAGTGCGACAGCAGCGCGGCGAGACCGGCGAACGGTGTCTTCAGGCGGATCGCGACGACGCCGTCCCGGTCCGCGTCGATCGAACGGATCGGCGCGAGGCCGAGCGCGGCGGGTGGTGTCGTCGCCTCGCGCAGCGAACGCGCCACCGCGCCGGCCGTCACGGGCGATCCGTCGTGGAAGCGCGCGCCGGCGCGCAGCGCGAAGCGCCATTGGAGCCCGTCGCCCGACGTGGTCCAGGACGCTGCGAGACCCGGCACCGGCACGCCGTCGTCACCGATGTCCACCAGTGTCTCGGCCACCTGCATCCGGGCGAACACGAAGCCGCTGCGGGCAGGGGCCAGGCCGCCGATCTCCCACGGCCCCACCACGACGAGCGGTGTGCGTCCGGCCGCCGCGTCGCCGGCGCGGGCGACACCCGACGCGAGCGCGGCCGCTGCCGCGCCGAGCAGCGCTCGCCGCCGGGACTGAGGTGCGTCCCGCACGCTCAGAAACGGCCCTGGATACCCGCGGTGACCATCCTCGGCGTCCCCGGCGTGATCCAGACCCGGCTGAACGAGCTGGTGTAGAAGGCGGTGTCGAAGACGTTGTCCACGTCGAGCGTCAGGCGCAGCGACGGCGTCAGCCGCCACCAGGCGACCAGGCGCGCGGTGGTGTACGACGGCAGCTCGAACGCGGGCGTACCGGCCGCGGCCTCCGCCTGCGTGCGGGCCTGGCCCAGGCGCGTCCCGACGTGGGTCACGCCGCCCCCCACGCCGAAGCGCTGGCCATTGGGCAGCGCGTCCTCGTACACCGCCAGGACACTGCCGTTGACGCGCGGCGAATTCAGCAGCCGCCCGTCGACCTCGAGCGTGTTGTCGCGCAGCACGCGGACGTCGCTGTAGACGAAGCTCGCATTCAGCCGCCAGTTGCGCGTCAGCTGACCCGCGACATCGAGTTCGAGGCCGCGGCTGCCGATCTCGCCGGCCGCCACGGAGAAACCGGTGTTCGCGGGGTCGGCGGTCAGCACGTTGCGCTTGCGGATGTCGAACAGCGCGGCGGTGGCGCCCAGTCGCCGATCGTCGCTCTCCCATTTGGCGCCGAGTTCGGCCGAGCGGGCCGATTCCGGATCGAACGCGGCGCCCGCTGCGTCGGCGCCCACGTTCGGCCTGAACGAGCGGCCGCTGTTGGCATAGAGACTCAGGTTGCGCGAGGCGAGCCAGGTGACGCCCAGCCGCGGCGAGGTGGCCGTCAGGTCGGTGACCGTCGTCGTCCCGTTGCGGCGGTTCAGCAGCGACTGCTCGACGTCGTCGATCCGCAGGCCCGCCACCAGTCGCCAGTCCTGAGCGACACGGATCGAGTCCTGGACGTAGAGCGCATGGGTCTTCAGGCGATCGCGCGTGTCGGTATTCGGCAGCGGAGCGGGGCGTGTCTGCCCGTAGACCGGCGCGAGGATGTCGATCGCATAGGGCGCCGCGGCGGTCGGGTTGACGCGCAGCATCAGCGTGTCCTGATCGAAATTCGAGGTCTCGAGTCCGATCAGCAGTTCGTGCTCCAGCCCCATTGCACGCACGTTCCCGATCACCTCGGCCTGGACGGTGACGTCGTCGGAGCGATAGTCGCGATAGCGGCGCTGTCGGCGCAGCGTGCGGTCGTCGGCGAGCAGCGCCGTGGCCTCGGTCGAGAACCCCTGGAGGGTCGTCTCGCGGTACTGCAGTCCGAGTCGGCCCCGCCATTGCTCCGACCAGGCATGGCCGAGGACGATCTGGTGCGTGCGGTTGTCGACCTCGAGCGCGCCGTCGCCCGGCTCTCCGAGGAAGCGGGACCGCGGGATCGTGCCGAGTCGGCCGCCGACGGCGACCACGCCCCGATCGAGCGGCGTGGCCTGGTGCAGGAACTCGCCGACGTATTCGAGCGAGGTCCGCGGCCCGAGGCGGGCGGACAGCGCGGGTGCGAACACCCAGCGGTCGGTGCCGACGAAGTCGCGGAACCCGTCCCGTTGCTCGATGGCCGCGTTGAGCCGGTACGCGACCGAGTCGCCGATGGGGCCCGTGGTGTCCAGCGCCCCGCGCCAGAATCCGAAGCTGCCGAGGTACGCCTCGACGGAGTGCGCCGCGCGCCACTGGGGCCGCTTCGACACCATGTTCAGGGTGCCCCCTGGCTCCGACGATCCGTACAGGGCGCTGGCCGGGCCCTTGAGGAACTCGATCCGTTCGACCGGAGCGAGGTCGCGCGGCGCGTTGAAGCCCCGGTTCGACGGGAACCCGTTCAGCAGGGTGGCCATGCCGGTGTTCTCGTTGCCCGGCAGTCCCCGGATGGCGATGTTGTCCCACAGCCCCCCGAAGTTGTTCTGCCGCGAGACGCCGCCCACGTAGTCGAGCACGTCGTCGAGGCGGATCGCGCCGAGGTCGTCGATCGCCTGACGTGTGATCGTGCGCACGGACTGAGGCAGTTCGCGCAGCGGCAGGTCCGTCTTGGCGCCTTCGGCCTCTTCGGCGTGATACGCGCCCGACTCGGTCCTGCCGACGACCTCGACCGGCGCGAGTTCGGACGCAGGGCCCCCCGGAGGGGTCTGCCCGGTGGCGATCGCGGGGGCCGAGAGTGCGGCGACCAGGAGCGCGCGTGATCCCGCTCCGGCCGTGAGTCCGACTGGAAGTCCTGCCATGGGGAAAACCCGTAGATGTCCGAGAGGCGGCGAACGATAACAACAATGCAACTTCGTTGCAATGAACCTGTGTTGCATCTGCGGGGCTCGATGACCCCGCGATGGATCGCCGCGCTCAGTGTCCGGGTCAGGCCAGGTCGGTCGTGTCCCCCATCGCCGGCACCTCGGCATGCCAGTGCAGCCCCTCGCGCAGCCGCTCGGCGAGTGCCTGTGCCGCGGTCGGCTCGCCGTGGGTCACGTGGACGCGCCGCGGCGGCCGGGGCATCGTGCGCGCCCAGCGCAGCAGGTCGTCGGCGTCGGCATGCGCCGACAGCCCGTGGACCGTCGCCACTTCGGCGCGGATCTCGTGATCGGCGCCGTGGATGCGCAGCGTGCGCCGGCCGGCCTGCAGGTCGGCGCCGCGGGTGCCCGCGGCCTGGTAGCCCGCCAGCACGATCGTGTTGCGCGGATCGGGGCCGAGCGCCTTGAGGTGATGCAGCACCCGCCCGCCGGTGGCCATGCCGCTCGCCGACACCACGATGCAGGGGAAGCGGTTGCGCACCAGCGCCTTCGAGGCCTCGACGTCGCGCACCATGGTCGCGACCGTCGCCATCGCCTGGAGCTGGTCCGCGTCGAGCCGGTGCCCCTTCGCGAAGCGGCGGTAGAGGGCGGTGGTGTCGATCGCCATCGGGCTGTTCAGGAACACCGGCACGTCGGGGATCGCGTCGCGCGCCTTGAGCTGCGCGATCACGTGCAGCAGGAGCTGCGCGCGGCCGACCGCGAAGGCCGGAATCAGCACCGTACCGCCGCGCGCGGCGGTACGGCGCACGATGGCGGCCAGTTCGTCGGACGGGTCGTCGTCGATGTGCAGGCGATCGCCATAGGTGCTCTCGATCACCAGCGTGTCGGCGGCCGGCGCATCGGCGGGGTCGCGCATCAGCAGGTCGTCGTAGCGGCCGAGGTCGCCGGAGAACAGGACCGAGGCGCCCTCGAGCGCGAGCCGCACGCTGGCCGCGCCCAGGATGTGGCCGGCATGCGTGAAGCGTGCCGTCGCACCCTCTCCGAGCGGCAGGTCCTCGCCGAAGCGCACGGTGCGCAGCCGCTGCAGCGCGCGCCGCGCATCGTCCTCGGTGTAGAGGGGCAGCGCGGGGTGGTGCTTCGAGAAGCCCTTGCGGTTCGCGTAGGCCGCATCCTCCTCCTGGATGTGGCCGCTGTCCGGCAGCAGCAGGCCGGCCAGCTCGGCGGTCGGGGGCGTGCACCACACCGGACCCGCGAAGCCGTCGCGCACCAGCGCCGGCAGATAGCCGGCGTGGTCGAGGTGGGCGTGGGTGAGCAGCACCGCATCGAGCGATCGCGGATCGACGGGCGGTGCGGCCCAGTTCATCAGACGCAGCGCCTTGAGCCCCTGGAAGAGCCCGCAGTCGACCAGCACGCGCAGGCCGCGGTGCTCGACCAGGTACTTCGAGCCGGTGACGGTACCGGCGGCGCCGAGGAAGGTCAGGCGCGCCATGGCCCGGGCGCCGGCGCTGCGATCGCAGGGGGTTCGCTCATCGATCGATCATACCCGTGGCCATGCGCGGCGCGGGCCGCGGGGCACGGTACCATCGCGCCTGCCGGCGACCGACCGGCCGTTCGTCACGACACATCCGAGGAGACGCTCCATGCACCGTTCGCCGCGCCGCCGCGCGCTCATCGCCGCCACCGCCGCATCGGCCACACCGCTGCTCGCGCCCGTCGCCGCGTTCGCGCAGCCGGCCGCCTGGCCCTCGAAGCCGCTTCGCATCATGGTCGGCGCGGGCGCCGGCGGCGGCACCGACATCATCGCCCGCATGCTCGCCGAGAAGCTGTCGGCCGCGCTCGGCCAGCAGGTGCTGGTCGAGAACCGCCCGGGTGCCTCGAACACCATCGCCGCGGACCTGACCGCCAAGGCACCGGCCGACGGCCACACGCTGCTGGCCGCGACCAACACCGGGCAGGCGATCGCGCCGCACCTGATCAAGCTCGCCTTCGATCCGATGAAGGACGTGGCCCCGATCGCGCTGATCGTCAACGTGCCGAACGTGCTGGTGGTCAACCCGGCCCTGCCGGTGAAGAACGTCGCCGAGCTGATCGCCTACGCCAAGTCGAAGCCGGGCGAGGTGAAGTACGCGTCGTCCGGTGTCGGCAGCACGCAGCACATCGCGGGCGAGGCGTTCGCCGCGGCGACCGGGACGAAGCTCGTCCACGTGCCGTACAAGGGCAGCGCCCAGGCTCACCTCGACCTGATGTCGGGGCAGGTCGAGACCATGTTCGACACGACCTCGTCGGCGATGCAGCACATCCGCTCGGGCAAGCTGCGCGCGCTCGCGCTCACCACGCCGAAGCGCGCGGCCGAGCTGCCCGACGTCCCGACGCTCGCCGAGGCGGGCGTCTCGGGCGCCGAGATGTCCACCTGGTACGGCCTGTTCGTGACCGGCGGCACGCCGCAGCCGGTGCTCGACCGGCTGACCGCCGAGGTCGGCCGGGTGCTGCAGATGCCCGACGTGCAGGCCAAGCTGCGCGGGCTGGGCGGCGAGCCCGGGACGCTGACCCGCGAGCAGTTCGCCGCGCTGAACCGGACGGAATACGACCGTTTCGGGAAGCTGATCCGCGACGCCGGCATCAAGCTCGACCAGTGAGCCGAGGGCGGGCGCGCGCTCGCGCGTGCCTGCCGTCCGGACCGGGGATCAGGTCAGCAGCGTCATCCGGAGCGCCGCGCGCAGCGGCGCGTCGACCCCTGCTGCGCTCAGGTAGCCGTCGATCGAGCCGTGCTGGCGTTCGGCGGTCTGCAGCGCCGTCTCGAGCCAGTCGGCGCGGACATCGGCGATGGTCTCGATCGCCGCGCGCATCCGTGGGCTCGCCTGCAGGTCCGACAGCGCGATCAGCATGTCGGCCAGCGCGGCGGGCGGGCGTCGCCGCGAACTCTCGAGGTAGTCGTCGACGATCGCCTCGCGACTCACGCCGAGCGCGGCCAGCAGCATCGCGACGACGAAGCCGGTGCGGTCCTTGCCGGCAGTGCAGTGCACCAGCACCCGGGTGCTCGCCTCGCCGCGCCGCGCGAGCCGCCGCGCGGCCTCGTGGACGGCGGGGGCCAGCGCCGCCGGCATGCGGGCGTAGGTCTCGTCCATCCAGCGGTGGGCGCCGGTCGCGTCGAAATCCGGCTGGGCGAGCTGCACGCGCCAGCCGCCGGCCCGCACCGCCTGCAGGTCGGGGAGCACGTCGAAGGTCAGCATCTCGCGAGGCTTGCGCTGCGGCCAGCGGCTCGGCATCTGGCTGCGCTCGTCGTCGCGGCGCAGATCGAGCACCGCGCCGATGTCCACCGCGGCGAGCGCGCCGACGTCGACGTCGGTCAGCCGGTGCAGCGCGTCCGAGCGGAAGATCCGGCCGGCGCGCAGCCGGCCGTCGGCGGCAGGCAGCGGGTCGACGGCCCGGAAGTTGGGGGCGCCTTCGAGGCGCGGGATGGAGTCGGAGGCGGATGCGGTCTCGGGCATGGGCCGAGTATCGCACCGCGGCGGCGCGGCCCCGGGCCGGACGTGCGGGCGGGTGCCTCGATGTCCCCCCGCGTCCCCTCGGTCGCAGCCCGTCAGTCGATCGGGCCGGGCGACTGCGTCTCGTCGGTGTCGAGCCGGGCCAGTCCGTCGTCGATCAGCGCGTGCAGCGCCGCGACCTGCTCGGCGCCGAGCCGCTCCTGCAGCGCGCGCTGCGCGTGCTTCCAGTGCCGTCGCGCCTCGGCGTGCTTGACGCGGCCGGCGGCGGTCGGGGTCACGAGGCGGCTGCGCGCGTCGACGCCGGGCCCCTGGTCGACCCAGCCCTGCTCGACGAGCACGCGCAGGTTGCGCGTCAGCGTGGAGGCGTCCAGCCCCATGCTGCGCGCCAGCTCGGCCGGCTGCACCGGCGCCATCGAGATGACGTGCGACAGCAGCGAGAACTGGGTGCCCTTGAGCCCCGCGCGCGCGAACTCCGCGTCGTACAGGCGGGCGACCGCGCGCAGCAGCTGGCGCAGCTTGAAGTTCGTGCAGCCCCGGGGTTGGACAACGGCATCGACCATGGGTACATTGTAGCTGCAACCATTGCATATGCAACCATCGCGGCGGGATCCGGGTTCGAACCCCGTCCCGCGGCACGAGGCACCATGTCGCTCACCTCCGGTCCGATCCTGCCGACACTGCTGCGCCTGGCGCTGCCCAACGTGCTGGCGATGACGATGACCGTCGCCGTCGGCATCGCCGAGACGCGCTACGTCGGCCTGCTCGGCACCTCGCCGCTCGCCGCGATGGCGCTGGTGTTTCCGTTCGCGATGCTGGTGCAGATGATGTCGGCCGGCGCGATGGGCGGCGGCGTCTCGTCCGCCGTCAGCCGGGCGCTGGGCGCGAAGGACCCCGAGCGCGCGCGCACGCTCGCGGTCCACGCGGTGGTGATCGGCGCGCTCGCCGGCGTGATCACCTCGGTGCTGTTCCTCACGCTCGGTCCGATGCTGTACCACGCGCTCGGCGGCCGCGGCGAGGTGCTCGAGGAGGCGGTCCGCTACTCCGGCGTGCTGTTCTTCGGCGCGGTGCTGATCTGGCTGCTGAACACGCTCGCGTCGGTGCTGCGCGGCACCGGCGACATGCGCGTGCCGTCGGTCACGCTGCTGGTCGCGTCGGTGCTGCAGATCGCGATCGGCGGCGCGCTCGGCCTGGGGATCGGGCCGATCCCGCAGTACGGCATGCCCGGCGTGGCGGTCGGCCAGATCGTCGCGACCGCCGCCGGCGTCGGCTTCCTCGCCTGGTGGCTCGCCAGCGGGCGCGCGCGGCTCACGCTGCGCCTGCGCGGCGTCGCGCTGCGCCGGGACCTGTTCGCCGACATCCTGAAGGTCGGCGCGCTGGCCTGCCTGTCGCCGGTGCAGTCGGTGCTGACGGTGCTGATCTTCACCGGGCTGGTCGCCCGGCTCGGCGTCGAGGCGCTCGCCGGCTACGGCATCGGGCAGCGCCTCGAGTTCCTGCTGATCCCGATCGCCTTCGGCATCGGCGTCGCCTCGGTGCCGATGGTGGGCATGGCGATCGGCGCCGGCGACGTCGCCCGCGCGCGCCGCGTGGCCTGGACCGCGGCGAGCGTGTCCGCGCTGATGCTCGGCGCGCTCGGTGCCGTGGTGTCGGTCGCCCCCGACGCCTGGGCGACGCTCTTCACCGCCGACGAGGCCGTGCTCGTCCACGCCCGCTCGTACCTGCGCTGGGCCGGTCCCGCGTTCGCGGCCTTCGGCTTCGGGCTCACGCTGTACTTCGCGTCGCAGGGCTCCGGCAAGGTGCTCGGGCCGGTGCTGGCCGCGACCGTCCGGCTGCTGCTGGTCGCCGCCGTCGGCTACTGGCTGACGACGCACGACGCGCAGGCCTGGCAGTACTTCGCGCTCGTGGCCGGCGGCATGCTGATCTACGGCGTCGGCACGGCGCTCGCGGTCGCCGTGACGCCCTGGGGCGCGCGGGCGAGACCGGTTTCCCCTCCCATCCCCACCCCCTCTCCATGACCGAGACCCGCTCCCTCCCGTCCGCGCCGCATCCGCTGGATGCCGCGCTCGCCCTCGATCCGCTCGGCGAGCATCGCTTCGGCGGCCGGACCACCGCGCCCTGGGCGAACATGGTCGGCCCGTTCGGCGGCATCACGGCCGCGGTGCTGCTGCAGGCCGCGCTCGACCATCCCGCGCGCCTCGGCGACCCGCTGGCGCTGACCGTCAACTTCGCCGGACCGGTCGCCGACGGTGCCTTCGAGATCGATGCGCGGCCGGCGCGGACCAACCGCGCGACCCAGCACTGGAGCCTGTCGCTGCATCAGGGCGACCACGTGGTCTCGACCGCGAGCGCCGTCTTCGCGGTGCGCCGCGACACCTGGGCCGCGCCCGAGCTGACGATGCCCGAGGTGCCGCCCGCGGCCGAGGTCGCCGTGGCGACGCCGCGCGCGGGCATCGAATGGGCGAACCGCTACGAGATGCGCTTCGTCGAGGGCGGCTGGCCCGACCTGGACGCCGGCGACGAACTGCCGCATTCGCGCACCGCGATGTGGATCCGCGACCTGCCGGAGCGCCCGCTCGATGCGCCCGCCCTCGCTGCGATCAGCGACGCGTTCTATCCGCGGGTGTTCCGCCGCCGCAGGCGCTTCACGCCGATCGGGACGGTCTCGATCACGACGCTGATCCACGCCGATCCGCGCGCACTCGCCGCGCAGGGCGCGCGGCCGGTCCTGGCCTGCGCACGCGGTGTCCGGTTCTCCCAGGGCTTCTTCGAGCAGCGCGCGGAGGTCTGGGGCGACGACGGCACCCTCCTCGCCAGCAGCATCCAGATCGTCTACTACCGGGACTGACCGGCGCCCCGACCGGGGCACGCGGCTTGCCCGCTTCCGGCGGATCGCTCGGGCGACGTCGCCCGATGCACCAACGCGATGCGGCGTGCCGACAACACTTCTGTGGAGTGACGTGAAAAGAGGTCTCGTCGGCTGCTCGGACGCGCATGCTGGGGGTAGGCTCTGCGCCCGGAGGTTCGATCAGCGATGCACAGCGTCTCATCCCGTTCAGCACTGTCCCAGGCCGGCTCGGCACTCGCCGTTTGGGCGATCGTGCTCGCATCTGTCGGCTTCGTCGCTCTGGCGGCGATCAACCTGTTCCGCGGCTGAGGGCCGGTTCGGTGCCGGCCGGGGCATCCGGCGCGGTCCGCGTCGTCGTTTCGGGGCGGTACGGGTCGAGCCCGTCTGCGAGATACGCGTTGTTCGCCTCCCGGACGCGAGCCGCCGCATCGTCGTAGAGGAAGGGCAGGAAGGCGAGCCGCCGACCGCGCCGCACCGGCGTGACCGCGTGCAGCAGCGAGCACGAGAACACCAGCGCGGCCCCGGGGGCCGGCTTGAAGGTCCGGGGCCCGTATTCGGGAAAGCCCACCTCGCCGCCCTCGAAGCCCGCGTTCAGGTTGACCGACACCGCGAACCGCCGATGGGCCGTGCCCCGAGTGGTGTTGTCGCGGTGCGCGTTGAAGTGCCCGGCGTCCTCCGCGTCGTAGCAGGCCACGATGTAGCGCTCCATCCGGGTCACCTCGAACTGGTGGACCTTGCGGATCTCGGGCACCACCCGGCGGCGGATCCGGGCCTGGATCCGGGCGATCAGGTCGGGCGCCTCGACGTGGCAGTCGCGGCGCCGCTTGTGGCCCGGGTCGCTGATCAGCACCGTGCGGCCGTCGACCTGCCGCATGAAGCCCGACGGGGTGCCGCCGAGCCGGTCGTAGGTGGCGACGAGCTCCTCGCACAGCGCCGGCTCGAAGACGTCGGGCAGCAGCAGCACCGGCGCCTGCAGCTCGACCCCGGCGTGGCGTCCGGGCGCGGGCAGCCGTTCGATCAGCCCGATGGCCTCACGGTGGCCGGCCCCGTCGTTGCCGAACGGGATCTTCGCGACGATCCGCAGGGTCGGATCGATGACGAACCAGAACCGCTGCACCGGAACGCGCCCGCCGCCCGGTTGGGCATCGTCGGGAATCGCGCCGTAGGCGCGCGAGACGCGGCCGTCGAAGTCGAGGAAGAAGCGGATGCCGGGCATGCTGTCCCGGATCCGGCCGCGCTTCTCGTCGCCCGGATCGAGGGTCACGCCGAAGAAGCTCGCATGCGCGTCGTCGAACAGGTCTCGGCGCCCGAGGGCGCAGGCGAGGGCCTCGCGACCCACCGGGTCCGACGCGGACGCGAAGAAGCACAGCACGAGCCAGCGGCCCGCGGCGGTGTCGAAGACGTAGCGCGGATTCTCGCAGCCGCGCTGCTCGAACCACGGCGCGGGGTCGCCGGGCTGCAGGTCGATGTAGCGCCGCACGCCCGCCGTCGCCATCTCAGGCGGGGACGACGAAGCTGCCGCTCTTGCCGCCGTGCTTCTCCAGCAGCCTCACGTCCGTGATGGTCATGCCGCGGTCCACCGCCTTGCACATGTCGTACACGGTGAGGAGGCCGACCTGCACGGCGGTCAGCGCCTCCATCTCGACGCCGGTGCGGCCTTCGCACTCGACCGTCGCGGTGCAGACCACCGCATGCGCGGCGGGGTCGAGCTCGAGTTCCACCGCCACGCGGGTGAGCGCGATCGGGTGGCACAGCGGGATCAGGTCCGACGTCCGTTTCGCGCCCTGGATCGCGGCGATGCGTGCGATGCCCAGGACGTCGCCCTTCTTCGCGCCGCCGCTGCGGACGAGCTCGAAGGTCTCGGCGCGCATCGCGATGCGGCCGCTGGCGACCGCGCGTCGGCGGGTGACCGCCTTGTCGCCGACGTCGACCATGTGCGCCCGTCCTGCGGCGTCGAAATGGGTCAGCGGCGGGGCGGACGGCGAGTCCGGCGGCGCCGGCGGCGCGGGGCGTGGCGAGGGCGCGGTCATGGCGCGCCTATCATAGCAACATGCCCATCCCCCACCGCCCGGTCGGCCTGCGCGCGCGCCTCGTGTCGGCGGCGCTCGCCATCGCGCTGGCACTCGGTCCGGTGCCGGTCGCCGCGCAGATCGAGAACCTGCCGCGGCTGGGGGACCCGTCGGCCGACGAGCTCTCGCCGCAGGCCGAGCGGCGGCTCGGCGAGTCCATCATGCGGCAGATCCGCCGCGACGCGGCGTGGCTCGACGACGCGGACCTCGTCGACTACCTGAACCGCCTGGCCGCGCCGCTGTCGGCGACACCGGCGGCGGGCTCGACGAGCTTCGAGTTCTTCGCGCTGGCCGAGGCGTCGATCAACGCGTTCGCGCTGCCGGGCGGCTACATCGGCGTGCACACCGGCCTGCTGACCGCCGCCGAGACCGAGTCCGAGGTCGCGGCGGTGCTGGCGCACGAGATCGGGCACGTCACGCAGCGGCACATCGCGCGGATGCTCGCCCAGCAGAAGCAGGTCTCGCTGGTGTCGATGGCCGGCATGGTGCTGGCGCTGCTCGCGGCGCGCTCCAATCCGCAGGCCGCCATGGGCAGCCTGCTGATCGGCGGCGAGATGGCCCGCAGCAACATGCTGTCGTTCTCGCGCGAGGCCGAGCGCGAGGCGGACCGGGTGGGCTTCGAGATCCTTCGGCAGGCCGACTTCGACGTCCAGTCGATGGTGAGCTTCTTCGGACGGCTGCAGCAGGCGAGCCGCTTCTACGAGTCGAATGCGCCGGCCTACATGCGGACCCACCCGGTGACCGGCGAGCGGATCGGCGACATGCAGCTGCGGCTGCGCGAGAGCCGCTACCGGCAGCGGGCCGACTCGATCGAGTTCCAGCTGCTGCGCGCCCGGCTGCGCGCGCTCGCCGACGACAGCGCCGAGGGCCGCCGCACTGCGCGCGCGCTCGCCGAGCAGTCGGTCCGGCAGAGCCCGAAGGCGGGCCCGGCGCCCTGGTTCGGGCTGGCGAGCGTGGCCGCCGCGCAGCGCGACTGGGCGCGCGTCGAGACCGCGCTGGCCCAGGCGCAGTCGCTCGTCGGCAGCGCTGGCCATCCCTACCTCGAGGTGCTCGGTGCGAGCGCACGGCTCGAGTCCGGCGACGCGCGCGGCGCCGCCGACCGCGCGACCCGTGCGCTGGCACGGTTCCCGGACGCGCGCAGCCTCGCCCGGGTGCAGGGCGAGGCGCTGATCGCCGCGGGCCAGCCCGGCGAGGCGCTGCGCCTGATCAACGATCACCTCCTGGTCTGGCGCGGCGACGCGCGGCTGTGGGCGCTGAGCGCGCAGGCGAACTTCGCGCTCGGCCGGCGCGCCGAGGCGCATCGGGCCGTGGCCGAGCAGTACCTGCTGCTCGGGTCGCCGATGTCCGCGCTCGACCAGCTGCGCCGCGGCCAGAAGGCCGGCGACACCGACTTCTATGCCGCGTCGATGATCGATTCGCGGATCCGTGAGATCGAACCCGACGCGCTGCGCGAGTTCGAGGAGACCCGGCAGCAGGGACAGCAGCGCTAGCGCTAGCGCGCCGGCGCATCGGCGCATCGGCGCGCCGGCTCGTCGGCCGATCAGCGCGGCGTCGGCTCGAACCCGAACGCGAGGGCCGGCGGGCCGTCCAGGACGTGGACCGCGTGCTCGCCCATCAGCCGCAGCGTGCCCGTGCGGCCGGCAGGGTCGGGCGCATCCCGCAGAGCGAGGTCGAGGGCGCCGAGGTCGCGGTCGTCGATGCAGCCCGCGCCGAGATCGGTCTCGAGCCACAGGTTGCCGTCGGCATCCGCGGCCGCGCGCGCGATGCGACCGACCGCGTAGCCGGTGTGCGTGACGAGGGTCTGCGCGGGCGCCTCGCCCATCACGCGAAAGAAGAGCGGCGCGAGCGCGAGGTCGACGAACACGCGCTGCGGCCCGTTCTGCCAGTGCCACCGGCCCTGCGCATCCGCCGAGTAGTTGCGGCCGATGAAGTCGACGATCGGCGGGCTGGTGATCTCGCTGCCAGCACCGTGCAGCGCCTCGTCGAAGCCGGGCGCGCCGCGGTCGACCAGCAGCCAGCGGCCGCGCCGGTCCAGCCGCAGCCAGCCGTGCACCGCCGGCACGTTCGGCCAGCGCGCCATCGCCTTCAGGACCTGGTCGTCGATCGGCACGGGGGGCTCCTCAGGTGTCGGGCGCGCGTACCGCGGCGGCGCCGAGCACGTCGGCGAAATGGGCGAAGACGCGCGCGGGCAGCCAGCCCAGGCGCCCCGGCGGACGACCGGTGAGGAAGCCGACGTGGCCGCCCTGCGCCGGGTACTCCAGGCGCACCGCGGGCGACACCTCGGCGGGGGCGGCGAGCGCGGACGCCGGCAGGAAGGGATCGTTCAGCGCGTTGATGACCAGCGTCGGCACGGTGATGCCGCCGAGGTACTGCCGGCACGACGATCGCGTCCAGTAGTCGATCGCGCCCGAGAACCCGTGCAGCGGCGCGGTCACGTGCTCGTCGAAGTCGAAGAAGGTGCGGCTGGCCGCGACGACGTCCCGCTCGAAGAGTCCCGGGTGGCGCTCGAGCATCGCGAGGCTCTTGCGGCGCAGCGTGCGCAGGAAGTTCTCGGTGTAGAGCCGGTTGAAGCCGCGCGACAGGGCCTCCGCGCCGGCCTGCAGGTCCTGCGGCGGCGATACCGCGGCCGCGGCGGCGACGAAGCCCGCCGACGCGCCGCGCTCGCCGAGCCACTTCAGCAGCACGTTCCCGCCGAGGGACACGCCCACCGCCAGCATCGCGGGCGACGCCGCGCCGCCGTCGCGAAGCCGCGCGCC